>JBBQVN010000075.1:0-17036 GCA_038211475.1 Terriglobales bacterium | reverse complement strand
CAGGGACTCAAAGTAAGGGAAAGGCCGGAGGCTGAAATTTCAACGAAGGTGCTCAACCGGATCGACGCGGCCTGGTCGGTGGCGGCACCCTTCAACATGGTGGACTTGTTCGCCGGAATGTATTTCAGCCTGCTTGGCTTGTGGCTGGCGTTGCGAGCGGGAGAGCCGGTCCGCATGATCCGCGCAATCTTCCTGGCCGCGCACAACCTGGTTTCACTGGAGGGAAGACAACGTGGCCGGGAACACGCGCTGCAGCTGATCCAGGCGGGGAGGAACCTGGCTTCACGGTTTCCCGATCGAAGCTTGATGGCGGACATGACGCTGGCAGAGGGCGCGGTGGCGTACATTTCCGCTGACTGGCGTACAGCGGGCCGGCGTTTTCTGGAAGCGGAAGCAATCTACAGCGCGGAGTGCACCGGTGTCCGCTACGAACTGGGCACGGCTCGAACTCTTTACCTCTACTCGCTGCAACATGTGGGAGAGTTCGGGGAGTTGATTCGCCGCACCGCGCCGCTGATGGGGGACGCGCAGGAACTTGGCGATTTGTATACCTTCACCAACCTGGAAGCTTTCTGCGGACCCATGGTAGAGCTGGCGATGGACCGGCCCCAAGCGGCGCGTCAATCGGCCGAGGACGCAGTCACGCATTGGAGCCAGGGCGGCTATCATCTGCAACATGCCATGGCCACGCACTCGACCATGTACGCGAACCTGTACGAGGGCACTGCTGGCCAGAGCCTGGACTACCTGGCGGAACAGTGGAGAGAGTTCGAGGCTAATCATCTGCATCGAGTGCCAACTCTGCGCATTTTGTGGAAGGATATTCGCGCCCGCACCCATCTGGCGGCGGCGGCAGTCAGTGACAACGCTCAACGGAAGGCGGCATATCTTCGGGTAGCTGAGGATGATGCCAAGAGCCTGGGCGGGGAATCAGCGGCGATGGGGAAAGCTTTTGTGAAAAGCATTTCCGCCGGGTTGGCAGTGCAACGCGGGGACGGCGGTGGCGCGGTGCATGAGTTCGACACCGCCAGCCGCATGTTTCAGGATGCAGATATGGTCAGCTATGCCATGTCGGCCCGCCGGCTGGCCGGCGAATTGATGAACAATTCGCGAGGCGAGGAAATGGTGCGCGAAGCGGACGAATGGATGACGCGGCAGAAGATCAAGAATCCGCAGCGCATGGCGCATATGCATGCGGGAGGATTTCCTTTGTTAAACCGGGAGGGAACGCGATGAAGTTGAAATTTTTGAAGTGGCTGATGGATCAACGCTGGTATCACTGGGTGATTTCTGTGATATCGGCGGTGCTGGGCTTCTTCGCTCACGTGTTCGACGTGGTCACGGGACGGGACCGGAGGGTGGCCTGGTTCCATAGCTGGCAAAACTACCGTCACGATTCGTGGCCTCTGCCCGAGTCGCAATTCGACATCACGGTGAAGCCTTGCTTGGGGGACCCGTGCGGCCAGTACCTGGTGGCGATCGTGGTGGCGTATGCACCGGCGGATTGGGTGCGAAAATATTTGCCGCCCGAAATTGAATTACAGCAGTCGATGATCAACCAAGAAGGCAATCATGCAGTGGCTTACGTTTTTGGACTGACAGAAAACTTGCGTCCCGGGTGGTGTCCGTGGCCGGGCGTCAACTACCAGGAGTTCGCGGTGAACATTCCCCGGGTGCAGTTGGCAGGGCAAGAGTCGGGATACACGGGGCCATTCGCGTATCTACCACGCTTGTATTTGAATCGAATCTATCCCACGGTTCTGGGGTGGCTGGTTGGCTATCAAAAGCGACTGAGCCGGATGACGACAACGGAGACGTCGTATTCGATCCGTTCGTTGTTCAGCGGCAGACCGATTTTAGACGCGACATTCACGCCAGTGGGTGGGGTGCAGGACCCGCCCCACGATGTGGAACTGGACAAATGGAAGAGTCTGCTGGCTCAGCCGCAAGTCACGCAGTTTGCAGGGAACCTTATGTATATGCATTACCACATTGCATGGCGATTCAGCCGGCTGCAGCCGGTGCGCGCGGAGATCAATGTGTATTCGCCAGACCTGCCGGGCGTGCCGCCCGGTCATTACACCTGCGAGCCCCTGGACGACATAACGACGCTTAACCTGAAAGGGTATGCGTTTCTGGTGAGCTTTCCCTTTGAACTGCTGATGCCGTTTCCACGGAAGGACTTGCTGATGGCGCCGCTGGAGCCAGCCAATCCACCACAGGTTGCCCCGCCGACACAGCCGGCTACGGTTACTCCGCCGGCACAGCCAGTTGCTCCACAGTCGTAGGATCAGAACCCAATCACCGCCGGCAGGAACGAAATTTGTCGGGTGATTGCGAGGGGCCGCTTCAGGGCGAAGAGGTCAAGTGGTCAGGCGATCTTTGGAGATGGGCCGAATCTGCCAGCAGTCCAGGGATTTCAGCTGAGCTGGGTTTGGCAACGAAATCTTGAGCGCGGATTTGGGCGCGGTATACACGCGCTCGGTGATCGAGGATTGCGAGTTGGCAAACAACTCGAGCACTGAACCGTCAATGAACAAGCGCAGATGCACCGGCTTCGCGGTATCGACGGGAAGCGCTGCGAAAGTCTTGTTGATGCGAAGCTCGCGGCCTGAATTTGCGGGGTTGTATGCCATGGAGGCGAAGGGCTCGTCATTTTCGCCGCGAAGCTCGAAAGCAAACTCGCGGCCAGGCTCGGGCATAAATTTCAATTGGAGTTCGGCGGAGAGATCGCGGATACGCAGCGCGGCCAACATTTTTTGACGGGCAACCGTGCTCATGGGTGAGTCGAGGCGGGTGTGACTTTCGCGGAGTGCATCCACTTCGCCAGCGACTTCCATGCGGAGGTCGCCCTCGGGGCTGAGCGAGAGCACGCGAGGCAGGCTCATGGCGCATGCCCAGCCGGCAGCGCGGTGTTCCGCTTCAGGACGCGTTTCGGGAATCCAGCCCCATAAGATGCGATTGTGGTTGCGGTCGAGCATGGTCCGGGCTGCGTAATACGCACCGAAATCTACCGTGCCTTCACGATCGGGGGTGAAGCGGCCGTCTGCGTACTTGCCCGATTTCCAGAACACTTTGCCCATGGTCGAAATCAGCATGACGTGGCGATCGGCGAGGGGAAAGAAATCCGGGCATTCCCACATGTCGCCGGCATCGACAGGATTGATCGCGTCGCTCCCTTTGGAGACGCCTTCCAACAGTGGATGCAAATAAGTCCAGTGGTGCAAGTCAGGGGAACGATAGAGCAAAATTGCGCCGCCTTTTTTGGAGACGCCTGAGCCCAGAGCTAACATCCAGCAGTTGCCTTCCCGCCACACGCAGGGGTCGCGAAATCCGGTAATGGCCATGCCATCGGGAGGCCGCTCGATGATGGGGGCGGCAGTTTTCTGCCAGGTTTGCAGGTTGTCATGAGAGACCGCGAGTCCCTGAGTCTCCTGAAAAACGTGGACGCCATCGAGCAACGTGGCGTCAGACTTGTTTGCAGTGGTGCGGACGCCCGTATAGACTGCGGTCGGCAGCGAGCCATCCATCACGATGCAGCCGCTGAAAACTCCGTCCTGATCGAAGCCGCCGGGAGTGGGCGCGATGGCTATCGGTTGATGCTTCCAATGGACCATGTCAGCGCTGGTGGCGTGCGCCCAATGCATGTCGCCCCACACCGAAACGTTGGGATTGGACTGGAAGAACATGTGATACACGCCGTCGATAAAAATGGGGCCGTTGGGGTCGTTCATCCAGTTGGCGGCGGGAAGCAAGTGGAACTGCGGACGCAGGGGATCGGCGGCGAGACGGGAAGCGAGACTCCCTGGTTCGACAGCGGCCAGCAGCGGGTTTCGAGAGACGAGCAGGCCGGCAGAAGCGGCCGCGCCTACACCAACCAGAAAAGAACGACGTGAAATTGAATTCATGAGGGCCGATCCCTTGTGGCTGCCGGCGCCGGGGGCGGCAGTTCATTCTTACGAAATTGACTGAGCAGATTTATTCGCGAAGTCATGATGTCGAGGATTCATGGCAAGTGTGGCTGCCGCATGAGCGTCGAGCGACGAGGCTGCAGGAAAGCAAAATGTCCCGCGCGGGAAGAGCGGGGTGGGCCATGCGATCGAGCATGGTCCAAATGGCGACCTCTCCGATTTCGCGGCAAGGCTGATGCACTGTGGTCAAAGGCACGCCCAGCAGGCCCGCATATTTTACGTCGTCAAAACCCGCGATACGTATTTGGTCGGGGACGGCCACTCCCAGTTGTTCGAGGGTTCGCATCAGGCGGGCCGCGGTCATGTCATTGGCGCAAACGAAACCGTCGGGCCGGATGGTGTCGAGGGTCTCGCGGACGGCGACGGCATCATCGGGTTCGCCGATGTGGATCCAATCTTTGCCCGCAGAAATGCTAAAGGTTTCGAGGGCTTCGCGGAAACCGGCGATTCTGGCATCCACGGTGGGAGCGGAATAGGGCACGGCCAGAAAAACCAAACGCTCGCAGCCGTGGCGCAGCAAGTGGTCGGTCACGATGAATCCGGCACGACGATTGTCTATGCCGACCAGATCGTAACGGCTGCGCTGCGGATACGGAGAAAAGCAACGGTCGAGCAGGACGACGGGGATGCGGGCCTTGTCCAGAGAGTTGATGATCCAACGATTGATCTCGTCTTTGTTGGGCATTAATTCGACGGGAGCGAAGAAGATGCCCGACACGGCTTGAGAAATGTAATATTCGCAGAGTTCTTTGGTCTGCTGTTCTCTGTTACCAGTGGTTTGAGTAGTGTCTCCCCAGAGCAGAGCGTGGCCTCCAACACGACCGGCGCAGGCCATGGCCTGGCAGATTGGCTCGAAGATCTCGGTCTCGCCCAACCCAGGAATGAGCAGTCCGAAGGAATGGCCCTTGGCTTGGTCCATGCGACGTACGAAGGTGCCCGACCCGGCGCGGCGTTCGATGAGACCGAGGTGTTGCAACTCCTTCATCGCGCGTTGCACGGTTAGCCGCGAGGTGGAGTAGCTCTCCACCAGATCGGCTTCGCTCGGCAGCCGATCGCCAGCTTTGTACTCACCGGAAGTGATAGACTTTTGCAACTCGAAGACGATCTTCTGGTACTTCGGCTTGACGTTGTTGCTCAAGTTCACTCCCCATTTTCATTGCTGTAACTGGGCTAAGCTGTCATAACAACTTGAACTCAATCGACGGGCTAAATGAGCTATCGGCACAGTGGTCTGGAACCGGCGCCGGGCCGAAAAAATTTCATAATATTTTGCGCAAGTCGATAGAAGTGGACTGTCCACCTTCACAAAACGGCTTCGGCAGTATATACCTTGTAGGCTTCGTGGGAGCCACTAAAATATGAAACTTAATACGTTTCTACTAAAAAGCACAGTGGTTGCGGCCTTGGGCGGCCTGCTTTTTGGTTTCGACACTGCGGTGATTGCGGGGACAACCAGCAACTTGAGCCAGGTGTACCACCTAAGCCCCGGCCTGTTGGGATGGACGGTCGCGGCGGCGCTCTGGGGCACCATCATGGGTGCGATGCTGGCCGGAATCCCGGGCGACAAATGGGGTAGGCGCGATAGCCTGCGCGTGATGGCAGTGCTGTACTTTGTTTCCGCTGTTGGATGTGCCTTTGCCTGGGATTGGAATGCGCTGGTGGTCTTTCGTTTCCTGGGCGGACTGGGGATCGGCGGGTCGTCGGTGCTGGGTCCAATGTACATTGCGGAGATCGCGCCGGCGAAGTGGCGCGGCCGCATGGTCGGCTTTTTCCAATTCAACGTGGTGGCGGGCATTTTGCTGGCGTACTTAAGCAATTACCTGGTGGGTCTGCAGCACTTTGGCGTTGACCACGAGTGGAGGTGGAAGCTAGGGATATCAGCAATTCCGGCGGCGCTCTTCTTCCTGATGCTGTTCACGATTCCACGCAGCCCGCGTTGGCTGGTGAAAAAGCGCCGAGTGGCGGAAGCCCGCGAGGTGCTACGACTGACCGGGGATGAGAACTACGAACAGGACCTGCAGGACATCGTGGCATCGATTGATGCCGACCACGGCCACGCTGACGAGCCTCTATTTTCAAGAAAGTACTTGTTCCCTATTTTTCTCGCGGTCAGTATTGGCGCGTTCAACCAACTTGCTGGGATTAACGCGATCCTCTACTACCTGAACGATATTTTTGGCCATGCCGGTTTCAGCAAAGTTTCGAGCGATCTGCAGGCGGTATATGTTGGTCTGACCAATCTGGTGTTTACCATGCTGGCGATGTCGGTTATCGACAAGGTGGGCCGGAAGAAGCTGCTGCTGATTGGCTCGGTGGGGACGGCGGCGTGCCTGGGGGGCGTGGCGTATATTTTCTCAACCGGAAAGCACTTTGAACTGCTGCTGTTCCTTTTGATGGCCTACATCGCGTTCTTCGCGTTCTCGCAGGGCGCGGTGATTTGGGTTTACATCAGCGAAGTATTTCCCAATCGGGTGCGAGCCAAGGGGCAGAGCCTGGGTAGCCTGACGCACTGGGTGATGAATGCGCTGATCTCGGGAATTTTCCCGGCACTAGCGGCATGGTCGCGATCTATTCCGTTTGTATTCTTTGCCAGCATGATGGTGCTGCAGTTCTTAGTGGTTTTGTTCATCTATCCGGAAACCAAGGGGATTTCGCTGGAAGATATGCAGAAGAAACTTCACCTGGCATGAGTAATGCGCGTGCGGCACGAGGCGGCACGCGCACTCCGCTTTATTTTTTTGCCTCGCCGATGAACACTCCAAATGGAGGCAGGGTCACTACCTGTCCGGCTGCGGTGGCTTGCGGAGTAGCCAGCAAACTCTTGAGCTTGGCTGCGGGCATGCCCTGCTGGGACAAATCAATGGTCACTTTTTGGGGAGACGAAGACATGTTGAGGACGATCAGAGCGGCATCGTCCTTGTAGCTGCGCAGATAAGACATCACATTGGGATCATCCGAGTTGAGCGCCACATAGTTGCCCTCGACCAAGGCGCGATCGGTATGGCGTAGTTTCAGCACCTGCTTGTAGAAGTTCAGGACGGAGTTAGGGTCGCTCGACTCTGTGGCGACGTTATGGATTTGATAGCTGGCCGGGACTGGTAGCCACGGCTTGTTAATGCTGAACCCGGCGTTGGGAGAATCGTTCCACTGCATGGGAGTGCGTTCGCCGTCACGGCCAATTTCTTCGGGCCAGCCGCGTTGTCCGATGGGGTCTTTCACGTCTTCTTTGCGCTTGGGGTCGTTGTTCTCCATGCCGAGCTCTTCGCCGTAATACATGATGGGCGTTCCGCGCAGGGTCAAGTAGAAGGCGGCCATCAGCTTGGCAATGTCATCATTGTGCTTGCCGTCGCCGTAGCGGTTGTAGGAGCGTGGAATGTCATGGTTGCTGACGACATAGATGGGCCATCCGCCGCTGCTCTCTACTGCCGCGATCTGACTGCGGAATTCCGGTGGCGACAGCTTGTCCACCCGGGTGAACAGGAAGTCCATGGGCATTTGAATTTCGTCATTCTTCGCGCCGTAGTACTCCTTCAACTCCGCCACGCTGTTGGTCCAGGTTTCCCCGATCAAGACCGCGTTGCTTTCGTCGGCAACCTTGCGCAGCCGTTTCAGGGCGTCGTGCATTTCCGGAAGTTTCTTGTTGTTCTTTTCGTCAGTATTGGGATCGCCCAGCTTATCGGTTCCGGGGAGGACTGCGTTGTCTTTTAGGTCCTCCCGCTCGAACATTGTGTCCACGGCATCCAGTCGGAATCCGGAGACGCCGCGCTTGTACCAAAAACGGGTCACGTCAAACATCGCCTTCTCAACCGCGGGGTTGCGCCAGTTGAGGTCGGGTTGTTCGGCGTAGAAGTAGTGGTAATAATATTGGCCGGTCTTGGGGTCGAGCTTCCACGCCGGGCCGCCGAAGGTGGAGACCCAGTTGTTGGGCGGTTGGCCGGGACCTTTGCCATCGCGCCAAATGTACCAGTCGCGATGAGCGGAGGTCTTTGATGACGCCGAATCCAGAAACCATTTGTGCTGGTCGGAGCTGTGGTTGATCACGTAGTCAAGAATGACCCTGACGTTGCGGTGCTTGCCTTCCTTCACCAGCGCGTCGAAATCCTGCAGGGTGCCGTACATGGGGTCCACGTTTTCGTAATCCGAAACGTCGTAGCCGAAGTCGACCTGGGGCGAAGGATACATGGGCGATATCCAGATGGCATCGACGCCGAGGCCTTGCAAGTAGTCCATCTTGGAGGTGATGCCCTTGAGATCGCCGATTCCATTGTTGTTGCTATCGGCAAAACTGCGAGGATAGATCTCGTAAAATACCGCGTGCTTCCACCAGGGATGGCCCTCGGCATCGACGGCCTTGGTCTGGGCGCTAACGGTTTGCAGGAAAATTACAGACAGCATCAATGAGGTGAAAGCTGCTAGTTTTCTGTTCATTACCGGTTTCTCCTTCCAATTTCCAAACGTGAAAATTGCGGACTGCGACAGTTCCGCATTGCCCTCTAGGGCCTGCTCTTGAAGTGTAGTACCACTGGTATTTTCGTGTAGGCCGCTGCGGGAGCGGCTGGGAAAGCCAACTTGAGGACACCCTGTTCGGCTGAGGTCCTGGTCAGTTCAGCGCCCTCCACGTATGCAATCTGACCGGGATTCCACAGGCCCAATTCATAATGCTCACCGGAAACGCCTTGCACCTCAACCGTTAACTGAGTGCGGGCCGCATTATTCCATGTCTCGCTAAGGATTCGCAGGCCGTGGCTGGCGGCGCCTAATGCGGGCAACTGGTTTGTGTACACCAGCCCGAATTCATTCTTCAACCGGATGTGCAAAGTGTTGAGCCCACTGCCGACCGGGACGACGACGGTCACGTGTTGGTCGTTGAGGCTCTTCTCCACATGGAAGGGAAGGGAATGACCGTTCAATTCCACTCTTGCGACCTCGGCGCGCAGACTCACTGCGGGCGAGAACTCCACTGTGCATTCGCCCGCGCCACTTCGCTTTGCTTCGAGCGTGATGCCGTCCAGATTCTTGAGGTAACGCAAATCGACAACCGCCCCAGCCACTCGTACATTGCCGACGGAGAATGCGGTCCAGTCCGCCGGAACATGCGGGGCAAAGGTTAAGCGGTTGGTCTGGGCATTCGTTTGCAGCCCGAGCATTCCGCGCAAGATGGGGCTGACCACCATGGCAGCAGACCAGATCTGGTGCGGCGAACTGGTGGAGAGGGAAGTGTAGTAGTCGCCGGAAAGAACTTCGGTGACATGTCCGAGCGAGCCATCGAGGGCCAGCAGTGCATTGGCTCGCAGATTGGAATATGCCGGATGGGGCCGATGGTAGCGGTATTCGCCGACTGCGGCCCAGCCGGTAAACAGCGGCCACACCGACCCGTAGTGATATCCGCCGCCACCGTATTTCGCTGAGTGGGAGGAGATGATGCGCATGCCCCAGTCGGTCTCATGTTCGGCTTGCGCCAACTGCGTGATCATCGCGTCCGACTTGTCGGCATCGGTGACGCCATACCACATGGGCACGGTGGTTAGGACGCTGGGTTCATTCACTCGATGATCGTCTTGGTCGATTGCGAAGGCAAAGGTTTTGTTTTCGGGCGACCAGAATGCGTGGTTGAAGCGCGGTTTTTGTTGCTCAAAGGCGGCGGAGAGTTGCTGGCTCTCGTCGCCTTTTCCAAGCAGGCGCGCAAGATTGGAAAGCGCACGCAGCGCTTCCATGCCAGTTCCGCTCTGGTAGATTTCGGTCTTGACCGGAAGGAGCGGTCCACCCTCAACCCAGCCATGGCCGAAGCCAAAGTTCCTGGGGAAATTATTGGCGTCGTAAGTCGAGCGCAGGAACTGGTACGCCTTCCACAGCCGAGGCCATTGCTGCCGGGCGAAGTCGACATCGCCACTCTGCGCGACGTAGTCATTGATCGCGATGATGAACAACGGCGTGGCGTCAGCGGAAACGTAGGGGTAGGGATATCCCTTGAACCAGTCCACCAGACTGGCACTCTGCGAAATTTCGTGCGGAATCTTGCCGTCGTCGCGCTGGTATTGGCTGACGAAGGCAATGGCTTTGCGGCTGGTCGCGAAGTCGCCCACGGAGTTCAATGCAAAGGAGGTCCAGAACGAATCGCGGCCGAAGAACCAGGCATACCCGGGACGCTGGCTGGTGCCGGAAGTGCGGTAGCCCGCGACCAACCCTTCTCCGAGGAAGGGATTGTTCACCAGTCCCTGGATGACGCTCACTCGCGACCAATCGTAGGCCTGTTGCAGTTGGCGGTCGGGGAGATCGAGACTGACCGTCTGGGCCAAGTAATTCCGGTAGTACTCGGTGGACTGGCGAAGCAGTTCGGCACTGGCGGAGGCAAGATGCTCGTAGCTGTGGCGTGCATCTTCGCGACCCTCGGTGGAGGCGGCGATCACGACGATTTTGGTGTCGCTGCCATGTTCAGTGAGGCCGAGGCGGAGGCTGTGCTGATCGGTGCTGGAGTAGTTGTCTTGGTACGCAAGCTGAGGATCGGTGGCGGAAGGAGAACCTACTAGAGCCGCGTACTTGTTTTGTTCTTCGCCAAAAACAAATGCATGCTGAGTAGCGTCCCATTCCACATAGGTGCCACCCAGAGCGGCGGGCCATTCCAGTTGGAAGTCGGAAGTGAATCCGACCTCGATTTCGAGAGGGTGGGCCGATTGCACATCGATCAGAATGAGAACTCCCGGCTCATGCACGGGAACGAAGAAGGTTTCGCGGATCGCAAAGGTGTCACCGGTGTAGAGGATGGTGGCCGACTCAGGGCGCACGGTCAGGGTGCGTGCAAGACTTTCCGCGGGGATCACGCGCCCGTCGGTGAGGAAGCTGAGATGAAAGCCGCGCAAGATTTTCAGCGGATAGACCCACGCTTCAATTTGTCCGGACTCGCTGCCGAGTAAGGCAGACCGAGTGCCGGTGAGCGGCAAAAACTCCCAGGCGCGAACCGGACGGGAAAGTTCCAGAGGGGAAGGTCCCGGAGGGTAGGGACCCGGGGGCCGGGTTGGAGTTTGTGCGGTCGTTATAGCGCACAAAAAAACTACTGCCAGAAAAAACGAAAACAGATTTCTCGCACGCTGCATACGAGAGAAAAAGCGGAATAGAAATTTCATGAATGGCGCCGTCGAGTGCGCTTGCAAAGCCCGAAAGCACGCTCTATAAACATTGAAGGGCGAATTTTAGCATGAGCCCCAGTGGGCAGGGTGCCAACCTCTTGTTTTCGTCGCGTCGTTCGTTCTTGCATTCGCTGAGCCGCTCGGCTCTGGTGTTGTCGCTGGAAAGTGTGCTGGCGGCTGCGCGTCCGGTGGGGTGGGGAGGAAATCCGGGAGCAGCAGAAAAGGGTGCCCCGCCGACAGTCGCCCCGCCGAGGGCCGCCCCGCCGAGGGCCGCGACCGATCCCGGCGTTAGCTTTATTAATGTGGCCAAAGAGTCTGGCCTGAACACGAAGACCATTTTCGGCGGCGAACACAAAAACAAATACCTGTTGGAGACCACTGGCTGCGGCGTGGCTTTCTACGACTACGACAACGACGGCTGGCTGGATATTTTTCTGGTCAACGGCACGCGGCTGGAAGGCTTCCCGCTGGGGCAGGAACCCATCTCCCGGTTGTTCAAGAACAATCGCGACGGCACTTTTACGGATGTCACGTTGAAGGCTGGGCTGGGGCACACGGGATGGGGACAAGCGGTTTGCGTGGGCGACTACGACAACGATGGATGGGACGACCTGTTCGTCACCTATTTCGGGAAGAACGTTCTCTACCATAACAACGGCGATGGAACCTTCGCAGACGTCAGCGTGAAGGCCGGAGTTGCGGGCAAGGTGAACCGCTGGAATACGGGCTGCGCCTTCGTGGATTACGACCGCGACGGCCGCCTCGATCTCTTCGTGGCCAACTACATCGACTTTGATCTGGCCACCGCTCCGGTGCCGGAATCGGGGCCGTGCCTTTATAAGGGAGTGATGGTGGCGTGCGGGCCTCCCGGGCTGAATGGCGGGAAAAATATTCTCTATCACAATAATGGTGATGGCACGTTTACTGACGTTTCCGAGAGCGCTGGAATTCTGGCGGCGAACGGAACGTATGGCTTGGGAGTGCTGACGGCGGACTTTGACAACGACGGCTGGCCGGACATTTATGTGGCCAACGATTCCACGGCTAGCGCGCTGTACCAGAACAAGAAGAACGGGAAGTTTGTGGACATTGCGATGGAAGCCGGTTGCGCGTTGAGCGCCGACGGGAAGCCGCAGGCCGGCATGGGGGTCGCCGCTGCCGACTACGACCTCGACGGCAACCTCGACATTGTGAAGACCAATTTCGCGGGGGACACGCCGTCTCTTTATCGCAACCTGGGCGGCGGCAATTTTGACGACACAACTTTTGTGGCGGGGCTGGGGGCTCATACCCAATTTCTGGGCTGGGGATGTGGCTTCTTAGATATGGACAACGATGGCTGGCCCGACATTGTGATCTGCAACGGCCACGTGTATCCGGAGGTGGAACAGTTGAAGACAGAAGCCGGATACGCGCAGAGAAAGCTGCTGTACCAGAACCTGCACAACGGGAAGTTCGAAGACATTTCGATGGCGGCGGGACCCGGGATTTCGGATCCTGTTGCGGCTCGCGGTTGCGCGTTTGGCGATTTTGATAATGATGGCGACATCGACTTTGTGGTCAATACGGTAAACGATTATCCGCAACTGATCCGATGCGATTCCCGACTCGACCACAACTGGATCAAGATTCGGACTATCGGGACCAAGTCAAATCGCAGTGGCATTGGGGCCCGGCTCAAGTGCGTGACTCGGGCGGCGGGAGAAGCCAAGCCCCATCAGCAGATTGATGAAGTGCGAAGCGGCGGCGGCTACTTTTCGCAGAATGACTTGCGGGTACATTTCGGGATTGGGAAAGCGGAGAAGATCGAGTTAATAGAAATCAGGTGGCCCAGCGGCCTGGTGGATACGCTGAAAGACGTCAAGCCTAACCAGCAGATCTTCGTGAAAGAAGGGGAGGGAATTGTGCGCAGCTTGCAATTTCCTAAAGCCGCGAAGCGTTGAGCATCACTTCTTCACGGCGGCGCGGACGTCCACGCCCGAGCCTTCTTTCATAGTCTGAATCGAATCGACGGGGACATTTTGCCAGCGCTCGATCAGTCCGCTGGGCCAGCGAATCTGAACGGACTCTACTTTACCCACGCTCCCGAGGCCAAAGTGGACCCGCATATCGTTGTTGGAAATGTAGCTCGAGCCGCTGCGGACTTCATCGACCAGAGTTCGCGTACCCGCCTTCACGCTGACGCGGGCTCCGATGCCATCCCGGTTGGACTTGACGCCCACGGTCCGGATCGCAATCCAGTGATTAGGCGAGTGAATCTGGTTGACCAGCAGGCTGGGGGCTGCGTTCATGTTGCTGATGACTGCTGACATGCGCCCGTCGTTCCACAGGTCACCGATGGCAAGCCCGCGCGAGGATGCGGTGGCGGTGACGCCTGAGCCGGCAGTCGCCGAAATGTCGCGGAACGTCCCATTACCATTGTTGTGATAGAGAATGCGAGGCTCCTCGTAGTTGCTGCCGAGGTGCTGCTTGTCCACTTCAGGATAAACATGGCCGTTGACCAGCAGCAGATCCGGCCAGCCATCGTTATCAAAATCCAGGGCCATGGTTCCCCATCCCAGGTATTTCGTGTATAGGCCCAGTCCTGCGGCGGTGGTCACATCATCGAACGTGCCGTCACCGTTGTTACGGTAGAGCGTGGAGGTGTCGTCGGAAAAATTGGTTTTGAAAATGTCGAGCCGGCCATCGCCATTGAAATCGGCAATGGTGGATCCCATGCCGGCTTGCTCGCGCCCATCTTCATTGAATGCCGAGCCGGAAGTGACCGCTACATCGGTGAAGGTTCCGTCGTGATTGTTGTGATACAGAATGCTTGGAGTGCTGTCGCAGGCCACATAAATGTCGGGCCATCCATCGTCATCAAAATCGAAAGTTGAAACGCTGAAGGCGTAGTGTCCGTTGGTCTGATCGATGTGAGCCTTGACTGTGACGTCCTCAAAGGTGCCGTCGCCGCGGTTGTGATAGAGAATGTTCTTGGCTCCCGGCAAGCCACGCGGCCCGCACATCACCGGCACACCCTTCCAGATGCACGAGGGTCGCTCCCCGGGGGCGGGCGCGGTGGACAAATCGAAGTCCACGTAGTTGGCGACCATCAAGTCCAGCTTGCCGTCGCGATCGTAGTCCACGAACGCGCATCCGGTGCCCCAGGCTTTGCCAGTCCCCGCCACGCCAGCCTTGTCCGCAACTTCGGTGAACACACCGGCCTGGTTGTGATAGAGGCGGTTCTTGCCGTAATAAGTGATGTAAACGTCTTCCCATCCGTCGTTGTCGTAGTCACCGACGCAGACCCCTTGTCCCCAGCCGGAGGCCGTCAGGCCTGAATGCGCCGTTACATCGATGAAAGTTCCGTCGTGATTGTTGTGGTAGAGGTGGCTGGTGGGCGCATGGTTGGCCGGAAAGCCCTCGAGCGTAGTGCCATTCACGATGAGAATGTCAGGCCAGCCGTCGTTGTCGTAATCGAAAATTGCGATGCCGGTTCCGGTGGTTTCAATAATGTATTTCTTGGTGTCTTTGCCACCGAACACATTCGTCATGGTAAGGCCGGCTTTTGCAGCGACATCGATGAAGTTGGCGAGCGCAGGCGCAGCGGCGGCAGGAGGAGTTTGCGAATGTGCAGCGAGTGAAGCGAACAGCAGTAAGAGCAGCACGGGGGAAGACCGGAAGGCGTGCAACGAAAGAAAAGTGCTGCGAAGAGAAGAACGCATGACCCAGGGTTCATCGTAGGGTGCGGGCGGTGCGGGGTCAAGGTCAACAGGCGTAGTAGTATGACCTCAGATTGCTGTGGTGGATTAATTCCCGCGGTACGACAGAAATTCAGCGTGCGAAACTCCTATATTTCGAGATGGCTGCTCGGCCTGGTTCTCGCCTTCGCCTGTTGCGTGACGACAGCGCCTGCGTGTGCCCAGAAGCAAGCAACGAGAAATGTTCATACTGACGAAATCCAAGCGGTTTACCAGCAGGGGTTGGAGGCGCTTCGACAGGGGCATCTTGAAGCCGCCGCCACGGCTTTTGAACATGTCATTCGGCTCGCGCCAGGGGTTCCCGAGCCACACAACTCCCTGGGGTGGGTGCGGCTTACGCAAGGACACGCTGATGAAGCCATCGCGGAATTTCGCACCGCGCTCAAACTGAAGGCGGCATTTCTGCAAGCGTGGGTGAACCTGGCCAACGCGCTTTTGCAGAAAGGAGACATGGCGGGCGCGGAGACTGAGGCGCGCGAAGCCACGCGACAGTTCCCGACCAATGCGGATGCTCATCACACTCTGGGACGTGCGCTAAGTCTGCAGGGCAATCGCACGCAGTCGATTGCAGAACTGCGGCGCGCTCTCGCTATTGATCCGCGGCGCGCTGACATTCATGACGATCTTGGTGCAGAGTTGGCGCAGAACGGCCAGCCGGAAGAGGCCACGTCAGAATTTGTGGAAGCGCTTCGTTTGCAGCCGGGACTGGCCTCCGCGAAACTTCATCTTGGGGTGATTCGCTGGCAGCAGCACTCGCTCGATGAAGCCCAAACGCTGTTGCGGAGCGCTGTCGAACTGACGCCGCAGTCTGCCCCGCCCCATTATTACCTTGCGCGCGTGCTTCAGGACTTGAGCCGGCCCGAGGAGGCCATTGCCGAGTTGAAGGCTGCGACCAGCGTGCAGCCCGAATTTGCCGATGCTCAAACTCAACTCGGATTGGCGCTACAGCGCACGGAGAATACCAGCGGGGCGGTGGACGCTTTTCGTAAGGTGGTGGAACTGAAGCCTGGCGACCCCGACGCCCATAACAACCTCGGCCTGGCTCTGATGCAGTCCGGCGAAGCGGAACCGTCGGTGGCGGAATTCAAAGTCTCGGTTCGCTTGCGCCCAGAGGACACCAGTTACCGTGAGAACCTGGGCGTGGCCTATCTGCAGAAGGCGGACTTCGATGCAGCGGTCTCCGAGTTTCGCGGAGCATTGAAGACGTCGCCCGATACGGCGACGCTGCACTACAACCTGGGGCTTGCTCTCAAGTTGAAAGACCATTTGGCGGAGGCTGTGCCGGAATTGCAAAAGGCGGCCGAATTGGATCCGCAGCAAGCCGACGTGCGCTACACGCTGGGTGTGACATTCTGGCAAATGGGAGAATTTCCAAAAGCCGTTGAACAACTGCGAGCCGCCATCCAGTCTAACCCCGGTTATGCAGAAGCCTATTACACGCTGGGCACAGTGCTCAAACAGCAAGGCGAGTTTCCAGCTGCCGCCGCTGAACTGAGAGAAGCCATTCGACTACAACCGGATTTCGCCGGGGCGCACACCACGCTCGCGGCAGTACTGCGACAGTTGGGCGACGCCGACGGCGCGGCGAAAGAGGCCGCAGCGGGACAGGCGATCAGCAAGGAGAAGACTGCGGTGCAAGCCGCGACCTTCAGTACACACTCCGGCATTCGCTTGATGAAAGCGGGCGATCTGGACGGGGCCATCGCGCAATTTCGTTCCGCGATCCAGCAGTCGCCGACGTATGCGCCCGCGCATTACGAACTGGGCCGCACTTTGGCGCAGAAGGGCGCACAAGCGGAAGCTCAGGCTGAGTTTCGCCGAGCGGAACAACTGGATGCGCGCTTGAAGTCGTCGCACTAGCAGAAGCACGGTACATTTTCGGCGCGCTTTTTGACCAAGGCTCCGCTGCCTCAAAAAAAGTTGTCTAGTCTGCATGAATCCACTTGACAATTCAAGTTCCTCCTATAAAATTCCGAGCGAACACAAATGTGGGGTTTAGCAGCAGCCTAGTTCCAACAGTAAAACTGAAGTATTGAATATTGGGAGAAGTTCTGCGACCAGACCCGGTTCTGGCGCGGGATATTTGCCTATGCGGAGGCGAGGAAATATGACAAGGCGTTTGGTCGGCGCAGCGGTACTAGCGTTATGTTTTTGCCTTACAGGCTTGATCCCGACAGCAGCGTTCGGGCAGGCAGTTTATG
>JBBQVN010000074.1:0-17098 GCA_038211475.1 Terriglobales bacterium | reverse complement strand
GCGGGATAGGCTGGAGAGAATGGTTCCCGCTTGCGCGATCAGAGCGAGCATTTCCGGTGGTTCCCATCTCCAGGAAAATCGTTTTGCGCCTAATATTTCGCAGGGCTCGGTCCTGTGGCGTGGTGTGCATTGTGGCGCGGGGTTCGACGCGCCGCCCAACCGTTGGACGATGCAGGAGTAAATGAAAAAGAGCATTGAAATCAGCCAAAATCTGGGAACGCTGTTCGGCACGCGGGACGAGAACCTGCATGTGTTGGAAGACGGGCTCAACATCAACATCGACCTGCGCTCGGAGCGGATTGACCTGGAAGGCACGGCCCGGGACGTGGCTCGAGCGGAACAAGTGTTCGCCGACTACGAGTTTCTGCTGAAATCGGGCTTCAGCTTTGATAACGGCGACCTCACCAGCATGCTGCGTGTTGTGGTGGGCGATCCCAAGGTGACGCTGCGCGGGTTGGCGGAAGCGGGGCGCCAGCGATCATTGGGACGCCGTACCGTCCAGCCCAAGAGCGCGAATCAACGGCGCTACCTGGATGCGATCGAGACCCACGACATGGTGTTTGGAGTGGGCCCGGCTGGCACCGGAAAGACTTACCTGGCGGTGGCGATGGCGATTTCCGCCCTGCTCAATAAACAGGTGAACCGGATTATTCTGGCGCGTCCGGCGGTGGAAGCGGGAGAGCGATTGGGATTCTTGCCCGGCACTCTCCAAGAAAAGATTGACCCCTATCTGCGGCCGCTTTACGATGCGCTGTTTGACATGCTGGAGGCCGAGAAAGTGGAGCGGTATCTGGAGAAGAACGTCATCGAAATCGCGCCAATCGCCTTCATGCGCGGCCGCACGTTGAACGATTCGTTTGTCATCCTGGACGAGGCGCAGAATACGACTTCGGAACAGATGAAGATGTTTGTGACCCGGCTGGGATTTAATTCCAAGGCGGTGATTACGGGGGATGTTACCCAGATTGATCTGCCCAGCGAGCGGCGTAGTGGACTGATTGAGGCGGTCAACGTGCTGAAGGACGTGAACGGTCTGGCGTTTGTCCATTTCGACGAGAGCGATGTAGTGCGACATCATCTGGTGCAGCGGATTATTCGCGCCTATGATGAGCACAAAGCGCGTATGGCGGAGCAGCAACTGACTTTGAAATTAGAAGGCAGAGCCGCCGAGTCCAGGGCTGCGGCAGGGAAGGATGAGAGGCTGGCAGATGGGCAGGAGGAAGGGGGCGGACCGGCCAAGTCGGCGAACGACTCTCGAGAGCGCTAGTACGCCGCGGTCGTACGTCGTGGTCATACTTCTTGGTCATACTTCAAAAACGCGTTGCTGGATTGAGCGCGGCGGCGCTGGATAAGTTTCTGGCCCGAGCGCGACGGGCCACACAGTTGCGCGGGACGGTCAACGTGCTGGTCACCGGCAGCCGGGAACTGCGCGCGCTGAACAAGAAATTCCGCGGTAAGGACAAAGCGACGGACGTGCTTTCTTTTCCTGCAGAAACAGAAATGGCGGGCACACTAGCGGGGGAGGTTGCCGTCTCGGCGGAGATCGCAGCGGCGAATGCCCGGCGCCTGGGCCACTCGGCGGAAGAGGAAGTCCAGATCCTCATTCTGCACGGGGTGCTGCACCTTGGCGGATACGATCACGAGACCGACGCCGGCGAAATGGCAGGCTTGGAGCGAGAACTGCGACAGCGTTTGAAACTTCCAATCGGACTGATTGAGCGGACCGAGGCTAAGATGCCGGTCCGGCAGAAGCGGGCGAAGAAAACGGCGGGCGGTCGAAAACCCGGCCAGGGGCGGTCGCGATGATCGGAGTTGGTTTCGCCTTCGTTCTGCTGTTGGGAATCCTGACGCTCGTGTCGTATGTGGATCGTCTGTATCACGAGATGGGGAAATTTCTTTCCCGCGAATTCCAGGACAACATTGACGCTTTTGAGCATTTGGTCGAGCCTCGCCTGAAGGTGGACCAAGATCGGGCTAAGGTGTCGATGGCCTTGCTGGCGCAACTAACCACGGCAGCAATCGCGATGCTGGCGGGCTTTACCGTGTTTCGGGACTTTGGCTGGGGCATTTCGGAAATTCTGGGGGCAATCTTCAGTCTGGTTCTAGTGGTGGTGATTTTTAACCGGCTGCTGCCCTTCGTTTTTTTCGCGCGGACGAAAGGAACTTGGCTGGCGCGTTGGACAGTGGTGCTGCGCTTGCTTATTTACCTTGTCTATCCGGTGACGCTGGTGCTGGGATTCTGTAAGTCCGTGACCTCGCTGACCCGGGAGCACGGCGATGCTGAGCCTGAAAGCTCCTCCGAAGCCGTGGACGCCCTGATTGACGCCGGCCAGGAGGAAGGGATTATTCAGCACGGGGACCGAGAGTTGATTCAGAGTGTGGTGGAGTTTAGCGGCAAGACGGTGCGGGAAGCAATGAAGCCGCGTCCGGAAATGGTGGCGGTGCCGGTAACCTGCACGGTAGAACAGTTTGTTGAATTACTGAAGGGACGGCCGGTTTCGCGGGTGCCCGCGTATGAGGGCAACATAGACCACGTTAAAGGCATTGTTTATGCACAAGATGTGCTGCAGGTACCGGATAGCGAAGCGACTGTACGGACGGTGGAATCGCTGATGCGCAAAGACGTGTATTTCGTTCCCGAGAGCAAGCTGGGAAGCGAGCTGTTGCGCGAGATGCAGAAGAGCAGCATTCGCATGGCGATCGTCGTGGATGAATATGGCGGGACCGCCGGACTGGTGACCATCGAGGACTTGGTCGAAGAGATCGTCGGAGAGATTGGCGAGGAGCACGAGAAGGGCCAAATCGAGCGCGAGAGCGAACACTCCTACGTTGTTCCCGGAAGCATGGACGTGGACCTGCTGGACGAATTATTCGGCGTGCGACCCGAGGGGAAAGACTCGACCACAGTTGCGGGATTGGTGAGTGAACTGGCGGGCCGCATCCCCCAGAAGGGCGAAAGCGTAGAGTATGAAGGGTTGCAGTTTGAAGTACTGGAATCGACCGATCGGAAGATTGAGCGGCTGCGGATTCAGGTGGTGCATCCCAGACAGATGAAATTGCTGCAAGACAAAGAGTTTGAGATTTGAACTACCTGATTGCCTATGTCCTTTCATTCCGGATTCGTGTGTATTTTAGGGCGGCCCAATGCGGGCAAGTCCACCCTGCTCAATGCGCTGGTGGGTGAGAAACTGGCCATCATTTCTCCTAAACCGCAGACCACGCGCAACCGCATTGAGGGCATCATCCACATTCCTCCGGCGAAACGGAAACTAGGCGGACAGATCGTCTTGATCGATACGCCGGGAGTGCACCGGCCGGACAGCTCGCTGGGCAAGAAGATGATGGCCGAAGTCAGCGTGGGGCTGGAGGGATGCGATTTAATCCTGGTGATCTATGACGTGAAGAGCAAGATTTCTCCAGAAGACAGTTATGTGTTGGAGATGTTGAAGCAGACTCGGACGCCAGCCTTCCTGCTGCTCAACAAAATTGACTTGTTGCCGGAGAAGGCGAGGCTGCTGCCCATTCTGGAGCGGTTCCAGACGATTCCACAATTCAAACAGTTCTTTCCGATTTCAGCATTGAAGCATGATGGCCTGGCCGCGGTGCTGCAAGCGGTGCTACAGCAGTTGCCGGCAGGGCCGAAATACTTCCCCGAAGATCAGGTGACCAACCAGCCCGTGCGGTTCATGGCCGCGGAGTTGATTCGGGAGCAGATATTGCGGGAGACACGCGAGGAAGTGCCCTACGCCGTAACTGTGCGAATCGAGAATTTTGAAGAAGGTAAGACCCTTACTCGTATTGCGGCGGCCATCTACTGCGAGCGGAACAGCCACAAAGTAATTCTGTTGGGCAAGGGCGGTCAGATGCTGAAGAAGATCGGCACTGCGGCCCGCTTGGACATTGAGAAGCTTGTGGGAACGAAAGTTTACCTGGAACTGTTCGTAAAGGTGCAGGAAAGATGGCGCGATTCTCCTGAGTTTGTAGATGAAATGGATTGGCGGCGGCAGTTGGAGAATTTGACTGGCCGGGTGAGAGAGTAACTCTGTATAGAAATTGTGCATTGCCAGATCGTCGCACCGACAGGTACAATTCTCGGAGTTTTGGCATCCAAGTGGGGTGTATGAAAGTTTCTTTGCAAGGCCAGAAAGCGCGCACCCCTAAAATCGATTTCCGAAAAAACGGAACGAATCTCAGCGTAAAGCTCGCTGCAGATCGTAGCGCTGTGGATTCGGTGGTGCAGCAGATCATGACGGTAGTGCGTCAAATGAAAACCCTGCATGGTCGGGAGGATGCGGTTGAGTTGGCCTTAAGCGAGGCTCTGGCCAACGCGGTCGTTCATGGCGCCAAGGGCGACCCCACCAAGATCATTGAGTGCGAGGTAGCCTGCGATCGAGCCCAGGGTGTGCTGATTGTGGTGCGGGACCCGGGCAACGGATTCACTCCGCAAAATCTTCCGAATCCGGTGATGGGAGAGAACCTCTACGCCAATCACGGCCGCGGCATTTATCTGATCAATCAATTGATGGATGAAGTGAAGTTTTATAAGAACGGGACTGAGATCCACATGATCAAGCGCTAGTGGCGCCCGTCCCTCCGCTTCTTTTCTCGAAGTGCCCTTCGCCGATTATTCGTAGCACAGTCAAGCAGGCTCTTACCAAACGAAAGCAACTTGCGCGACCCAGCGCGCTTTCACTCCTTTGCGGCGATGCCCAGGCTTTTCATCTTGCGATACAAGTGGCTTCGTTCCAGGCCAAGGACTTCGGCGGTGCGGGTGACGTTGCCGTGGTTTTCGTCGAGCTTTTTTAGGATGTAATCCCGCTCATAGGCGGCGCGGGCCTGCTGCAGGCTGGAGAATTCGGCTCCGATGCGGCGAGAGCCATCGCGATAGACCAGCGGCGGCAGATGTTTGCGCTCGAAACGCGTGGTGGTCGGGTTCATGATGACAATACGCTCGATTACGTTTCGCAACTCGCGGACGTTACCGGGCCAGGAGTAGCGCATCAGGGTATCAATCGCGTCGTCGGTAATTTCCCGCGGGCGGCGTCCGTAGGCGGAAGCAAATTCCTTCAGAAAATGCCGCGCCAGCAACGGGATATCCTCGCTGCGCTCCCGCAAAGGCGGTACGTGGAAGGGAATGACGTTGAGGCGATAGAAGAGGTCCTCACGAAAGTTGCCTTTGGAAATTTCTTCTTCCAGGTCTTTGTTAGTGGAAGCGATGACGCGGACATCGGCAGAAATCACCTCTTCCCCGCCCACCGGAGTGAAGCGCTGTTCTTCGAGAGTGCGAAGGACCTTGGCCTGGGTTTTCAGGCTCATGTCCCCGACCTCGTCGAGAAAAAGAGTTCCTCGGTCGGCCTTCTTGAATTTGCCTTCCTTGTCGGTTGAGGCGCCGGGGAAAGAGCCTCTCCAGTGGCCGAATAATTCGCTCTCAATCAGGTCTTCGGGGATGGCGGCGCAATTCAACTCCACAAACATTTCTTCTTTGCGCAGGCTCTGGGCGTGAATCGCGTGGGCCACTAATTCCTTGCCGGTACCGGATTCCCCATAGATGAGGACGCGGCCGTTGGTCGGGGCCATCAAACCAATCTGCTGGCGCAGGGCTTTCATGGGGATGCTGTCGCCGGCAATGATGCTCTTGGATTGCAACAGCTTTTTCAGGTCGCGGTTTTCGTGGCGCAGGCGTTTGGCTTCGATCGCGTTCTTGATGAGGATGAGCGTCTTGTCGAGCGACAGAGGTTTTTCCAGGAAATCGTAGGCGCCGAGCTTGGTAGCGCGCACTGCGGTTTCGATGGTGCCATGACCGGAGATCATGATGATCTCGGGTGGATCGGGGAATTCCCGGATCTTTTCCAAAGTGTCCAGACCATCGGGTCCGGGAAGCCAGACGTCCAGGAGGACAACATCGAAGTTGGTCTTGCTCAGCAGAGCGAGTGCGGATTCCCCTGTTCCCGCCACCGCTACTTCGTACCCTTCATCCTGCAGGGCGCCTTGAAGCGACTCTTGGATGGCGGATTCGTCGTCGACAATCAGGATGTGATTCATCTCAGTTCACGACCACGGCCGCGGGAAGTTCGGCGAGTGGAAGTTCGACGATGAAGCGCGCGCCAGCCGGCTTATTCTCCTCGACGCGGATAGACCCATGATGGTCTTCGATAATGCGGCTGACGATCGCGAGTCCGAGTCCGGTACCGCGCTTCTTGGTCGAAAAATAAGGCAGAAATAGCTTCTCTTTCGATTCTTGCGAGACGCCGTGGCCGGTGTCAGCGACTACCAGTTCAACAGCGTCGCGGCTGGCGACCAGCGAAGTAGAGATCTCGATTTCGCGATGCAGTGAGTTCTGCAAAGCTTCGGCTGCGTTGTCCACCAGGTTCGCGACCGCGCGCTTGATGGCTTCGTTGTCGGCCAGAACGGGAGGAAGGTCGGGGGCGAGCGAAGTTTGTACGTCAATGCCGTTCAGGCGTCCGTTAAACATCTCTAAAGCAGATTGCACAATGCGATTCAGGTCGGCGGGTTTAGGCCGGGAAGCGGGGAAGCGGGCCAGGGTGGAGAATTCATCCACCAGGGTGCGCACGGTCTCCACCGCACTGCCGATAGTGGCGGCGCAGCTACGGATAATTTCCAGGGAGGCGCTATCCGGCGCGGTTGAGCGGCCCAAATGGCGGCGAATCCGTTCCGCAGAAAGAGCGATCGGGGTGAGAGGGTTCTTGATTTCGTGGGCAACGCGGCGGGCCACCTCGCGCCACGCTGCCTGGGTCTGGGCTTTGAGTAAGTCGGATAGGTCTTCAAAGACCAGGACATATCCCAACCGTTGCCCGCGATGCTGCAGGGAAGCAACCGTCACTGCGACGTCGAGTTTGGAACGCGACCAGCCGACATCCATCTGGCTGGTGGCCATGCCCATGCGGTCGGCACGGCGGAGCAGGGCATCCAGATCGCCGCTGACCTCAGCAGGGAAGACTTCCTTCAGGCTGGCGCCGACCAGGGAGACCGGACTGGCGGGGTCAGTGCGGTCGAGATTCACCATGCGTTCCAGGGCGGTATTGACATGGGTGATGCAGCATTCTGCGTCGAGGGAGAGCACCCCCGTGGGAATGTTCTCGAGGATAGTTTCCATGTGGCGGCGGCGCTGGTCGAGGGCGGCGTTGGCTGCGCCCAGATCACGGCTGGCAGTGTCAATTTGATGGCGATTGGATTCTAGTTCTTCCGCCATGCGGTTGAACGAGCGCACCAAGTCGCCAATTTCGTCGGCGGCGAGGATGTCCACTCGATAATCGAGGCGGCCGCGGGAAATTTCCTGCGTGCCCTCCACCAGGGCAGCCACCGGGCGGGTCACTAACTTCGATAAGAACAGAGCCAGCCAAGTGCTGGCGAACAGCACCAGAACCGTCAGCAACAGCAGCAGGCCCATGTAGTTCCGGCGGACCAGTTTGCGTTCCTTACTAAGGGCAAGATAGCGCTCCTGGCTGGCCTGAATTTGTTTGACCGTTTCCGAAAACTTTTTGGGGAGCGGCATGGCCACGAGGATGAGACCGTGTTCACCGACACTGGCCGTTCCGGTGACGTATTCAACTTCCTTGAATTTGAAATGCGGGTGATTGCCAGACGCGGCTTCCGCAAAAGGCGGGCTGCTCTTCAACATCACCCAATCCGCTGGCGCGTCGAAACTGGCTTGGGGGTTGTGGTCAAAGAAAGCGATCACGAAACCACCTTGTAAGGTCGGTTGGTGGCGACGGAACTCTCCGATTGCGGCGGCGAAGCCGTGTCCGTCATAAGCCCGCTGGATTTCGGGGGACTGCGCAATGGAGAGAGCTTCAGAACTTGCATTCTGGCCGGCATAAGTCGAGAGCAAGGAAGCCATTGCGGAGGTATTGGCGCGAACTTCCTCAACTGGTTGAGAAAACCATTTTTCGATGGAACGGTTCATCAGCCCGTAAGAAAAGAAAAACATTACGATGACGGGAAGAAACGACAGCAGCAGGCTGACCACCACCAGGCGAGAACGGAACTTGGATCCCGCGATTCCCAACTGGCGCTCCGCATAGAGTTTGAGGAGATTGCGCGCCAACACGAAAGTCAAGGCCACGAACAACAGGAAAATAATGGCGGAAAGTGCTGCGAAGCCCGCGAGTTCACGGTTCGAGTCGAGACTAATGAACTTTAGGTTGAAGGCAGCTTGCGAGACCAGAATGACTAGTAAAACGAAGGCGCCAGCGCTAAGGGAAAGCACCGCGCGCCGGCGGTTCGACGGAGTGACGAGAGTACGTATTGGTCCAGCGTCAGACAAGGCTCAACTCAGATGGTCGCGCACACAACCCAACATTATAGATGTAGGGAAGCTCGCGGTCATCGCGGGCAGAGTCTACCGCTGCAGGGAAGCAGCGAGGGCGCCATCGGGCGGCAGAAAAGGCTGCAAAGGACATCCCTCGCAGTGGGGCGCTGATTTATGGCAAAAATTCTTGCCGACCCCAACGATCAACCCATG
This sequence comes from Terriglobales bacterium, assembly GCA_038211475.1. GTDB lineage: Bacteria > Acidobacteriota > Terriglobia > Terriglobales > Acidobacteriaceae > JANYBT01. The sequence continues at coordinate 8,616 of JBBQVN010000074.1, read as the reverse complement.
CATCTCGCTGAAGACTTGTGCCTGGGCGGTGCGCCGAGCGGCGCTCATCCGCGAAGGATAATGCGATGAACCTACCAGCTCCGCGCTTTCCAACGGAGAGCTCCCGTTGGCGAAGTGTGGGAAGGTTTCTGCCAAGGGTAGTAAAGCGGTCTCAAACAGTTGCCGAATCTCTTCGTAGTCCGCATTCGCGGGTAGGATGCCGTGGCGGTCGAGAATGCGCCGGGTGTACGCGTCCACCACAAAAACGGGGTGATTTCCCGCGTAGAGCAGAATCGAATCCGCGGTCTCGGGGCCGATTCCCTTGAGGGCGAGCAACTGCTGGCGAAGCTCCCCAGTCGGCTGCCGAACCATTCGGACAAGCGAACCGCCATAGTTGCGGTCAAGGAATTTCACGAACAACTTAAGGCGCTCGGCCTTCTGGCGGAAGTAGCCGGCCGACCGCACCATCCTCTCCAGGCGAGGCAGCCGTGTTTTGCGAATGCCCTGCACACTGAGAGCCCGAGCGGAGCGCAGTTGGCGCATGGCCAACTCGACATTGATCCAAGCGGTGTTTTGCGTGAGGTAAGCACCCACAATCACTTCAAATCTCGAACGCGCTGGCCACCAGTGCTGGTGCCCGTAAGCGCGGAAGAGGGTCAAGAAGTAGGCGCGCAGGCTGGCCTGGAGTTGAGAGTTGGTTGGACGAACTGAATCCATAAGTCAAACCCTATTCTATCGAGCTGCACGAAAGGCCCCGTACCAAGGTGACCTTTGCAAGGAACCTGGGAGCATTGACAATTTGTGTCAGGGGCAGCCAATGCTGCCATCCAAGGTGTAAAGCATGTCGCAAAGGCTGGGCGATCTTCTGGTCAAGGAAAAGATCATCACTCCGGCGCAGTTAGCGGAGGCGATGAAGATCCACAAGCAGACTAGCGTGCGGCTTACCGCGGCCCTGGTCAAACTGGGATGCCTGACGGATGAGGACATCGCCAATTTTTTCTCCCGCAAATACGGAGTTCCGGCGGTGAATCTGGCGTGCTTCGAGATTGATCCCGAAGTCGTCAAACTGATCCCCTTCGAAACCGCAAAACGCTATCAAATCCTGGCCCTGAATCGAGTCGGGGCGTCGCTGACGATCGCCATGGCCGATCCCACGAACGTGTTTGCCACGGACGACGTAAAGTTCATGACCGGTTTCAACATCGAGCCGGTAGTGGCTGCCGAGAATGCCATTTTGACCGCCATTGACAAAGCGTATGGCACGACCCGCGAAGAAGACCTGGCCCGGGTCGCGAAAATCATGAACCAGCTAGGGACTGCTCCCGATGTCGAACTGGAGCAGGAAGAGCAGGAGACTGAACCGGTCAAACTTGAGCAGGCTGCGGAAGAGGCTCCAATTGTAAAGCTGGTGAACATGATCATGAGCGATGCGGTGACACAGGGCGCGAGTGACATTCACCTGGAGCCCTACGAAAAGGAGTTCCGGGTTCGTATTCGAGTGGACGGATTGCTAATGTCGGTCATGACTCCGCCAGTCAAGCTAAAAGATGCGATAGTGTCGCGGGTCAAGATCATGGCCAAGCTTGACATCAGCGAAAAGCGGCTGCCGCAAGATGGCCGCATTATGCTGAAGATGAACCTCAACGGACACAAAAAGCAGTTGGATTTTCGAGTGAGCACGCTGCCGACCCTGTGGGGAGAGAAGATTGTGCTTCGCCTGCTCGACAAGGAAAGCCTGCGCCTCGACATGACCCAACTGGGGTTCGAGCAAGAGTCGCTGGTGAAGTTCGAAAGGGCAATTCTGAAGCCCTACGGCATGGTGTTGGTGACCGGGCCCACCGGCTCCGGGAAAACTAATACGCTGTACTCCTCCATTTCGCGTTTAAATAGTCCGAAAACAAACATCATGACCGCAGAAGACCCCATCGAATTCCAACTGATGGGAGTGAACCAGGTGCAGGTGAAGGAACAGATTGGTCTCACCTTTGCAACCGCATTGCGGGCTTTCTTGCGGCAGGACCCCAACATCATTCTGGTGGGCGAAATCCGCGACGTCGAGACCGCCGAGATTGCGGTGAAGGCGGCGCTCACCGGCCACCTCGTGCTATCCACTCTGCACACCAACGGAGCTGCGGAAGCCATCACACGTTTGATGAATATGGGTATTGAGCCCTTTCTGGTTGCAACCTCGGTGCACCTGATCTGCGCCCAGCGCCTGGTACGGCGAGTGTGCCTGGAATGTTCGCAGCGAGTGGAAGTGCCGCTGCAAGCCTTGATCGACGCAGGTTTTTGCCCTGAAGAAGCGAAGGACGTCACCATTTACAAGGGCACAGGATGCACCACCTGCCATGGAACCGGCTACAAGGGGCGGACTGGACTGTATGAAGTTATGGAAATGGATGACGAGATCCGGGAGATGGTGCTGTTGGGGGCGTCATCCGTGGAATTGAAAAAGAAGGCGGTGGAGCACGGAATGATCACGCTGCACCGGAGCGGCCTTATCAAAGTAGCCCTCGGTGTGACCACGCTGGAAGAAGTGGCGCGCGAGACCATCCAGTGAAGTGGAGAACGAAAGGATCAAGATGAGGAATCTATCCCTGAGCGACATGCTGCGGACCATGCTAGAAATGGGGGGCAGCGATTTGCACATTACCACCGATTCGCCGCCCCAGGTGCGCGTGGACGGGCGGCTGTCACCTCTCGATCAACCTCCGCTGTCGCCGGCGGAAACCAAACAGTTGGCTTACAGCGTGATGACCGACGCGCAAAAGCGTCGTTTCGAAGAGAGCCTGGATTTGGATTTCTCGTTCGGCATGAAGGGGCTGGCGCGTTTTCGGGCGAACGTGTTCAACCAGCGCGGCGCCACGGCCGCGGTGTTCCGGATCATCCCCTTTGAAATCAAATCTTTCCATCAACTGGGTCTGCCTCCGGTGGCGAGCCGATTGTGTGAACGGCCGCACGGGTTGGTATTGGTGACGGGGCCCACGGGGTCCGGAAAATCTACAACTCTGGCCGCCATGATTGACAAGATCAACACCGAGCGCCACGAACATATTCTCACCATCGAAGACCCCATTGAGTTTGTGCACATGCACAAGAACTGCCTGATTAACCAGCGCGAGGTGCTGGCGGATACGCGGGGCTTTGCCGCAGCGTTGCGAGCCGCCTTGCGGGAAGACCCGGACGTGGTGCTGATCGGCGAGATGCGCGATCTGGAAACCATTGAGGCGGCGTTGCGCATCGCCGAGACCGGTCATCTCACCTTCGCCACGCTGCACACCAACACCGCGACTTCTACCATTAACCGCATCATTGACGTATTTCCTTCGTATCAGCAGCCGCAAATCCGGGCCCAGTTGTCCATGGTGCTGGAAGGAATTCTTTGCCAGAGCTTATTGCCACATGCCAATGGCAAGGGACGCGTGATGTGCATGGAGGTGATGGTGCCCAATGCGGCGGTGCGCAATCTTATCCGCGATGACAAAATCCACCAGATTTATTCCAGCATGCAATCCGGCCAGGACAAGCACGGCATGCAGACCTTCAATCAAGCCCTCGCGACCGCGTATTTTCAAAAGCAGATCACACTGCAAGTGGCCTTGCTGCGGTCGGGCAATCAGGACGAGTTGCAGGAAATGATCACTCGGGGAGTCAGCTTGCTTCATCGCACGGCATCCCCGGTCAGCGTGGGGAGGAGATAGGTGAGAACGATGCAGCTACACACGATCGCCGCAAGACTCGGAAGCACGGCTCGCGCCGGCGCGGAAAACCTAGTGGCGCGGCGCAATGCAGAGCGCAGCCCCGACAAGAGCAAGAGCAAGCGGACTTTCCGGTTCGGCAAGGGTAAGGTCAAGATCAAAGAGGTGGCAGTATTTTTCCGGCAATTTTCGGTGATGATTGATGCTGGTCTGCCGCTAGTGCAGTGCCTGGAAATTCTTGCCACCAACCAGGAGAACCCCACTTTCCTGAAGACCCTCACCGAGGTTCGCGAAACGGTGGAGGGAGGTTCAACTCTGGCCAATGCCATGCGGAAACAGCCGGCCGTCTTCGATGACCTGACCACCAACATGATTGAGGCGGGCGAGACGGGCGGCATTCTGGATCTGATCTTGCAGAGGCTGGCCACCTACGTCGAAAAGGCGGTGAAGTTGAGGTCCGCGGTCAAGTCGGCCCTGATTTATCCGGTCGCGGTGGTGTCGATTGCAGTACTCATTGTCGGCGCACTCCTAAAGTGGGTAGTGCCGATCTTTGCCAAACTCTTTAGCGGACTGGATGTCGTTCTGCCTCTGCCCACTCGGATTGTGATGGGCCTAAGCCAGTTCGTCGGAACCTTCTGGTGGTTTTTCATTGTCGGCGGGGTTGGAATGGTGGTCGCCATCAAGCAAATTCGGAAACATCCGAAAGGCCGCTATTTTCTGGATGCCCTGCTGCTCAAGTTGCCCGTCGTCGGCGTAGTGCTGCGCAAAATCGCGGTGGCACGTTTCACCCGTACGCTGGGTACGCTGATCACTTCGGGAGTGCCGATTCTCGAAGGGCTGGGAATCACGGCGCGGACTTCAGGCAATGCGGTGCTGGAAGAAGCGCTCATGAAAGTGCGCAAGGCGGTTGAGGAAGGACACACCATTGTGGATCCGCTGCGGGAGTGCGGCATGTTTCCCAACATGGTGACCCAGATGATTGGCGTAGGCGAGGCCACCGGCGCCATGGACGCGATGCTACAGAAAGTCGCTGACTTCTATGAAGACGAAGTCGATGCGGCCACGCGTGACATGCTGGCCATGCTGGAGCCTGTGATCATCGGAGTTCTGGGAGTGAGTATCGGCGGCATTGTGATTTCGCTTTATCTGCCGTTGTTCTCATTGATTGGAAAACTTGCTGGATAGGCCGGGACGGAGTGCGATGGCAAACTACAAGAAAGCGTTCCATGAAGAACGAACCTGGCTGGAATGGTTGGTGCGGGCGCGCATCGTCCTGCTGATTGGCGTGCTGGGGATGGAGCTAGCGATACACCGCATCACCAGCTCGCCGCTGCCGGTCGGGCGGTTCGCCGTGGTTATCAGTGCAGGGCTTACCGTGGCGGTGCTGGATTTCTGCCTGCTGCAGTTTGCGCGCGCTTATCGGGCACAGGCGCTGTGGCAGGTGGTCAGCGACCTGATAATGATCACTGCGGCAGTGCACTTCACCGGCGGAGTCGAAAGCACGCTGAATTTTCTTTATCCAGTGGTCATCATCGTGGCGTGCATGATACTGCCTAGGGCATGGGGATTTTCCATCGCGGGTCTGGCGTTTATCTTTTACGGAGCGCTACTCGAGCTCAATTACTACGGGCTGGTGGTTTCGTATGCCAGCAGCCATCCCCGGCTGGAGTCGCTGCGGGTCATTATTTTCGGAAACTTGATTGGATTCATCGCGATCGCGTATCTCGCGGGGCGGCTGACCGCGAAGCTCCGTCAGACTAGCGCCAACCTGCACGACACGCGCGGAGCGCTGGCCAACCTTCAGGCCCTGCACGAAAACATTATCCACTCCATGAATGGCGGGGTGATAGCGACTTCGCTCGAGGGCCGGATCACGCTGGTGAATCGTTCGATGCAGCAGCTTCTGGAGTGCAGCGCAGCTGAGCTGGAGGGGCGACCAGTGGGAATTTTGTTCGACCACCCTCTGTTTCGAGCCAGCGAGCCGGGGGACGGCGAAATCGGCTTTCGCACCAAACGCGGCTATCACAAGAGTTTCCGCGTCAACTCTTCCGCCCTCGATGGGGGTGAGGCTGGGGGAGTAGTGTACACGTTTGATGATCTGACCGAAGTCCGGCGCTTGGAGCGGGACGTTCGGATTCAAGACCGGCTGTCGGCGGTGGGACGGCTGGCGGCGGCGCTGGCGCATGAGATTCGCAATCCTCTGACTTCGATTGCCGGTTCGGTGGACATGCTGTCGGGGTTGCCCACCGTGACCTCTGAGCACCGCAAGTTGTTGCAGATCGTAATGCGCGAGTCGGTCCGGCTGAATCGTATTCTTACCGAATTCCTGGCCTACTCGCGGGAGAAGCGTTACCGCTTTGAGCGCGTGGATCTGGTGGCTTTATTGGAAGATACTCTCGCACTGGTCGAGCAGCAGACGCTGGCGCAACCGCCGGTACAACCGAAAATTCAGTTACGTCGGAAGTTTCCCGTACCCCATGCTTGGGTCTTGGCCGATGGGGACCGACTCAAGCAGGTCTTCTGGAACTTCGGGGAGAACGCACTACGGGCGATGCGGAATGGGGGCACGCTCACGGTTTCATTGACCGCAGTGAAGGGAGAGTGGGAGATGACCTTTGCCGACACCGGTCCGGGCATGACACCGCATCAGACGGAGAAGATATTTGAGCCATTCCAATCTGGATTCGAGGGTGGCACCGGCCTCGGTCTGGCCATCGTTTATCAGATTGTTCAAGCTCATGAAGGCAAAGTGTGGGCACGCTCGCAGCCAGGACAGGGCACAACCTTCGTGCTTCGGCTTCGGAAAGCCGATGAATTCGCCCGGTTGATGGAGCCGGTTACGCCCCTCGCGCTGTGTGCGGCTGGAGAATTGCATGGCTAACATTCTGGTTTGCGATGACGAACGTTCGATTTGTGAAATGCTGGAAATCGCTTTGTCGCGCGATGGTCACCGCATTGAGACCGTCACCTCCGGCGAAGCGGCGGAACGGAAGATCGACGGCGCTCTCTACGACTTGATTATCACCGACATCAAGATGCCCGGAATCGACGGCATTGAAGTGCTGCGCCATGCCCATGCGGTTTCCCCGGAGTCGGCAGTCGTTCTGATGACGGCGGTGGAGGACTATGGGGCCGCAGTGGAGGCGCTGAAGGCGGGAGGCGCCGCGGACTACATCCGGAAAAGTCCAACCTTCGTGGATGAAATCAAACTGACCGTAAACCGCTCGCTCGAAAAACTAACGCTGAAGCGGCAGAACTTCGCTTTCCGGCGCGACGCGGCAGCACGCAACTCCCTGGATAACATCATTGGGGCCAGCCCGGAGATTACCCAGCTCAAGCAGACCATCCGCAACGTCGCTCCCAGTGCCAGCACAGTGCTGATTTATGGCGAAAGCGGTACGGGCAAAGAACTGGCGGCACGGGCCCTGCACGCGTGTTCTCCCAGGGCGGGCGAGGCGTTTGTCTCGGTGAACTGTGGGGCATTTCCTGAGACGCTACTGGAGAGCGAGTTGTTTGGTTACGTGAAAGGGGCTTTCACAGGCGCCAACCAAAATAAGCGCGGTTTATTTGAAGTGGCTCATAAAGGCACTCTTCTTCTCGATGAGATCGGCGAGATGACCCCGGCCATGCAAGTGAAGCTGCTGCGTGTACTGCAAGAGCGGGTGCTGCGTCCCCTGGGTGCGATTAGCGAGACTGCGGTAGATGTGCGCGTCATCGCCGCGACCAACCGCGACTTGCGGGAGTTAATGGATGGTAAGCAGTTTCGCGAGGACCTCTACTACCGCTTGAGTGTGATCCCGATTCGAGTACCGCCCCTGCGGGAGAGGCGGGAAGACATCCCGCTGCTGGTGGACTACTTTATAAAAAAATGCGGCAGCGTGTGTTCCAAGAGCTTTCATGGAGTGGACACTACATCCTTGGAACAGTTGGCGCAGTTGGACTGGCCTGGGAACGTTCGGCAACTGGAAAACGTAATCGAACGAGCGATTGCGCTGGCCACCGGCGATGAGCTCCGCATCCCTGCTCCAGATGAGATGGGAGCAGACATGGAACCTAAGAATCACAGCCTGCCCGAGGTTGGAGCGCCTCCGGAACTCCCCCCCGGGATCGACCTTGAGCAATACCTGACACAGATGGAGCGGTCGCTAATGCGTTCGGCGCTCAGCCAGTCCAAGGGAGTGCAAGTGGGAGCCGCGAAGCTGCTCGGCATCTCCTACCGCTCCTTCCGTCACTTGATGAAGAAGTACAAATCGGCGCCGCCTCTGGCCTAACTGCGGATCTGCCCGCTGCCTGTGATTTGATATTTGACAGAGGTGAGCTCGGGCAGAGCGAAAGGTCCGCGGCAGTGCAGTTTCTGGGTGGAGATCCCCATTTCTGCGCCGAACCCAAACTCCGCTCCGTCGGAAAAACGCGTCGAAGCGTTCCAGTAAACCGCGGCGGAATCCACCTCCCGTTGAAATCGTTGGGCATTGGCTTCGTCGGCAGTCACAATCGAGTCGGAATGTTTGGTCGAATAGCGGTTGATGTGGGCGATGGCTGCATTTACGTCGTCCACCACGGCCACCGCGATACACAATCGCAGATATTCTTCGCCCCAGTCTGGCTCGGTAGCGCGTACCACCGCCAGTCCCGCCGCTGATCGTACCGTGTCCCCGTCGCCCCGCACTTCGACCCCGGCTTGCAGCAGCTTCTCGACGATCCGCGGAATGTATCGGCTGGCGATGGCTCGATGCACCAACAGCTTTTCCGCCGCGTTGCACACCGACGGTCGCTGCGTCTTGGCGTTCAGCACAATGCCGTCGGCCATGTCGAGGTCGGCAGACTCGTCCACAAAAATGTGGCAGTTTCCCGCGCCGGTCTCGATTACGGGGACCGCCGAGTTCTCGACCACAAAAGAAATCAGACCTGCGCCGCCGCGAGGAATGATCACGTCCACCAA
>JBBQVN010000073.1:0-17176 GCA_038211475.1 Terriglobales bacterium | reverse complement strand
ATTGATCTCAAACGCCCCGGCTTTGCCAAACTCGTCCACCTGGACGGAGTGGTCAATCACCAACTCGGCGGGCTGCAAAGGATTAATCAGGTTGGCATCGCCGCCCAGACGGCTCATGGCATCGCGCATGGCGGCCAAATCCACCACGGCCGGCACTCCGGTAAAGTCCTGCAGCAGCACGCGACTGGGGGTGAAAGCGATTTCCTTGTCTGGCTTTGAATTCTTGTTCCAGGCCGCCAGAGCGCGGATTTCATCCTGGCGAACGTTGCGGCCATCTTCGGTGCGCAAGAGATTCTCCAGCAGAATACGCAGCGAAAATGGCAGGTGCACGGTCGAAATGCCTTGTTTGTCGAGGGCATCGAGGCGGTAGATGTCATACTTGTTCTGACCAACGATAAATATCGCGCGTGCGCCGAAGCTATTTACGGACATGAGTGCCTTCCCGAATTATGGATGCTAGACCGCAGGCCCTCGCCATAGCGCGGCGCGGCAGCCAGCGTGAACATTCCAGTTTATTCCTTAGGGAGCGGATTGTGTATGGCCCTCGCAGGTGAGGCCCGTTCAGGCGGCCAGTTCCGCATTCACTTTGCCTTGAGCAGCAGCACGGGTACGTCGATGCTGTGGCGCACTCGGGTGGCGGTGGCGCCCAGAAAGACGTCGGCAAGGAAGCGATGTCCATGGGTGCTCATGGCCACCAGGTCGCAACCCTTGCTCTCGACCCATTTGATGATCTGGTCGGCGGGATCACCGTACGCCAGTTCGGCTTGAACAGGAATGTTCAGCGATTGGAATTCGGTCTGAACTTTTTCCAGGTAGCTGGTGTCTTCGCGAATTTCCGGACTGACTGCGTCTGGACCGTACGTTCGCGCCGCCCAGCCATCGGCTACGTGCAGAAGCACCAAGCGGCTGTTCGCCAGCTTGGCCAGCCGCTTGACGTGTTCGATGATGGCCCGATCGCTCGGAGTGCCGTCCAAGGTCAGCAGAATGGTGTCGTACATGGTCTCGCTCTCCGGTTCACGCTTCGTCGTTCACGCTTCATCCGCCGACAATTACTTGCCACGCCGCTTTGAAGGATTCCGGCAGACCGTAAAGGTCCATCGCGGTGATCAGAATAGCACTGCCCCAGCCGGCGATGAGGAGAAACCAACTGTTCTTCCACGTGCCCATCCGCTGGCGGGAGCTGGTGAAATGCAGCAACGGGAACATGGCAAATGGAAGCTGCAATGCCAGTACCACCTGGCTGAGGGTAAGAAGATCGGTCACGCTGCTGGCGCCTCGCAGGCCGATCACCAACACCGCCGGCAAAATGGCCAGTGAGCGGGTGATGAGCCGCCGCACCCAGGGTTGGATCCGCCAATGCATGAAGCCTTCCATCACTACTTGCCCGGCCAGCGTGCCTGTGATGGTACTGCTTTGGCCGCTGGCCAGTAGAGCCACCGCAAACAGGCTGCTTGCCGCCGCCGTCCCCAGTAGCGGAGCCAGGGTCAAATAAGCGACGCGGATCCAATCGCTGTCCGTGCTGAAGTGCACAACCTGGCCCCCCGAGGCGGTCACGCTTTCCTTGCCGAAAAAAACCATCGCCGCCAGTACCAGAATCGCCGCGTTAACGAAGAAAGCAATGGTAAGCGCCATGATTGAATCAATGGTGTTGAAGCGGATCGCGCTCCGGATGGACGGTTCATCCTTCTGCAGTTTGCGGCTCTGCACCAGGGCCGAGTGCAGATACAGGTTGTGGGGCATCACGGTAGCGCCGATAATGCCGATCGCGAGGTATAGAACTCCGGCTTGACGAAAGTGCGGTGAAATCAGGGCCCGTCCCATTTCCAGAAAGCTGGGCTGGGTCTGCGGCAGAACGAAAATCTCAATGAAGTAGCACACCCCGATGGTTGCAACCAGCAGCAGCACCACCGCCTCAATGGTGCGCATCCCAAACTTCTGCAACGCCAGCAGTAGCAGCACGTCCAAGCCAGTAATGATGACGGCCCAAAACAGCGGAATGTGAAACAGCAGGTTGAGGGCAACCGCGCTCCCCAGCACCTCCGCCAAGTCACACGCGCCGATGGCCACTTCGCTCATCAACCAGTTGGGCCATCGCGTCCACTGCGGATACCAGTCGCGGCAACATTGGGCCAGGTCCTTCCCGGTCACCACGCCCAATCGAGCGGAAATCACCTGCATGAACATCGCCATCAGGCTGGCGAGTCCCACCACCCACAACAGCCCGTACTTGAACCGGGCACCCGCTTGCAGGTCCGTCCCCCAGTTGCCCGGGTCCATGTATCCGACGCTGATCAGAATGGCTGGGCCCACGAAAGCGCGCCACTGCTCCCAGAAGCCCGCTTCGTGATGCGGCACGGCGACCGAACCGTGCACGCCTTCCAGGGACACGTGGCCAGTGGGCCGAGCGGCGGTGGGGGACAAGCGGGAGTCAACGGGCGTATCTGTACTCGGCGGTGTATCTGCGCTCGCGGGTGTATCTGTGCTCGCGGGTGTATCTGTGCTCGTAGTTTTCTCCGACTTTCTCATTGCTACGCGTTCGCCGCAGACCACCGAATCCACTGAAGTATAACCCGCCTGCACAGCCACCGCCGCAGTCGCGAACGGGCGTTGACATCATTCGCGCCTGCCCCTACCCTTGAAGTTCACGAGCTATGAAAGTTCTGGTCCTGGGAAGTGGCGGGCGCGAGCATGCGCTGGTGTGGAAGCTGGCGCAGTCGCCGCGCGTCACCAAGATCTATTGCGCGCCCGGAAACGGCGGCATTGCGGCGGAATCCGAGTGCTGCGCCGTCGATCTGAAAAGCCTTCCGGCGATGGTGGAACTGGCTCAGCGCCTGGGTCCTGACCTCATCGTGGTCGGTCCCGAGTTGCCCCTGACCCTCGGCGTGGTGGATGAATTTAGCAAGCGGGGATGGCCGACCTTCGGGCCCTCCAAGGCCGCCGCGCAACTGGAGCTGAGCAAGAGTTTTGCCAAAGAGTTTTTGCAGCGCCACCATATTCCAACCGCGGCCTATGCCATTTGCGACTCGATGGCTGAGATTCGCGACGCCCTGCCCCACTTTCACGCCCCCATCGTGGTGAAAGCGGATGGCCTGGCCGCCGGCAAGGGAGTAGTGATCGCGGCTAGTCGCGAAGAAGCAGCCACGGCTGCCGGCGAAATGCTCAGCGGCAAGATGGTGGGCGACGCCGGCCTGCGGGTGGTGCTGGAAGAATTCCTGGAAGGCGACGAGCTTTCCTTTCTGGTGTTCAGCGACGGAGAACGCGTGGCCCCGCTGGTGGCCGCGCAGGATCACAAGCGCGTGGGCGACGGCGATTCCGGCCCCAACACTGGCGGCATGGGTGCTTATTCCACGCAGACCATCGTGGACGACCAGATGCGCGACTGGCTGGTGCATCACATTGCGCGTCCTGTGGTGGAGGGCATGAAAGCGGAGGGCATCGAGTATAAGGGCGTGCTCTACTGCGGCCTGATGATGACGGCTCTGGGCCCCATGGTGCTCGAATTCAATTGCCGCTTCGGTGATCCTGAGACCCAGCCCATCCTGATGCGAATGGAGAGCGATCTGCTCGAAGCGATTGAGGCTTCCATCGAAGGTCGCCTCAGCGACGGCGATTTCCGCTGGTCGCCAGAGGGAGCGGCGTGTGTAGTGATGGCGTCAGGTGGGTATCCGGGCGCCTTCGAGGTGGGCAAGAAAATTCGAGGGTTGGACGACGCGGCGAAAGTGGCAGGAGTGAAGGTCTTCCACGCTGGCACTTCGCGACGAGACGGCGACTACTACACCACCGGAGGGCGGGTGCTGGGTGTGACCGCGCGGGCGCCTGAATTGGCGGAAGCAGTGGAGCGGGCGTACGAGGCAGCGCGCTGCATTCGGTTTGAGGGCGCACATTATCGCCAGGACATTGCTGCGAGGGCGTTGAAGAAATAGCAGGTTTCGAGTTTTCAAATCCACCTGAGGGGCTCTATATCCGATGAGCAATAAGCCACTGGTTTCCATTGTGATGGGCAGCGATTCCGACCTTGAGATTATGCGCGAAGCTGGTAAATCGCTCGATGAATTTGGCATCGCGTATGAGATGGACGTGACCTCGGCGCACCGCTCGCCTGACCGCACGGCCGACTACGCACGCCAGGCTGCGGGTCGCGGCATCCGCGTAATCATTGCAGGAGCGGGCGGCGCGGCTCACTTGGCAGGCGTAATCGCAGCGCATACTACGTTGCCGGTGATCGGCGTACCAATTCCATCCACGCCGCTGCGGGGGATGGATTCGTTGTTGGCGATCGTGCAAATGCCGGCGGGCATTCCCGTGGCCACGGTTGCCATTGGCAAGCCGGGCGCGACCAATGCGGGCATTCTGGCGGCACAGATCATCGGCCTGTCTGATGCGGGTGTCGCCAAGAATCTGGTGGCGCACAAAGAAAAGTTAGCTCGCGGAGTGGAAGAGAAGTCGAAAAAGATGCAGCTCAGCGAGCGCTGACGCTTCCCGCAGGACTATCTTTGGCGAAGCGTCACGTTATTGGGCATAGTAGCCTGTCTGAGGCCGAGCGCAGACTCCAGCAGTCCGTAGGTCCCGCACGCCCGGTGCACCCCCGTAGCGTTCGATCTGGTCGTCTTGCATCGCGATCACCTCGGCCAGGGTGAGGTAGTCTCTCATTCAGCGAGCTTCTTATAGAGTGGGGCGTATTTCTCGTGGCTGGACAGGTAGGCGCCCATCACATGGGCCCGCGGCTTGGCATTCTTATATTTTTCGACCAAGTCGGCGAGCGCCTCGTCCACCAGTTCCTGGATCTGCCGGCCCTCTCGTTGTGCAAGGTTACGCACGTCGGACAGGATCTGCGAATCAACCTGGGTAGCAAACTTCTCGCGAATACGGGACAGAGAGATTCCTCCAGGACTTTATCGTTTCATGACACATCATGATTTGTCATGACGCCGTCAAGCCAACATTCCTGGCGTGCGACGGCAGTGCACAGCGATGCGACCACCGGGCATTTGGCTTTCGTTGAAGCGTCGGTACCACGAAGTCAGGCGCGCGCGGCGCGCGCATGAAGGACGGGCCGACCCTGCGCCGGGACACGGGACGGTCAGAGAAACTTATCGAGGATAAGCGATTCAAAACTCTCGACCCTTTCAAAGACTGGGTCGTTGGTGACGAAGGCGGTAGCGTGCGCGTTCACAGCCGTCGCGGCTTGCAGAGCATCCGGAGTTCGCAATCTATGTAGAGCGCGAATTTGGGCGGCCAGATCGGCGATCTCCAATCCGGGGGCGATCCACTCCAGATGCGGATAGCTCGAAAGCAGACTGTAGAAACTGTCCACCCGCGAATCGTTTACGTCGCGATAGGGCTGCACCAGCAACTCAGTCATTGAGATAGTGGAGGTGACAGCGTCAGACCCGGGTCGCTCCAGCCAGGAAAAGATGTGGTCTGTGAGCGGAAGGTACCGAGGGCTCGCTTCCAATTGATAAATGAAGATGCAAGTGTCTAGAGCGACCCGGCGGTGGCGCTGAAGAGAAGCGCGCAGCCGTTCTATTCCCAACTCTCGCGTTCCTTTCGAAGGTGGCCCTTAGGGAAGCCCCCGTGGGCCAGGCCGCGTAGCGCCTCAGGATAGGACTTTGGCTTTTGCAGGACGAGCACTCTGCCTTGGCGAACTAGTACCAGGACCTTATCACCAGGCTTCAGGCCCAGCGCTTCCCGGGCTTGGCGCGGAATCACAATCTGGTTCTTAGCCGACATGGTGGCTTCCGACATCGCTTTACATTGTACGAGAAAGTAAAGTTCAAAAACAACGAGCGAAGCGAAAACACCTGCTTGATTTGTAATGCGGAGCGGAAGGAAAACACCTGCTTAATTTGTCATCCTGAGCGAAGCGAAGGACCTGCTGTCGCCGGCTGACTGCAAACATCTCGCGTCGCCGTCGGTGATGAATGAACCTCGCAGCAGCGGCGCAACCAACCTTTTCTCCGCTTTGCTACAACTTCAGTCCCTTTAAATATTCGCGGAACGGCCCGCCCAGGTCATCGCGCTTGAGTGCGAATTCCACCGTCGCCTTCAGGAATCCCAGCTTGTCGCCGGTGTCGTGGCGCTTGCCTTCGTACACGTAGGCGTACATTTTTTCTGTCTGCAGCAGCATCCTCATGCCGTCGGTCAACTGCAACTCGCGCCCAGCGCCATAGGGAGTCTGGGCCAGCATCTCGAATACCGCAGGGGTCAAAATGTAGCGTCCGGTAATGGCCAGCTTCGAGGGCGCGTCGGCAAAGTTCGGCTTCTCCACCATGTTCTTAATTTCAAAGAGCCGTCCGTCGAAGCGTCCGTCGGCGGGATGCACGTCGAGCACGCCATACGAAGAGATCGCCGGGCCTTCTACCACCTGGGTGGCAATCACCGAGCACTGGGTTTCGTTGAACACCTCCATCATCTGCTTGAGGCACGGCACCTCGGCATCTACCACATCATCGGCCAGCAGCACCGCGAAGGGTTCATCTCCCACCAACTCCCGCGCCATCAACACGGCATGGCCCAGGCCCAGCGCTTCTTTCTGGCGAACGTAAGCCATGTGGATCATGTCGGAAATGTGCCGGACAATTTCCAGCAGCTCAGTTTTGCCGCGATCTTCCAGCATGCGCTCAAGTTCGTAGCTGACGTCGAAGTGGTCTTCGATGGCCGACTTGCCGCGCCCGGTGATGATGATGATCTGGTCGCACCCCGCGGCCATGGCTTCTTCCACGCCGTACTGAATGATGGGTTTGTCCACCAGCGGCAACATCTCTTTGGGTTGCGCTTTGGTGACGGGCAAAAAACGAGTGCCCAATCCAGCGGCGGGGAAAACAGCTTTGCGGACTTTCTTCCTTGATGCAGTCATCAATTTATGCGGCGTTCGCTGGTTTCAATTTTACGGCTTCCGCAACGGTGCGGGCGAACTTGTTACGGTACCACGAAACCAGAGGGCCGGGTAGGCACGGGCCTTGCCGATGCAATCGGCCAAGAAGAAACCCTGATTTCGGCCTACCTGTAAATTCATTTTCTACTACCTGCGGCGCTCACTCGCCTCTTAGAACGAGATTTCGAATACAGACCCCCCGCCATAGGCTCCGCCGGCGGAAGTCGTGCCGTATAAATTGCCTTGCGAGAACAAGATGTTGCCGGTGGGATCAGCGCCGTCGCCTCTTGTGCCGAAGGAATGCAGAATCGTGAGCGCTCCTGAGGGACTGACCTCGTAGACGCATCCAAGGTCCAAGGCTCCGCCGGTGATTGTCGTGCCGTACAGATTGCCTGCTTGATCGAGCACAACATTCGAGTAGGGATTGCGGCAGTTACCTTTATTCTCGGGGGGGAAAGAGTAGAGGACGGTTTCCGTCCACGAACCGCTCGTTCCGGGACTCAGCCTGAAAACGGCGCCCGTCTCGTTGGCGCCACCGACGTAGGTAGCGCCGTAGAGATTGCCTTGGCCGTCGAGGATGAGGCTGGCCCTCGGTTCGCTGGCGTCGTGCGCCGCTCCGAAATTGTGCAGGATCTGATACTTGCCTAGTGTGGTTAACTCGAACACGGTGCCCTGGTTGTTAGTGCCTCCGGCGTCGGTCATTCCGTAAAGGTTACCTTTGGAATCCATGACAAGGCTGCCCACCGGGCCTGCTCCGTCGCTCCTGCTGCTGCCGAAGTTGTGAAGTATGGTTTCGACGCCTTCGGGAGTGATACGAAAGATGGTGCCGGAACTGTGAAGTCCTCCAATAGAAGTGGTACCGTACAGGTTGCCGTTGGCTTCCACGAGACCCGCAAACGGACGAATTCCGTCGGTGCTGTCGACGCCGAAGTTGTACAAGATGGTTTCGGTTCCACCTGGAGTGATCTTGAAGGCCGTGCCGTCACCCCCATAGACGTGGACCGAATGGGTTCCTCCCTCGTAGGTAGTGCCGTATAGGTTGCCTTGGCTGTCGAGAGTGATACTTGCGGGCTTCCATCCGTTTTCATTGGCATGGGTGAAGGAATACACGATCGAGTATTCGCTTGCGGCGGTGAGCCTGAAGGCAACGCCCCCGACGCCCGTGCCGCCGGCGAGGGTGGTGCCATAGAGATTACCGGCGGAATCGGCAATCAAGCTGTCGGGTAGAAAACCGTCGGAGCACCAGCCACCGCCCGGACAGAAGCTGTAAAGCACGGTTTCGGTTTGCGCCTTGGCAGGCTGTGCGAAAATGCCAATCAGCGCCAGAGCGGTGAACAGGTTCAACACGAGCGGGAGAATCCGCAGGCTGAGGAACAGCGGTATGTTCTTCATCGACTTGCCTCCTAATGGCGCGAAACAACTGAGCTTCTGGAATTTATGGGAGCGAACGAGACAAAATTGAAGGTGTGCACTCCGCAGCGTTCCCCCAGGTGCGGTGTTGACAGGAATACTAGCAGAGCGGCCAGCCTTGTTTCTCATGGAATTGACCTTTTTGTCAGAGGATTTGGCGGGCATCACCATTTTTTGAAAATCACGAAGACCGCAGCCACCAGCAGCCCGAAACCCACAAAGTAGTTCCACTTCAGTTCCGCTCCCAGGTACCACACCGAAAACACTGAGAACACCACCAGGGTAATGACCTCCTGAATGGTCTTGAGCTGTACTGCGGTGAATTCGTAGGATCCGATGCGGTTGGCTGGGACCTGAAAGCAGTACTCGAAGAAGGCAATCAGCCAGCTCACCAGAATCACTTTGTACAGTGCAGTCTGGCGGTACTTCAAATGGCCGTACCAGGCGAATGTCATGAAGACGTTGGAAATGGTGAGAAGGAGGACGGTGGTCATGGCGCCTTAGATTCTCGGTGCGTATTGCGCGTTGCTGAACTAGCTCGCCACCACTTCCGCCGCGATTTTTTGCAGGGTCGCGCGCAGGCTCGCCAGCACCTCCGCTGGCGCTTGCGGCTTCAACGCGAACTTCAACATCCCATCCGGGGTAAATTGCGCCCCGCGTTGGGCATGCACAAACTGCGCCAGCCGCCCCGGATCGACTGAGGCGTTCTCGCGAAACTTCACGCTCATCACATCGCGCTTGCGTTCAATCTGCATCACCCCCACCGCCAGGCAGTGCAGCTTCAGCAGCGCGTAGTCGAGCAGGTTCTGCACCGGCGGCGGTGGCTCCCCATAGCGGTCCATCAACTCGCTGCGCACATCGTTGAGTTGCGCCTCGGTTTCCACGCCCGCCACCCGCTTGTACATGCGCAGCCGCTGGTTCTCTTCGCCAATGTAGGTGCCGGGAATGCGGATGTTCAAACCCAGGTTGAGTTGGGTTTCGGCAGCATCCGGCGCGGCCTCGCCCTTCATCTCGCGAACCGCGCGCTCCAGCATCTGGGTGTAGAGCTCGAAGCCGATGGCCTCGATGTGTCCGCTCTGCTCCCCGCCCAGCATGTTGCCTGCGCCACGCAATTCCAGATCGAGCGCCGCAATCTTGAAACCGGCGCCCAAGTCGGAAAATTCCTTCAGCGCGGCCAACCGCCGGCGAGCAATCGGAGTCAGTTCCAGCTCAGGCGGCAGCAGCAGATACGCATAGGCGCGACGACTCGACCGGCCCACCCGCCCCCGCAACTGGTAGAGCTCCGAGAGTCCCAGGCGGTCGGCGCGGTTGATCAGAATCGTATTACAGAGCGGAATATCCAGGCCATTCTCAATGATCGTCGTGGCCAGCAGGATGTCGGCTTCGTGATGCATGAACTTCAGCATCACTTTCTCCAGCTCTCCCTCGCCCATCTGGCCGTGGCCCACAATGATGCGGGCGCGGGGCACCAGGGTTTGGATCTTGGCGGCAATCTCGTCGATGGTGTCCACCCGGTTGTGGACAAAGTACACTTGCCCGCCGCGGTCAAGTTCCTGCTCGATCGCCGCCTGCATCACTTTCTCGTCCCAACTCGCTACCACAGTCTGGATGGCCATGCGGTCTTTGGGCGGCGTCTCGATCACGCTCATGTCGCGCAGCCCGGTCAACGACATGTGCAGCGTGCGCGGGATGGGCGTGGCCGACATGGTGAGCACATCCACTTCTTTGCGCATCTGCTTGAGCCGCTCTTTGTGCCGCACCCCGAAGCGTTGCTCCTCATCCACCACCAGCAGGCCGAGGTCGGGGAACTTCACGTCTCTCGACAGCAGGCGGTGCGTGCCAATCAGCACATCAATCTTGCCGGTTTCCACCTTCTCCAAAATCGCTTTCTGCTGGCGCGCGGTGCGGAAGCGCGAAATCATCTCAATGTTGACTGGAAACGCCGCGAACCTCACTTTGAACGTCTCGTAGTGCTGGAACGCCAGCACCGTCGTCGGTGCGAGCACTGCAACTTGTTTGTTGTCGCACACCGCCTTGAATGCTGCGCGCATGGCGACTTCCGTCTTGCCGTAGCCCACGTCGCCGCACAGCAGCCGGTCCATCGGACGCGTCGATTCCATGTCACGCTTCACGTCCTTGATCGCCTGCCCCTGGTCTTCGGTCTCGGTGTAGGCAAAAGCGTCTTCGAACTCGTTCATCCACTGGTTGTCGGGGGGGAAGGCATGCCCTTCGGCGGCCTGCCGCTCGGCATACAACTTTAGCAACTCATCGGCCATGTCCTTCATGGCCTTGCGCACTCGAGCCTTGGTCTTGGCCCACGCCTGCGAGCCCAGGTGGCTGAGCGCCGGCTTCACGCCCTCCGACGAACGGTACTTCTGTACCAGATCGAGCCGGGTCAGCGGGACATACAAGCGCGCCGCTTCAGCAAACTCCAGCAGCATGAACTCCGCCGGGCCGTCGCCCTGGTTGATTTCCTTCAGCCCTTGATATTGGCCAATGCCATGCTCCACGTGCACTACGTAGTCGCCCACTTGCAAGTCGCGGAAGTCAGACAGAAACGCCGAAACTTTCGACTTCGAACTCTGCGGTCTGGAGATCGACGCTTCCAATTCGTCGAACAAATCGTGCGCGCCAAAGACGGCGAGATTGGCTTCCGGAAGAACGAAGCCATCGGGAATGTAGGCCTTCACCAGCGTCGTGGCCAACACTTCCGCGGCGAAGTAGGAAGTTTCGTCGGCATAGCTCTCGCCGCCGCGCGTCCTGCTGCCCAGGCGGAACGACACGTTGTACTCGGTGAAGATGCTGGCCAAGCGCTCGACCTCGCCGGTGTTGGGCACGGCGAAGATGACCTGCTTGCTCTCGCCCGTCAGCTTCTGCACTTCCTCCATCATGGCCGGGATGGCGCCATGCAGGCGCGACGTGGGCTGCGAGACAAAGGCGACTTCCGGCAAAGTTTCGCTGCGGGTGATGCCCAGGTATTCCAGGTTCGCTCCCGGCAGCAGGGCGACCGCCGCGTGCCAGGCTTCGGGCGTCAGGTACAGGTCTTCAGGACGCACCAGGTTGCCCACGCCGCTGCGCTCGTGTGCTTCTGCGATGCTGCTCCAGCGGCGGTCCAGTTCTTGCGTCAGCCCTTCGGGCTCATCGAGCACCACCCGGGCTTGCGGAAGTAGATCGAACAACGAATGCTCGGCGCCAGCCACCGGCGCGTAAAACTCCCAGCCCGGAAAGATGGTTAGGCCGGCATCCCGCACCGCTTGTTCCACCGCCTGCTCGGAACCCGTCACCCGCTTGCCAGACAACCGTGCGTGGATCGCACCCAGCAACTCGTCGGTCACCGGCGTTTCAGTCAGCGGCAACAGGAGCGCCTCATCCACCGATGCCGACGAGCGCTGCGAAGAGGGATCAAACTTGCGGATAGACTCAACCTCGTCGCCGAAGAATTCAATGCGCACCGGACGATCGGCCTCCGGCGAATAGACGTCCAGTAGGCCTCCGCGCAGGGCGTACTGCCCAGGCATTTCGACCACGTCGGTTGCGTTGTAGCCCACCGTATTCAGATGGCGCACCAAGGGTTCAATGTCCAGCGTGTCGCCGCGGTGGATGGCGCGCGCCAAGTCGGCATAGTAGCTCGCCGCGCGAAGTCGAATGGTGGCGGAGGCCGCGGGCGCGACCACAATGGAAACCGTCCCCGTTGCAATCTTCCACAACGCAGTGGCGCGCTCTTCCTGAATCTCGGGATGCGGCGATAGGTTCTGAAACGGCATCACGTCGCGCGCGGGCAGCGACACCACGGAATCGGGATCGGCGGACCCGGTCAACTCGCAAAATGACTGTAGGATCGGAAGCAATTCTTCCGCCGCTTGATTGTCTTGCACCACCAGGATTAGCGGGCGCTCCAGTTTCTTATGCAGCAGCACCAGCAGCAGGGCTTTGGCGGGTACCGACAATCCGGTCACACGGATGCGCCCCGCGCTCTCCCGCAGCAGGGAGGCGGCACGCGTGAAAGCAGGAAGTCTTTCCACGTCCGCGAAAAGCCCGCGAACGAAAGGGAGAAGCATGCAGACTTAATTTTAACAGCAAGGGCACACCCGCCCCGGGAAGCTCGCGCGGAGGAAGGCGTTCAAAGTTTGGCCTGCCCGCGACCCACTTATCTTCTCTCGTCTTCCCTCGGCGGAGAACTCAATCCATCAATCCCTCAGCAGCGGCCGGGTCAGGCATGTTGGCCCACCGCCGCCATTCAGGCACAGTTCATCCCCGGGAAAGGTGCGCACGTCGAATCCAAACTGCTGCAAGCGTTGGTTGGTTCTCTGGTTTTGTTCGATAGCCAGCAGCCGCCGTCGCCCCAGCGACAGTACATTGCACGCCTGGGTCATGCGCTCTTCGGGATCGATTCCCACCAATCGCAAGCCGCGGGAGTGTAGCAGTTCCACCGTTTCCACCGCCAGCAACGGCAAATCCACCAGCACGGTTTCTTCGTCCAACATGCTCATCAACGACATCAAGTGCAGGCAGAAGCCGGCGCCTTCATAATGCACGAGCGGAGCCGCTATCACTTCCACGCCGGTTGGAGCCAGCAGGCCGCGCAACTGCTCGATTCCAGCCGCGTTGGTGCGATACCCGCGCCCCACCAACAGAGTGAGTGAATCCAGCCACACCATGTCGCCCGCTTCCGCCGTCGCCGGAGCAGTGATTTCGCCCAGCACCGGAATTCCCAACCCCTGGCAGAAATCGCGGTGCCGCGCCGCCTCAGCCCGCCGGTTCGCCTTCCCCGGATTCAGCACGATCAAGCCGTGGTCAGTGGGAAACGAAGCGTCATGGGGAAACGCCGCATCAAGCGAGAGATCGGGCGAAGGCGTCAGGTGGATGACCTCCGCGCTAGCGGCTTCGAGATGGTGACACGCCGCCTCATGCTGTGCCTGGGCCTGAGCGAAATCGGGCGGATGCAAAAACCCCAGTTCCATCCACCGTGCTGTCATCGTGGGATTGTCCCACCCCGCCGTATGTGGCGAGCAGACCAGTACCCGCTCCAGCGTGCCCACCATGGAGTGTCCGTTGAACGTTTGCGATCCCATAAGTGTGCGAACCATATTTGTGCGACCCATTTGTGCGACCAGAAGCTCCGCTAGGGAATCTAAACGGGCATTATGGCAAAAGCAATGTGGGAAAACACAATTTTGGCGGAGAGCAATCAAACCATCGAAGTCGAAGGCAACCAATACTTCCCGCCCGACGCCATCAAATCGGAATTCTTCAAGCCCAGTCAGAACCAAACCGTATGCCCCTGGAAGGGCACGGCCAGCTACTACTCGCTTGAAGTGAATGGCAAACGCAACGAAAACGCAGCCTGGTTCTATCCCGAGCCCAAGTCAGCAGCCTCGCAGATCAAGGGATACGTGGCGTTCTGGAAAGGCGTGCGAGTGGAGAAGTAATTGCGCCTTTGATCCTTGTGGTACCCAGTGACCCCCTGTGGTTTAAGGCCCCCGAATTCTCTAGAACTCCAAATGCACCCGCGTACCCGGCACCCATATTGGACCGCGGTCGCGGTTGTATCCGGGATTGTTAATGTGCTGCAGGTTCGCGCCCAGAAATAACCCTCGCCACACGTGCGCGTTGTAATACGTCTCAAAAATATTCTCGCGTCCGTAGTTCAGTGCTCCATCGCCTAGCAGAAAGCCGCGACCACCGAGCGCCAGGTATCGCTGATGGTCGACTTTGATGGCGTTCGACACCACGACCGCGCCGATCTTGTCCAACTTGCGCTTCCACCTCTCGCCACCCAGGTCCGCTCCCACCGCAAATGTCTGGTCCACTTCGGTATACGCATAAGACTCGTGCTTGCCTTCGTTCCACCCAAATCGCGCAAACCCCCGGGCGTTGTGCGTAATGTGCTGCTCCAGATTCACCCCAAACCCGTATTTGACGGTGGTTCGCAATGGGTGGGCCGTGATATCTGGTTGCAGGGTGCGCCCGGCCAAAAAATCCGCGTTCGCCTCGCGGTACACCCCCATATTCGCGTGATTGATGTACGACAGCAGCCGAATCGTGGTGTTGCGCTTGCCGCCAATCGACGGATGCAGCTCCAACTCAAAATTATCCGCGTGCGCTTTCCTCAGATCGAACTCGAGATCAATCCCATTGGCGACCTTCGGCATGAGCGCTTCGCCAAAGCGAAACGCCCAGTTGCGGTCGTAATATTCCACCACCACCGCCAGCGTGTAACCCCGCGTGTCGGCGGCATAATCGTAGGCGCCGTTATTGTCCACCGTCCAGTTCAGGAATTGGGAATGGCTGTCGGAGCCCGCCCCGTTCAGGTCAAAGTAGTCGCTGATCCCAAATTTGCCGGCATGCAGCTCGATCCTTCTCGTTGGCAGACGAGTCGCCAGGCCAAACACTCCCCGCTCTGTTTCCACCCTTTCGCTACTCAGCGGTATGATCTGGCGAAAGATGCCGCGGGCAATGTATGGCGTGAGCCCGAGCGTCGGATTGCGCACCACATCTAGATTTGTGAACCCGGCCAGGCCCAGGGCGTCGCTCAGTCCGCCCCCGGCGGCGGCTTCAAGGTCGAGAAAAATTTCGGTGTTGCGAAACAGAGAATATCCCAGAAAGAGGGTCGCAATGTTTGACGTCGCATTTTCGGACTGAGCGCGAAAGCTGTTCAAGCCGCTGTATTTGGCGTCAAATGCGGGATGGTACTGGAAAACGACGTTGTCCTGGCCTGAAACCCACCAGCGTGACGTTTCAGAGTGCGGAAAGAACGTAACCGGCGAATCACTGGGCGCCTCCACTTGGGAGTGCACTGGTCCCGCCAGCCCTATGCAGAGCCACAATGCCAGAGCCGCCAGGCTGCAAAATCGCTTCCGGGATCGCAATGTTCGACGCATTTGCGGATAGGCTGCGGCAGTCGAAGTCAGATTGGTCATCCTACCATCCGATCCTCGACACAAAAGAAAATGGACAGCCCGGAGCCCCCCGAAGCTGTCCTGAAACCCTCCCGGTTAGAAGGGTGAACTGGCCTTACCCTATGCCGCTCAAGTTTCAGTCACGTTTCAAAATCATGAATTTCGCGTGAATTCCCCCGTCCCCCGCCTGCCGCTCTCGGCGATGTCTCTCCCGGCTGTGTGCTGGGTCACATCTGGCAGTGACTGGCTGCGCTGCGGACCCTCCCCTGCGCGCTGCTATAGTGAGTAATTGAAGCCCTTTTGCTCGCGCAGGCGCCACTCCACAAAGCTCAGCAAGGACTTTGGAGGCCAGCCATGAGTCGAGTCGTAGAACAATCGCGCAAGCTGCAAAAACGTGCCGAGCAGATGATTCCCGGAGGCGTGAACTCGCCGGTTCGAGCCTTTCACGCGGTCGGCGGCGATCCCCCGTTCATCGTTCGCGGCCAGGGCTCGCACATCTGGGACGCCGACGGCAACGACTATGTGGACTACATCGGCTCTTGGGGTCCCATGATTCTTGGCCACGCCGCGCCCACCGTCGTCGAAGCTGTAATTTCCGCCGCTCGCAATGGCACCAGCTTCGGCGCATCCACTCCCGCCGAAGCCGACTTGGCCGAAATCGTGATTTCCGCCTTCCCCCAGATGCAGAAGATCCGCTTCGTCAGTTCCGGTACCGAAGCCACCATGTCGGCCATCCGCTTGGCGCGCGCCTACACCAAGCGCAAATACATCGTGAAGTTCGAAGGCTGCTATCACGGCCATGCCGACGCTCTCTTGGTCAAGGCCGGCTCGGGCGTAGCCACTCTCGGCATCCCCGGCTCGGCCGGCGTCCCCGAGGAATTCACCCAGTTCACTCTTGCCCTTCCCTTCAATGACACCGACGCGCTGGAAAAGACCTTCAAGAAGTTCCGCCACCAGATCGCCTGCGTCATCGTAGAGCCGGTGGTGGGCAACATGGGCTGCGTTCCTCCCGCCCGCGGATACCTCGAAGCTCTCCGCGCCATTACCGAGCACGACAAAGCCCTCCTGATTTTTGACGAGGTCATGACCGGATTCCGCCTCGCCTTCGGTGGAGCCCAGGCAGTGTACGCCATTCGTCCCGACTTGACCACGCTGGGCAAAATCATCGGTGGTGGATTGCCGGTGGGCGCCTATGGTGGCCCCAACGAGATCATGGACTTGGTGGCGCCCCTTGGCCCCATGTACCAGGCCGGCACGCTCTCTGGAAACCCGCTGGCCATGGCCGCCGGGTACGCCACTCTCCGCTACTTGAAAGAGAACAAAGACATTTACGCCAAGCTGGATAAAATTGCCGCCGAAGTGGTGAGCGGAGTCGCTGCTGTCGCCAAGGAAGCTGGTGTGACCTTGTGCTGCAATCGCGTCGGCTCCATGTTTACCTGGTTCTTCACCCGCGGGCCGGTCACGGGATGGGATTCCGCTTCCAAGAGCGACACCGAAGCCTTCGGCCGCTTTTTCCGCGTCATGCTCGACAACGGAATCTACCTCCCTCCGTCGCAATACGAAGCCGCCTTCCTCGGAGCCACCCACACCGAGCAAGACGTCCAGCAAACCATCGCCGCCGCCAAGCAAGCCTTCGCCTTGGCGCCGGTGTAACCCTAAGCGGCCGGGCTGAATTGAGGAGTATCACCAACTTCCCTTCAGCCCATCGTCTTGCTCAGCCCATCATCTCGGGCACCGTTACAAACTCGTACCCCTCGTCCCGGTAGCGCCCAATCAACAGGTCAGTGGCAATGACTGTCTGCGAACGGTCCGCGCCCATTGCCTGGTGCCCTCCATCGTGGAGCAGAATCACGTTACCTCCGCGCACCCGGCGCGTCACCTTGCGCTCAATCACTCCGGCCGGTGGAGCGTTCCAGTCGTAGCCGGTGACATTCCACATGATCGGCTCCAAGCCGAATTCGCGGGCGATGCGCAGCGTGACCGGCCGGCGCCC
>JBBQVN010000072.1:0-17428 GCA_038211475.1 Terriglobales bacterium | reverse complement strand
CCGCCCAGTCGGGGATCATGAACCGTCCGAGGCTGCTGCTGTAGTTCCTAGCTCCAAATTCATCCAGCCCGCTCTCCGAGTCCCGCTCTTTGCCGGTGAACTTATAGTTCTGCGCCACCGGCGCGGTGCTGTAGTCGTGCTGCATGCCGCCGTATGGGTAGTAGTCCATGTCTTGCTCAAACGGATAAGTCCCGGTCGCGTTGGTCACCACCCCATGCGTTCCCAGATGATCCGCAAAATAGTAGTGCACCACGCTGCTTGGATTGTCGCGCCGCGCCACCCGACGTCCGTTGAAGAAAATGTATTCCCCGGTAATCGAGCCGCCCAGCCCCGCTTCACCGATCACCTCACCCGCCATATCGCGGAAGTATAGCGTACCCGTATTGTTCGTGGTGCACGCCGTCGCGTTGCACTTAATCACCCGCTGCCCGTCGCCGTCGTAAACGTAGGTCCACCCTGCCGCCGTGGTCAGCCGGTTCTCCCCGTCATAGGCGTAGCTGTGGCTGCCGTCGCTGGTCATGTTTCCCGCCGCGTCGTAGCCATAGCCGGTGAACTGGTTAGCCGTGTTGACGCTGACGCTCAGGCCTTCGTAGTTTGTCCGGCCCAAGTAGGGCCCGCGTTGGGTCAGATTGGCCCACGGATCAATAGTGAACGCCTCGCCCCAACTATTGGAGCCTGTGCCGTCCGTCCACGCCGCCGCAATCCGGTTCAGCGAATCGTAGGTGAAGTTCTGGCTGCGCGAGGTATCGCGATTGTTCACGATTTTGAACACGTTGCCATTGTCGCCCGTCCCCGAGCTGAACGCGCAAGTCCCGCTCGTACCCCCGCCCACATTGAAGTTGTAACACAGGCTCAACGGCGTTGCCGTCGGACTCGCGGACGACATCAAGAGCGGCTGCAGGCGAATGTTGTACGTGTCGGTCGTGACCATTCCCGCAAAACCTGCAGCCGTTCCGTTGGTCATGCTGGTCATTCCGCCAAAAGGCGCATAGGTGGCTGCGGTCACATAGTTGATTCCACTCCCGGTGTCCACCGCCGAAACCGGCAGCCCGGCTGAGTAGCCGCCGCTCCCGTTCTGCGTGTAGGTAAGGATCTTGGCGCTGCCGGGATACGTCAGCTTGTACGGGGAGCCGTCGCGGTTGTAGGTGTAGGAAATGGTCTTGGTCACGGCCGTGCTCCCCACCTGAATCGTCCGTTTCTCGCTCAGCCCTCGGCCCATTTGATCGTGGGCCCACGAGGCCGCCCCCGAGCCGTCGCACATCGCTGTGCGCAAGGGCAAGGGGTACGAATCCGTGAGAGCAGGCGGCGCCGTCGTGCACCCTGAAACCGTGGATTGGTCGGCGTCGTAGGCGAACCGCGCCGTCGGCGTCGCTCCGTCGTTGTAGGCCTTCCGGGTAAGCCGGTCTAGCGCGTCATACGTGTAAGTCGCGGTAACTGTGGCCGAACCGGTCTGGTTCGGTTTCGGGGCGGTTCGGGAGCAAACGATGCCCATATCGCCCCCGCACGCGCTGGATCCCGACACCGTCGGGTAGGAGTAGATGAGGGTGCCTGATTCCGGGTTCGTGGCGCTGGTCATTCGTGATAATGAGTCGTACACAAACGAGCGGGTCCGCCAATATCCAGAACTCGCGCCCCCTTTCTGCGTCACCGAGGTCAGGTTGTTCAGCGCGTCGTAAGCGTAATCGGTCTCGTAGTTCATGCCGCTTTGGTTCGGCGCTTCCCAAACCGCGGTCAATCGGCCCAGGGCATCCATCTGCGTCTTGCGTTGGGCACCTGCTTCATCGGTCACTGTACTAGCATTCTGGTCGTACGTTGCGGTGCTGGTGGCGCCATCTGTCTGTGTTGTGTTGGTCACCCGCCCGATTGCATCGGTATTGGTGCGCTTGAACAGGCCGTAAGTAGCGCCAGGAGTGTCGCAGTACGGCGTGGTCATTTTGCTGTATTGGGTGTTCTGGCCACTGTCGAACCCGTACTGATAGTCCACCTTCACCAGGCCCGATCCCGTGGTGCAGTCGGGGTCATGGAGCTGGGTCTGGCTTATCCGGCCCAGGCCATCGAAAACCGCGTTTGAAACTTTATTCAGCGATGAGGTAACGGCCTTGGTTTCCAGAATTTGCACTGGCACCGAATCCGTGAAGCTGAAAGAAATGGAGCCCCCATCCGGGAAGGTGCCACTCGTCGCCCGGCCCAGAGGGTCGTAAGAATAATTGCTGGTTTGGCTATTTTGGTCGGTGTAGCTCGTGAGCAGCCCGGTATTGAAGTCATAGCCACCGCTCATGATGTGATGCACCGCGGGAGAGCCCGTATCTGGGAATTGCGTTTGCGTCACGTAAGCGCCAGCGTAGGCGCTGCCGTAGGAATACGTGGTCAAGTTGCTCTTTAGGTCGGTGACCTGATAAGGCATCCCTGTGTCGTAGAAGGTTGTGCTCTTGGTTGTGATCCAGCTGCTGTTGGTATTCAGCCACTCTTGCATCGAGGTGAGGTTGCCGCGCTGCGGGTAAAGCGGCGCTTGGTGCTGGACGGTAATGCCGGACACCTGGACGGAGCTGCCGTCGTAGAAATACTTCGTGTCTGCTACGGTCGTGCTGCTCCCATTCTTCACCGTTTTCTGCGTCACCAAATCAAGAAGATTGGCCGTCAAATAGCTCGGCGTGGTGAGGGCGGCATAGGTGTAATCTGCCTTTCGCAGGAGTGCCCCGGCGCTGTTGGTTCCGTAGTCATACTCTCGGCGTTCGGTCGCTAGGCCCAGGGTGCTGGGAACGCTCAATCCGTTGGCGAAGACTGTGAAGGCGGAGTCCGGGTCAGTCTCGACTTTTGAGACCAGGAAATTGCTGGTGCCAGCAATGGGCCATTTGGTGGTCACGCGGGTGGCGAAGACGTTGGCCGCGTTGCTAGAACCGTCACCGTATCCATCGAGCGGGTTCGCCGTGTAGTGGTAGTCGGTGGTCACAGTCTTCAGCAGGGTGCCCCCGCTGCTTGGGTCGCCCTTGTAATAGTTCACACCGGTCACGTAGAAAGAGCAGTCTCCTCCCAACGGTTGAACGGTGTACACGGTTACATTTCCGGCGGGGTCTGTGCTTCTCGATTGCGGAGAGTAGAGGGTGGTCTGAGGTCCTTGACCATCATTCGCATCGACGGTTTTCGAGACAACCGACCGGCTCCATTCCGTGACGCTCGAACTGCACATGTCTGAAGTGGCGTAAGTGTACGAGATCGTCCCACCGGTTGGCAGGGTAATCTTCGTGATGTTTCCGTAGTTGATCGTCGAATCGTTCGGGTCACCGTCCTTGTATTCAAACGACCACTGCGGGCTCGTGGTCCAGGAGGAGCCGTTGTAGACAATCACGGACTGGATGAACGGGTTGCCAAGCCCCGCCTCTTTGATCGCACCCCAGTCGCCGTTGATCTTCTTGAAGTTGGTTTTGAGATTAATCGTAATGTTGCAAACCTTGACCAGCCTCGTGCTTCCGTTCGGGCCTGGATATCCGGAGACACTCGCTCCAGTCGGGCTTCCACTACAGCCCGTTGTGTCAGAGGGACTCCCCCCGGTAGACATTTGCCTTCCGAGATTGTCGCTGGCACCGTACGTAATATAATTCCCGTTCGCATCCTGCCAGCCGGCAAGGCTGTCGTTGGCGCCTTTGCGATTTTGGATGACACTGGAAGCGCCAGTGTTACCGGACCAGTAACCGCCATACCAAATGCCACTTGCGTCAATCGCCCGGTAGCCAACGCCGGGCGACAATGGCGCCAATGGATGGGTACCGCCGTCAGCGCTATACGTAGTGAACACCGGGACCGAGGTGCCCGGCACTGGGTGAACGACGTTGGTGCCAATGGTGAGGCGCCCATAGTCAACCACCAGACTCATGAAGGGCCATTGCCCCAGGTAGAAAGAACTGGATGAAATCAAGTCCCACCGTGCCGTGCAGCCATTCGTGAAGCAATCCAACTTTACCCACCATTGTTTACCATTGGACTGCAGGCGCACCTTGACGTCTTGCGCCCCCCGCTGCGGATACTCGAACAGCGGGATGTGCACGACCAAATTTCCATTCGTCATGCTCACCGAGTCAATCGGCGATCCTTCATAGGTGCCATAGGGCTTGAAGCCTTGCTCAAGATTGGGATTCGTCTGGGCCACGGCGGACAGTTGCACGGACACAACCAGGAGCGTGAAGCTCAGTTTTTTTGAAGTCTTCATCGCCGCACCTTGCGATTCGTCGGATTCAGGTTGAACTGAGAGTCATTGACGGTGATGTTAACTTGAACCGTGGACAAGACCGTCGTCTCGACGACACTGCCGTCCAGCGAATCCACAGTCTGCAAAGGCACCAGATAACCGCCAACACTCTGATAATTGGCGAAATCTTCAGTCCCGGTGCGTGTGTCACTGGCGTCGAATGGATCAGGAACCACGCACTCCACGCGCAGAGGCAACGAGGTATTCGGATCGAAATACCAATCCTCCACCGTATATGACTCGTTGTTTGGGTCGGTCGTGTTCGTAATTTGAACGTGAACCGTTGTCACACCGCCTATGACCACCGGATCGCCCATCACTGCGGCAAACCCGCTGTTCGAAATCACTGAGCCCAGGATGAGCAAAGGCATCTGCGTCGGACCGACCGCTGCTCCCATGTAGGCAACCAACGACTTGACCGCTCCGTTCCGCGAATGCGCCGGCGATCCGTGTCCACTCACGAACACAGTGTCGTCGGCGGTTTGTGCTTCTTTGCGGAATTCGAATCCGGTTCCAGTTGCCTGGTAGAGGTAGGTCACCGTTGCAACGCCGCCGCTACCGTCGGTGTCGTTGCCCGCGAGTTGCACCGTGGTTACGGCGGAGGTGCCGGCAGTTCCTTGGAGTGCTGCTACCGTCCCGGCGATGGTACTTAGGGCCGTGGGGTCACGGATTACGGCAGACTCCAAGCGATGCGGTCCCGGCTTGTGCTTGGGGTAGGCTGAGGCTAAGTTGCAAAACGAGAAAAACACCAGGCATAATAGGAATATCAGCGAGGACCTACGAACTCGGTTCATCATGAGAACTCTCCCCAAAACCTCAATACATCGCACCACAGAACAACCCCGGTCCGGGGAGGGCCCTTGCAATCTCGACAGTGAGACATAGGCAAAGCCGTCGAGAAAGAGCCCGAGAGCCCCTCCGTAAAAACACCAGCTTTACCCCCTCAACTGCGATTGCCCGCCAATCTAGTCCCTTTCACATTCACATGTCAAGAAGAAAGTGACTTTGCGCACATTTTAGGCTTGCTACGGGCAGAAAAAGTGATTTGCGTCGCCAATATCTTCTGGACTGCTAGAATGCAAATTCACGATCCATTGATCTCGTTGTTGGAGGTTCATCGGGTGCTGGCTGAATGATCCCCTAAGCGGTGTTCGGCGCCAGCCTGATCGCACGAAGGGGCGAAAAGGCATCCACCGCAGCCCCCGTTGAGCCCAGGATTGACAGCCAGAATTCCCTTAGGCTCAGCCAATACTGACTGTTCTTGCCGTAACCGTCGACGCCGAGCACGCTGATTTGGACGCCGTGCAGGTCGAGCGCATTGTTTGCCGCACCGTGAATCTTTCTCTTCGAAATCACGGTCGGCGTCTCGACGTCGAGTTCAGCCGTGTGTTGCCTCATGTCGGACAGTACGATGAGGCGCTTGCTGGTGCAGGTATCCTGTGCAAACACTTGGCTGGTCAGCAGGAACGTTCCAATAATGTCCGTATTCTTGAATCCCGTTTTCAAGGCCTTGCGGCGACGATCCCATGCAGCAACGAGCGACCTGCGGGCACCCACAAGCCGCTCCCCGAAGTAACCGGGAGAATTTCCCACTCGGCCCGACAGCAGGAGGTAGGGCTCAGTGAAACTGTTGCCGGTGATGCCGATGACGGTCACGTGCCCGCCGGCACTTGTGCGAGTATTCCGGCAACCGCATCGAGGTTTTTCTCGAGGCCGGACTTGCCGTCCGGTCCCGCCGTTTCTTCCGACATGGTCAGGTCTACTGCCACCACCACACAAGGCGTGTCCGTTGCCCGGGCATAACCGGGCAGGACCAGAAGTGCCAGAAGAAGCAGCGGCAGCCTGTCTTTGGCCGCGTTCTCGAGTCGGTCCGTCGCGGAACGGAAGAAATCCCGCCAGAACCTGTGCTTGAACGCTGAACCCTCTTGCAGCAAGCTGGCGATGGCGAACGTATGGTCGGTGATTTCTTTCTGAATCGGCTTGAGTTGCTTTTCGAGTTCGGCCGCTTCGCATCGGCTGGCCTCGGCTAGCTGATGCGCAGCACGCAAGGCAAGGGCAGAAGCAAGTTCCATCGCGAGCGCCAGCAGCCCGGCCACGCAGTAATCGAAGATGCGTTTTCGCTGGTTCCGATTGGCGTCAGGATTTCGCCGGGCGTGGTCGAGCAGTGCCTGCAACCTGCGTTCTTCCGTGCGCAGGACAGTCGTCGGATGAGCGATGGGAGACGCAAGACCGGATGACCTGAAAAGGGGTTCTACAATAGATCGGCCAATGTCGGTTCGCGCAGCTCTTGGAGTAAGATATGCCTCGGCTCTTCGGAGAGAATCGAGCGATGAAGAACAAAGCACAGCCGGACGCGATTGCACACGCCAATGCCGAGCGGATACGGACCGAGATCGACAACTTTAAGTCTAGGCTCAGCGTTTGGTCGCCAAACCGCAAGGAATTCTGGGGACACGTTAAGGATCTCAATGAACTCTTCAAGAATCTTCGCCCTCTAGCCCCTCAAGATCGACAGACGCTGTAGGCTGACTTTGGTGAGGTATGTGCGCGGGCGGAGGAAGAGCAAGAAAAGGACCGCCTGAAGCGACAGCACGTATCAAACGAGAAACGGAGTCTGGTCGACTCCAAGCTCAACCAGGCCTACCACCAAGTGAAAGGTAGCAGATCCTCCAACGACCTCGCCGATGCAAAGGCAATGCTAAGCCAATCCCATCGAGTGGATGAAAAATGGATGGTCCACATTGCCGGGCCCACCCAGATGACCGCATTAAATGGCGGACGAATGACGAAAGAGGACCACGACGCATGCTGGGCAAGATGCGCTTTCGCTATGGGGCCGACGGAGAGCAGCCCGGACCCCGTTTAGGGCTCCCCGGACATTAGTTTCGGAGGTACTACGTATGTGTCGAGTCCTGTCCTTCTGGGCTTTGGAAACTGTGGAGTGTGTTGAAAGACTGCCAACATCCGAAGGCCCGTGAGTGCTTTATGCTTTTCTTGAAGTGGTCTCGAAAAGGAGTAAGATGCGAGAGAATAGAACACAGCCATGATCGACGACATAGCAGAACAATTCAAGAAGCAAGTTGATGGAGCCATGGCAGAAGGAAATGGCCCGCGAGCCGCACGATTTGCACTTGCATGCCTCGGAGCAATTCCTGGAATCGGTGGCGCTATCGCCGGGCTCGCTGCCACGTGGTCTGAAGAAGAACAAGCGCAATACAATCGCATATTCTCTGCGTGGTTAAGATTACAAGAAGACGAGATTCGAGAAATTGGTATTACCATCTTCGAAGTAATGGCCCGGCTGGACCAGAATGACGAGGAGATTCGAAAGCGCATAGAAAGCCCGGAGTACCTCCAACTAGTGAAGAAATGTTTCCGCGACTGGTCGGCGGCGGAAAGTGAAGAGAAGCGACGCCTTGTACGTAATCTCTTAAGTAATGCTGCAGCGACACGACTTTGTTCGGATGATGTAGTCAAAATGTTTATCACGTGGATCGATATTTATTCGGAATCCCACTTTGCCGTTATTCGGCAGGTCTTCAAGAATACTGGCGGCGTTACACGGCAGCAAATCTGGAGTGCGATTCACGGCGAGGCTGTGCGAGAAGATTCGGCCGAGGCTGATCTGTTCAAATTACTTATCCACGACCTCAGCACAGGCCACGTCATTAGACAACATCGTCAAGTCGATTACTATGGCAATTTCGTCAAAGCGCAAGCAAAGAAACGACAACCAGGAACAGCTAGTCACATCATGGCCTCAGCATTCGACGACGACAAGCAATATAAATTGACAGAGCTCGGGAAACAGTTTGTCTCCTACACCATGAATGAAATTGTTCCTCGGATCGGCGGTGGCAGTGGCCCCTCGCACTCGGACGCCGTCGTGCCTCCTGATTGCGACTCAATGCCTTAGGTCTGACCTTTGAAATGGAATCCACCATCCGCCTTGCCCCATGTTCCTTTGCTGAGAGTGCTTGGGTCCGGCTTCAGAACTCGTCTCTGTCCTCGTCAAGCCACGTCAACTCAATAAACGACAAAGACAAATTTCATCACTCGGTGGAGTATATCCTTGCCATCGTTGGGGTGCGTGCAGCGCGTCGTGCTTTCAAATAGGACTCGCCGTGTGACGGTATAGCCCCCACGGAGATTTGACAGAAACGGCCACCTTTGTATGCTTAATGCATAACGCTAACCTCCATGTCAGCATCTTCTCTTGGAAACGAAGCAAAACAAGCCGTCCCGTCAGACGGGTTGGTAATCAGAATCGTCAGCGAGGAACTGCCGCACCGGAAAGGCGCGTGAGTCAATCCGGACGCCGAGATCACGATTCTGGATCAGGGGGCGTTTGGGGATTCCGAGTGAACTGTTCTTTACGCAGGCGTTGCCATCCGGTACGCGGTAATAGTCAAAAAGGACGTGACTGTCAGTGTTTGAGTTTGGCACAATAGATCCCGCTCATACTGCCTGATGGAGGTTGGGGATCTCCCAATAGAGGGACTGCGAAATCAGGTTCGGTCTGGAAAAAGGTTCTAACGTCATTGACGATGGTCCAGCGGAGCAACAGTCCCTAACAGATGTGGGCCCCCGCCAGCAGTTCCGACTTGGTTTCAATGCCGTAGAGTGCTCTGTATGCGAAGAATTCGGGCTTTTTAGAAGCTTGCTATAATGTCTGGGGGGCGAGAAGGTCGTCTTCGGCTGCTCTGCAATCGCTTGCCTCTCCGGTTCCACGAACTTTCGAAGGAAGCTGAACGCAGGCTTCGGCCTGAGAAGGAGACCGACATGGAGAGCCTCGAACAATCGTCGAGCGTGATTCCAGGACAACGTTGGCTCACGGCGGCTGTAGCATTATTGATGTTAACAGCACTTCGCCCCCAGGCGGAAGCCCAGACGAACTTCAAAGTAGTCTACTCCTTCAAAGGGTCCAATGCCTCTGACGGCTCCTCGCCTAGCGGCACTCTCATCCGCGACGGGGTAGGTAATCTCTATGGCACTGCTGGAAGCGGCGGTACTACTAACGCCGGGACCGTATTCAAATTGAGTGCTAGGGGTAGGGAAACACAACTATATAGTTTCATCGGCGGGGGGGCTGACGGTGTAGGTCCCAGAGGGGCCTTGGTACTTGATGCTGCTGGCAATATTTACGGTGCCACTTACTCCGGCGGTACTCCCAACGCCGGAACATTGTTCAAAGTCGACCCCACCGGAACGGAGACCTTGGTCTACAGCTTTACCGGCGGGACAGACGGGGCATATCCGTATGGTGGGGTGGTACGAGACGCGGCGGGCAACCTCTACGGCACTACCGCAGGCGGCGGCGTTTCCACAAACTGTTCAGGCGGCTGCGGAACAGTCTTTAAGGTGGATCCCAGCGGCAAGGAGACTGTGCTCTACAGTTTTACTGGCACCCCGGACGGGTATAACGTCCAGGCGGGTTTGGTGAGGGACACGGCGGGCAATCTTTACGGCACCACTGTCAATGGGGGCACCTCCACAAACTGTTCCGGCGGCTGCGGATTAGTATTCAAGGTAAGTTCGAGCGGGCACGAGACCGTGCTGTACGGCTTTACCGGTAATCCGGACGGGGGAGTTCCTATCGCGAGCTTGGTGCGGGATGCAACTGGCAATCTTTACGGCACTACCTACTACGGCGGTACTAACAACGTCGGAACTGTGTTCAAAGTGGATGCCGGCGGCAAGGAAAGCGTGCGCTACAGTTTCAATGGCGGTACGGACGGGGAATATCCGCAGGCGGGGCTGCTGCTGGACCCTGCGGGCAATCTCTACGGTACCACCTACTACGGCGGAAGTGGTGGTTATGGAACTGTATTCGAAGTGGATGCCAGCGGCGCGGAAACAATATTGCACAGCTTTGACGGCCGCAACAATGGAAGGTATCCCTCTAATGGTCTGACTCGGGATGCTGGGGGCAATCTTTACGGGACCGCAGGTGGCGGCATTTACGGTCAAGGAATTGCTTTTAAACTAACGTTTTGAGGCTGCCGGGTGCCCCGCATCAAGAGGGTACGTCTCAAAATCTAACACCGGGGGTGCCCCTCGATAAGAGTGAAGGCAATGTCAAGGGCAAACTTCTCCTGGGCAGTGCCTGGGCACTGCATGTTCGCCAGAGAGGTTGGACCAAGACTCTGGAAATCTCACGCTGAATAACTCAACCGGCGGAACGCCGTTCCACCAACCATCGATACGGCCTTGAACTAAAGTCTTCGGACTCTCGCCACGACGTACCTGACTAGCGCCTGCGGAATTAGGCGTGAATCTACCGGGAACTGCATAAAGCTACCCTCAGTGAGAATAGTGCATTCCGGTAAGGCTAAACCAAAGCCATTTCCACCCGGGGATCTTCGGATCCCCGGTATTTTTTACCTATTAAGTCAGAGCCTATGAGACGAGCGTCGCCAACTCTCTAACGTCATCCGTAAACTGGTTCCAAAACTGTCCCGTAGGGGGCACCAAACGGGACTTGTAGTCCCCGGAACGTTGAAAAGTTGAGAAAAGGCAACCCATCTGTGCGGTTCCAATTCTTCCGCTGACGAAGCCCGCTGGAAGAATCAATCGTTGGAACCGCAGCTTTAGTTGGGGTTCAGTTGCCTCCCATGTGGCGGGCAACTGCGTCAAGGGTTTGCAGATGATGTCGAGTTTGTTGACCAGGTCGTCCTCTTCATCGGCGTCCACGGGCATACGGTTCTTGAGGTCGTTAATTCGGCTGGTTAGAAGTGCTTTCTGTTGTAGGAATTCGTCGTTGGTTAGCAAGCTGTCCATCCGCATCTGGATCAATCGTTCTTGTTGCTGGTCCAAACGTCTCTTCTCCAGATGGAATTTTCCCCGCATTTGATCGTCGTGTTCGATCCGTTTCTTGGTCGCACCCGCAACAGCATCCGCGATTTCTTGGATGCCGCGCCGATCCGGCGTTATCGAGGCCAGGAATGCGGTGAACTCGTCGTGGAGCGCTTCCGTTCCCTGATTGTCGCGCATTGAGCAAGAACCGTTGAAACAGTGGTAGTAGGAATAGTATTTGGATCTCCCACGGGAGTGGGAACCGGTAAGGTAGTGCTCGCAATGGCTACACCGTGCGAACGACCGGAGCGGGAACTCTGGCCTAACCCGTTCGTGGCGTACGGTACGTTGCCGGGTCTCGATGACCGCCTGAATCTTCGCGTACACTTCCTGACTCACCATTGGCAAGTGCCGGCCCATGTGCTCGGTCTCCGACCACGGATCTCGGATTATGCCCGCGTAGTAGCGATCACGGAGCATGTTATCGAGGCTCTGCTTGGTGATGGGCCTTCCGTGCTTAGTGCGGACACCGCGTGCCTTGAGCAGACGTATGATTTCTGCTTTGGTGTAGGCGCCCGTCGCGTACTCCTCCCATGCCTTCTGCAATTGTCCGAAGACTGGCTTGTCCGGCTCGTCGGCAACCGTCTTCTTGCTCCCCGGCTGGACCGCAATGCCATAACCGAGCGGCGGCTTCCACGGGAAGAGTCCTTCCTGAATCTTGCGGCGCATCCCTTGGACCGTTCGCGCGGCTCTCAAGTCGTTGTCGAACTGGGCGAATCCCGCAAGGATGGTTTCCAACAGCTTGCCCTCAGGATCTGCGCCGATGGGTTCGGTTACCGACATCACACGGGCACCCTGTTTCAAGAGGACAGCTTTGATGTTGAAGTGATCGCCGACATTGCGGGCCAGACGATCAACTTTCCAAACCAGTACACATTCGATTGCATTCTGCGGGTTCCGACCAAATTCCATGAGTTCCAAGAGCTGCGTCCGATCGGCGAACTTCGCCGATTCTCCGCGCTCCACGAACACTCGAACGATTTCGATCTGATGCTGCGTGGCATACTCCCGGCAGGCAATCTCCTGCGATTCGAGGCTGGTTCCTTGCACCTGCTCCTTGGACGAGACCCGGCAATAGATAACTCCTTTCATATTTTGGATTGAATGAAATTGTTTTGATTCGACCTTTGATCTCAGCTTAAGGCGGTTGCGTAAATCGTCAAGCGCGCGGCTCAGGGGATTCGAGGTCGCGCCTTCGTCGTTGGTCCGCGAGATAAATGTCTATCAGCAGTTCGGCCAAGACTTTGATCTCGATTTCGCGCTGGCAAATCGCATCACCTGAAGGTGCTGGTGGGATTGAAAGATCAATATCCTGATCGCCAATTCGGTTAGGCTGGTGAGAATCATCCATTCAATCCAGCCTACAGGCTCGGCCGTCTGCCATGAAGGTGGCTGCTTTGGTTGCCGCAACAGGCTGAGGTTTCGGTAGCAGCGTCTGTCCCCACTGGAACGGTGCTTGTACACAAGATCTTCAGGGCTTGTTGCGAGCAAAGGCTCAGATTCCCGATTATCGAATGCGCGAGGCTGTGGACAACTCCAACTGGACTCCGTTTGGACCTGTCCGGGGTACCAATCACTCCACCTTGAGCAGCTCATCTCGACTGCTAGGATTAGAGCATACAAAGGTCGCACACAAACAAACCAGGTCCAATGGCAGGATCGAAACTTCACAACTACATAAGAACTCATCGTCGCGAGGCAGGCTTGAGCCAGCGTGAACTCGGCCGCATCCTTGGCCACAAGGACGACGGGCCAGTGTCACGCCATGAACGCTCAAGGGCAATTCCGCCCTTGCTTACCGCTCTCGCTTACGAGGCAATATTCCGAGTCCCGGTCGGCGAGCTCTTTCCGGG
The DNA here is from genome assembly GCA_038211475.1 of Terriglobales bacterium. Classification (GTDB taxonomy): domain Bacteria; phylum Acidobacteriota; class Terriglobia; order Terriglobales; family Acidobacteriaceae; genus JANYBT01. The sequence goes on along the minus strand of JBBQVN010000072.1, from coordinate 4,477 downwards.
CGTGATGGATGCGGTCGGCATGTCCGTCGAAGACCGCATCCGCCAGTTCAAGCGGGAGCTCGAGGATAGTTCTGTTCGGGGATCAAAGGCGCTGTTGATCGCCCAAAAGCTCGAGTGGATATGCGGGCGGGAGGTTGCCTCTGAGGCCTAGCCCTCTCTTGAGATGACCGAATTTTACTCACGCGTGTTGGCTTTGGATATTCGCGCCCGGAGGCTGGGATTTGTGGTCTTTGAGGGGCCTGATCGCATTCTGGATTTCGGAGTGCGCTTCTTTGCCAGTTCACGGGATTGTTCCAGCCATGCTGCCTTAGCGGCCCGCAAGGTCGCTGGCCTGGTTCTCTACTTTCGTCCTGATCTGATTCTTCTTCGAGGGAATAGCAGACGCAGCCTGAGAAATCGCCCGGCCCGCCATCGCGCGTTGGAAGCGATTCGCACCGAACTTCACTCGCTGCATGTGCCGGTGATATTCATTCGAGAGTCTCAGGTGCAGCACCATTTCAAGAAACTCGGGAAATTGAACCGATACCAGATCGCAGAGTCACTCGCCGCCCGATATCCCCAACTGGCGTGGCGCTTGCCGCCCAAGCGCAAGCCTTGGCAATCCGAGCAGGCCATCTTCAGTGTCTTCGACGCGGTCGCGTTAGCGGCGGTGCATTTCCACCATAAGGTTCCAAACGAGTCGATTGGAAACACCTCAGTTGCTTGAGTGCTTTCACCGGCCCCCCGGCTGACGCACAGACGGCATTGCCGTCCGTCAGATTCCGCACAGGGGGCCGATGAAAGTATTTATTTCAGTCACATGTGGGAGCTGCGGACTCGATCAGTTCTTGAGAATTGGCCAACGGAGCATTTTCTTCGGCTACGAGTTGGAGCGTAGCTTGTTGCCGAACGTTTCTCCCTAGAATTGCATGGCTCCCCGGTTTCGTAGGCCGGATCGCTCTCAATGAGAACAAATGTTCATCGCGCGGTGACAGCAAATGGGGAGCCGAAGCTCCCCATTAGAGCTACCGCACGGCAAGCCGAGGATAGAAGTGCTTGTTCAAAGCACGTATCCTCAGCACCGGTGAACTTCGATAAGCCAGTAGTCCCGGTTTTTGGAGCCCAGCCTATGCTTCACTTGGAAAGCGCCCCCTGGATATTGCCGTATTGCACGAAATCGTTGAGCCGCTTGATGAACGTGCTGTACTTTATGTCACACAAACTGGCAACCTTTTCGGTGCCAAATATTTTCCGTCATCCGACAATTCGGCGACAGGCCATTTAGCGCCGAGGGAATCTACAATTGGATCGGTCCAACAGAAGATTTCTTCTTAGCCAAGGAGTGAAAGGCGAGTACCCTTTAGCCCTACCCCAGAACCTGGCACCGACTGGTTACGGTCCGTTCAGACCCGAAGACGGGCGAGACCGTGAGCATCACTCCTGTTGCAGCCATTGACAGCAAAGTTGGTTTCGATTTAGTTTGGGGACAGCTTCTAAATGGTACACTGCGCTCTCGAAACGTTAGTTGTCCCACTACCTCAGGTAGAATTCTGAGTCTATACGGCCTTTCCCGTCAGGCACCGCGCACACCGAGGGACAACAAGGAGATGAGATTATGGCAACCGTCTACGTAGAAGCCCGACCAAAGGGCCGTCCCGAAGGGACGCGCATTGACGATTATGTGGTCGAAACCCAAGGCGATGTTGTGCTTGCCACCTTTAGCACACAAAAAGGGGCGATTGATTGGTCGAAAGCAAACGGCCACGCTCCGCATGTTGCTCGTGTCCGACACCTGAACGACAAGAAGCGACCTGATCATTGGCGCGCGGTTTAACGGCACCATCTCACTTACTCAATTGGAGGCTGCCACTAGCCAGATGTCCGCCCACACATCAATCAATAACTTAGCGTCAGTGAGATCGAAGGGGCTGAGGGGTTGTTCGCAATTTTTTTCAGTCTGGTTGTTGCCGCATTCCGCGCGCGCCAAGACCTGGCGCTGCTGGGAATCCGGCCCTCCGCCCGGACAATCAGCCCCCCGGTTGATTGCGGCCAGCCCAGAGATACTCTCGTATCTCAACAGCTCGGTCTTGAACGACTGCAGCCGAGCACGGCTCCGCGCACCCAGATTCGTCCCGAACCAATGAGCCGGAGGTTGGGTCTTGCGATAGCCGCTTGGCATCGTTCGCGTCTTCGTACCCGCCAGTCGGTTGTACACCGCCTGACGCAACAGATCGGCCATGGGCAATTGCGAGTCCTTCCCGCGTGCATCGTCAAGTGTTCGGTGATGAGTTCGCTCAAGCCCAGGTGCTCGTCCAGCTCTCGCACCAAGAGCAGCCCTCCGTCGGATGTCACTCGTGATCCCGAGAAATCGACCCTCAAACAGGGATTGAAGGAGAGCTAAAAGCGCTGGTTTGGCTTGTCACCTATCGGGTCCGAGCCTCCCCAGAGTTCGTGGCGCCTCAAAGCCGCATGAATACTGCCATTGGACCGATCATACGGTGGTTTCTGCCAACTTCAAAATGAAAATGTGGGGCAATACCTTCTGCCGATTGCTGTGAAAGCGACATGATAAGCCCCAGTTGATGCTGGTCGAAGGCGATTCGCTATCCACATTTAGATGGTTGTCGAAATATGCCGCTTCTACTCTTCAGGCGCTGTTTGTTGGTGGCTCTGAGAGTGGAGGTCTGGACGCGGAATCTCGAGGGCACAGTTGTGGTCAAACGGACTTAACAAGATAACCTTGTTCCAATCGTGCTCAATTGCAAGGCGTTCCGCAAAAAGCTTGCGGTCCCAGGCGTCGACGCCATAACCGATCCGTCGACGAGAACGAGCCACCATTCGGGATACCTGTGCCGCACTGGGGCGATCGTCATGGTTTTCTTCGCAACGCACAGGCGCACGTTTTTTTGTGTCTCCTCAAATAACCAACCGCCGGAGTCCAAATCGCTGTATCCGCCGAAGATGAACAACTGTGGATGGACATCTCCAGCTTGAAGTAACTCAACTTTGAAACGGTCACCAATTGTGAACGACGCACGTCTCTCATTCCCCGGGTTGACCCGAAATGCTTCCAAACGCTTGCGCAGAGCTGACAAGAGTTGATCCCAATGCGGGAAAGGACGCTTCACGGTGTACGTCACAAACCAACTGACACCAGTATCTGTGGGGCCAAGAGAAGCCAGCAATCTCTGTATCTTCATCCGCAGCGGAATGTCGGTTTCCTCCAAACCGCGAAACCCGGAATCGCTCAGCTCGTTCTGATTTAGGCGGCGGACCTCCACCGCTATCTGTTCATCCACCAGGAAATCTGGTGGTACATTGCCGTCTGGCTCGAAGATAATGGTGGCGAATCCGAGACCTCCAAGGTAGCGCTCAACGACCTGCTCTGACTCATCCATCTCCCTTTTCCTCATGCAGTTTAAGGCGCTCGCCGCGGAGCGCGTCGGGCGTCACTTGGCGATGAGCTCCAGGTCTTTAAGTACCTCTGGCCACACTCCCCCGAACTGTTCCTTTATATAGCGTTCCTTCTGCTTCCAGTCGAAATCTGAGAGGCTACGAAACAGCGTGAGCGCTTCAACCAGAGTGTCGCGCTCGTTTATCCGAGTTCCAAAGCGCTGATGCCAAAATGCCCACACCATTCTCACATCGCCCAAGTTCACTTAATTGCCGGAGACCTCTGCAATTCCTTGTGCCCGCTTCAGGAGCCAGAACGCAGCGCCTTTTCTTCCTTGTTCAGTGTAAATCTTTCCGAGAACCATTTCCCCATGCGCATCGTCCCGCCCAAGTTTCATCCACCAGTACCCCATCCTTGCATGGCATCTACCACCAAAGCGCAAAGCATGGCACTCGGAACCGTGGAAGTTCAGCGCCTTCGACGCCGTTGCGCTCGCAGCTGTTTATTTCTCAAACGCGCCCGAGCCTGATCACTCCGCTTTCCACTTGAGCTGAATGCTTTCGCCGGCCCCCCGTCGGTGTACAGCCGGGATTCCCGGCCACCGAGTCGCGCGCGGGGCCGACGAAAGCACTCGGTTTGCGACGGGAGTCTTTGACGCCATTAAATATCATCCCCAGCGCGGACTCACATGGTTATGATCATCCCCTCCTTTTTCCACCCTATGTCTTTGGTCACAGTTCGGGGAAGACGCAGTATAGTTCCATCTCATAACCCTGAGCTCGATGCCCAGATTATTGTTGGAGCGCCGCCCGCTGAGACAACGTCATCCTATCTGCCTCTGCCGCATATCCCGAATACATCTGCCTGTTGAGGGGTACGCGCTTCCCGTCTCTCTCCTATGCCAGCAACGCTAATGTGCGCAGCCGTTGGCACCTGTGGCAGTATTTGGGCAACCGCATCGAGGTGACCTGCCCCCAGAATCCGCACACGGGATCATACGACAATCTAGTCTTGCTTCGCTTCTAAAACTCCCGTAGCCGGAGCTGTGGGAATGTGGGAAACGCCGGAGGCGAACGCCGAGGCGTTTTCCAAGGCGGCTTCCTC
>JBBQVN010000071.1:0-17439 GCA_038211475.1 Terriglobales bacterium | reverse complement strand
GTCTTCTGGTAGTGGGTGCCGTCGAACTGCCAGTGGTCTACGAGGTTGACGTCGCGTTGAAAGTAGAGCAGCAGATCGTCGCTGGGCATGATGCCGCCGCTGAAGAAATGTTGCGCCATCCAATCGCTGGCGTCGCGGACCTCATAGGGGTAGGCGAAGCGGGAGTGGGTGAAGATGTGGACGAACAGCAGGGCATCGGGCTTCATCCAGGAAGCCACGCGGCTGAGTAGCACCTCGTAATTGCGCATGTGCTCGAACATCTCCACCGACACCACGCGGTCGAATGAGCCTGGCGCCTGGAAATGGTTCATGTCGGCAGTGATGATTTGCAGATTGCGCAGGCTGCGAGCGCCGGCCTGGGAATCGATGAATTGTTTTTGCGAGCTGGAGTTGGAAACAGCGACGATTTCGCAGCCGGGAAATTTCTCCGCCATGTAAAGCGAGAGCGAACCCCATCCGCAGCCGAGCTCAAGAATGCGCTGGCCATCGGTGAGTCGGTCGAGGCGGGCGCGGCTGGCGGTGAGCGCCAGCATTGCTTCTTCGGCTTGGTCGAGAGTAGTCACGCCGCTGGGCCAATATGCAGCGCTGTATTTTAGGCGCTTGCCCAAAGCGAGTTGAAAGAACGGCGCAGGCACTTCGTAATGCTGGGCATTGGCCGACGAAGTTTCGATGGCGATGGGGCTGGCCGTCAGCGCGGCCACAAATTGCATCAGGCGCTGCTGGTTGAGGGCGGGGTCGCCCTGGTCTTCTTCGCGCAGGCGCTGGCGAAGCAGGCGGCGGATGGCAGGACGGATCAGAAAATCAGGAATCAGATCGCGTTCCAACAAAGCCAGAGGCCACGAGGCGGCGGGACCTTGGTTGGCGATGGGGCTGTGGTTGGCGATGGGCCTGTGGTTGGCGGCGTCGCTCAGCGAACTAACTCCACAGCCGGGTGCTGTAGTCGGCCATGCTGAGCGAGAGCAGCAAGAACAAAAAGAAGAGGGCCGCCGCGATTACGGGTTTGATCATTCTCTCGTGGGCGTACTTGACGTGCATGAAGAACAACCCCACCAGGACAGCTTTCAACGAGGCGATGGTGAGGGCAACGATGGTGTTGAAGGGACCGAGATCAATCTGCGCGGCGACGACGGTCACTACGGTAAGCACCATCAGGCTAAGCCAGATGACTACATAGAACCGGGGCGAAGAAATGTGTTCAGCCATAGCGATCTCACTTGTGCCGGTCGATCAGATACAACAAGGGGAACAGATAAATCCAAACGATATCCACGAAGTGCCAGTACAGGCCCGCATTCTCAATGGGCGTGAAGTAGGCGGGAGTGTAAGCGCCACGCCAAGCCTTGAAGGCCAGGAAAGCGAACAAGCCGATGCCAATAATCATGTGGACGGCGTGCATGCCCGTCATGGCGAAGTACAGCGAAAAGAATATCTGGGCATGGCGCGGATCGGCGGGATGATCGGGGTGCCCGGGGATGGCGCCCGCGAAATGAAAGGTCGGTCCGGGAACGTGGTGATTTTCAAACTTCTCCGCGTACTCCACTCCCTTGATGCCCAGGAACGCCACGCCCAGCACGATGGTGAGGAGTAAGTACATGACCAGAGCTTTTTGCTTGCCGGTCTGCGCGGTCCAAACCGCCATCACCACGGTCAAGCTGCTGAGGATGAGGACGGCGGTGTTGATGGCGCCCAGCTTCAAGTCGAGGGTGGAGCTAGCCGCGGCGAAGTCGCCGAAGTGGGCGGTGCGGTACACCAGATAGGCGCAGAACATGCCGCCGAAGAACATGATCTCGGTCACTAAGAACAGCCACATGCCCAGACTGGAGGCATTCCGCTGCTGCTCCACCTCCGCGAAGTGGTGGCGTAGCGCCGGATTGTGAACGGCGACTTCGCTATCGCTCAACGGGAACCTCCTCTTTCTTGTTCAATTCGTCGTAATTGTAGGCTTCCCAGGTGACGATCGGAGTCTCTTCAAAGTTGTAAGTGGGCGGAGGAGAACTGGTCATCCACTCCAGCCCGGCGGCGTTCCAAGGGTTGTCAGGCGCGGGCTTGCCATAGCGCATCGACCAGACGAAGTAGATCATCGGGAGTAAGTAGCCGACGGCCAACACCGAGGCTCCGGCGGTGGAGAGGACATTCAAGATTTGAAACTCTGGCGGATACTGCCAGTAGCGGCGCGGCATGCCCATGTATCCGAGAATGAACTGGGGGAAGAAGGTGAGGTTGAAGCCCAGGAAAACAATGAGGGCTGAGAGCTTGCCCCAGAATTCAGGATACATGCGACCGGAAATTTTGGGCCACCAGAAGTGCATGCCGCCAAGATAACCCATGAGCACGCCTCCCACCATGATGTAGTGGAAGTGGGCAACGATGAAGTAAGTGTCGGTGACGTGGACATCCACTCCGAGCGCGGCCAGGAAGAGCCCGGTGAGTCCCCCCATGGTGAATAGGCCGAGGAATCCGAAGGCATACAGCATCGGCGTGGTAAAGGAGATGGATCCCTTGTAGAGAGTGGCAGTCCAGTTGAAGACCTTGATGGCGGAGGGGACCGCGACAAAGAAGCTGAGGAACGAGAAGATGAGGCCGGCGTAGAGAGACATTCCGGCAACGAACATGTGGTGGGCCCACACCAGGAAGCCGAGCACCGCAATGGCGACGCTGGAAAGCGCAATGAACTTATAGCCGAATACTCGCTTGCGTGAAAAACAAGTGATGAGTTCGCTGATCACTCCCATGGACGGCAAAATCATGATGTAAACGGCGGGGTGAGAGTAGAACCAGAATAAGTGTTGAAACAGGAGGGGATCGCCACCCAGCTTGGGATCGAATATGCCGAGATGCAAGGTGCGTTCCAGAGCGACCAGGACGATGGTGATGGCGACCACTGGAGTTCCCAGAATCATAACGATGCTGGTGGCATAGTTGGCCCAGACGAACAGCGGCAGGCGGTCCCAGGTCATGCCGGGGGCGCGCATGCGATGAACGGTCACGATGAAATTCAGGCCCGTGAGGATGGAGGAGAATCCGGAGACAAAGACAGCGAGTCCGGCTTCAACGACTTTGGTATTGCTAAAGCTGGTGCTAAAGGGCGGATAGAACGTCCAACCAGTGTCCACGCCGCCGGTCAACATGCAGTGCAGAATCAGCACGCCGCCGATGACATAGAGGTACCAGCTCAGCAGGTTGATGCGAGGGAAGGCCAGGTCCTTGGCGCCAATCATGATCGGCATCAGGAAGTTGCCGAGAACAGCCGGCACCACGGGAATCAGGAAGAAAAACACCATGATGATGCCGTGCATAGTGAACACTTTGTTGTAAGTGTCCGCCTGCATCAGGTCGCCCGCCGGGGTAAGGAGTTCGAGCCGAATGAGCAGGGCGAAGAATCCGCCGAGGAAGAAGAACAATGTGACAGACAGCAAATACAGCAACGCGATGCGCTTGTGGTCGACGGTGAGCAACCACGATTTCACGCCATATTCTGCGTTGAGGTAATTCGCCCGCTCGGGGATGACAGCATTGGTAGCCATGTTATTGCACCTGCATCTTGGGTGCGCCAGAGGGCGCAGAGTTGTTTTGCGTGACCGAGGTGGGCTTCGGGACCTGGTTCAAGGATTTGACGTAGGCGACCAGTTCATTCAGTTGCTCTTCGGTCACCATGCCCTGGAACGTCGGCATCACGGGTTTGAATCCGGCAACGATCTTGGCGCCCGGATTGAGGATGGATTCGCGAATGTATTCGTCGTCGGCGGTGACGGTGCGCCCGTCTTCGAGCAAGACAGGCTTGCCGGCGACCCCGACCAGGTTGGGCCCGCGGCCTTGGGAATCAGGGCGGTGACAAGTGACGCATCCGAGCGAGGCGAAAAGTTGTTGGCCCGCTTGGGCTGCGGGGACGGCAGTTCCGCCGCTTAACCACGCCTGATACTGGGCCGGCTCCATCACGTCGATCCAGCCAATCATGCCGGAGTGCTGGGAGCCGCAGTATTCGGCGCAAAAAAGGTGATAGGTTCCGGGCTTGGTGGCTTTGAACCAAGTGATGGTGTAACGTCCCGGCAGCACGTCCTGCTTTACCCGAAAGGCGGGAACATAAAAACTGTGGATCACGTCCTGCGAAGTCATGATCATCTTCACGTTCTGTCCGACGGGAACGTGCAGTTCATTGATCTCGCGCTGGCCTTCCGCATGCTCGAACTTCCACATCCACTGCTTGGCCACAACGTAAACTTCGGTCGCATCGCGCGGCGGAGTGCGCATCTTGAAATAGAGCGCAGCGCCCCAAACGAAGATGGCCACGAATACGAACATCGGGATGATGCTCCAGGTCAATTCAAGCGCGGTGGAACCCTCAATTTGTTCAGCCAACACTCCCGAGCGGCGGCGATACTTAGCTGCGAAGACCAGGATAAACGCGAAGATCAAAACGCTCATGAACCCCGACAAAATCAACAGGAAGATGTAGAGCGCATCAACTCCCGGCGCCAGCGACGACGCCCGTTCCGGCCATAATGGAAAGTTATTAAACATAATCTCTACTTGACCTGCCGCTGCGGATCATGGCGGAACATGAAAAACAGGAACGATCCTAGAATCAAGATGGTCGCTCCTCCCGCCAAGCGCATGACGTTGGCCACAATGGCGCCGTACTTTCCGGTTGCCGGATTGTAGTGGTAGCAGTACAACAAAGCCCGGTCCACCACATTGCCGATCTTATTTTGCGAGGCTTCGATCAGGCCCAGCCGCAAGTCTTTGGGAGCAAATTCAATGCCGTAAAAGTACTGTGCGATCTTGCCCTCCGGGGTCAGCACGATAATTGAAGCGGCATGGGCGAACTGTTGCATTTTCGGGTCGTACTCGTATTGAAACCCGACCGCTTTGGTCAGCGCGTTGATGGCTTCGGGCTTTCCGGTCAGGAAATGCCAGCCCAAGGCGGCGTCCTTGCGGCCGTAACGCGCCAACACAGTTTTCTTTTTCTCAGTGGCGAGGGCCGGAGTGTCCTTCGGATCAAAGCTCACGGTGAGAACTTCAAATTCTTTGCCCGCGTCAAAAGTGATGGCCTTCAGCGACCCGGCCAGGCCGTTCATCACTTCCCCGCACAACATGGTGCAGTTGAAATAGGCTAGATCGAGAACGACCGGCTTCTTGCCGAAATAGTCGCCCAAACGAACCGCCTTGCCGTCTTCATCCACAAATGGCAAGTCGAGGGGCACTTTGGCATTCAGATGCTGCTCGATTCCGACGTTCATCAGACCGATGGGCCGCACGTTGGCGGGCGGCGCAATGATGCCCTTCATCATGGCTTGTGCGACAGACAGGTGAGGGCACACGAGCGCCAGAATGACGCCAGCCGAGATGTACCATCGTTTGTTGCCTTGCATGTTGCGCACTGCACTTCCCTTCCCGGCGCCTGCGCCGGAGTCACTACTTTTTAGTTGGTGCCAGCTTCTTCTTTGCCGCTGCCGCGGGTTTGGCCGCTTCCGTCGCCGGAGCAGTTGCGCCTGCGCTGCGTTGCGGCAGGCCGTGCTCCACCATCAACTGCATGGCGCGTTCAATCGGAATATGCACCACACCGGCTTTTTCGTCGATGTATCCGTAAGAATTCAAAGTCTGCTCTTCTTTTAAGCGCACGCCGTTCAATTGACCGCGTTCATCTTCTTCCAGCCGAGGTTCCGGGAATGCAACAATTTCCCCGGGCTGTACATGCCGGGTATCGGCAGGCACGCTGGTCGCCATCGGATTCGCCGCAGACTGGCCGCGTGTGTTTTGGCCATTCAGCAAACGAAGCATGCCGACGATCATGAAGTAGGTAAAGATGCCAAACAAAACCATGCCGCCGAGAAACAGCATGGGTCCTCGAGTATTGAGGTCCTGGCGCTCGTAGTCTCCATGATCGGAATGGAGGGGCGGAAGATTACTCATGGGCCGGCTCCAAAAGCTCCCGCACGTGCGGAGCGTAAAGAGGCAACAGCGGACGCTGCCTCAGGTTCCGGGCGAAAAGCCACAACCAGATTCCGCCGATGGCCAGTGGACAAGCAAAGGTCCACACGGTCACACGAATGGTGGGTGAGAACACGGGTTCGATGTGCCACCACAAATCCACATAGCGCATCACCAGCAACATGGACGCGATCCAAACCATAGTGCGAGTGCGACGCTTGAATTGACGTCCCAACAACATGACAAACGGGGCGACGAAATGGAAGATCACCAGGGCCAGGCCGGCCGCCGCCCAACCGCCACTAAGGCGGCGCAGGTACCAGGGAATCTCTTCGGGCAGATTGCCGTTCCAGATGATGAGCCACTGCGAAAAACTGAAGTAAGCCCACACCATCACGAAGGCCAGGATCAACTTGCCATGATCGTGGATTTCCTTGGGATGCAGGTACTCTGACATGGGCTTGCGTTTGGACAGGATGGTTTCCATAACCACCACAAAACAGAAACCCGCCAGCACCTGACCGGCAATAAACATCATGCCGTAGATGGTCGAGACCCAGCGCGCCTGCAGAGACATGACCCAATCCACAGAGGCAAAGGAAATGGTAAGGGCGTAAATCAGAATGCCGGGTCCGCTCACCGCGCGGAATCGCCAGGTGCTTTGCTCGGACGGGGCGTCTTGCTCTGCGGACCAGCGCAGCAGAAAAAATGCAATCGCGCCCCAGAGGGCGAAGTAAATGACGGCGCGAGTGATGAAGCCGCCTACATTCAAGTAGCTGTGAGCGATCTGCTGCAGCGGAACATCGTTGGCCAAGACCTGGGGCTGAGCCCAGGGGTAGAGATAGTGGATACCCAAAACTACCGGGAGGAACAGCACAGCCATCAGCGGCAGGGTGCCAACCGCGGCTTCCATCACGCGCCGGATGACCAATCCCCACGCCCCGCCGGTCATGTGCTGCAACATCAGAATGACCATGCAGCCCAGAGTGATGCCGAGCCAAGCCATGTAGGCGGTGAGGTAAGCCGAGTAGAACGTGTGCGGAGAGATGAACGCACCGAAGGCGCAAACGATCACAAAAATCAGGCCGATGATGAGCGAGCGTTGGCCAAGCGTCGCCATAACGGGCGGCGCAGTCAGGTCCGATTGGTTGATCTGCAGCGTCGTGCTCATTTCGGCTCCTGCTTCACTCCAGCTCCGCTCATTCCGGCTCCGTTTTCTTCCGCTCCATTCACGACATTGGCCGGAGGCTCGACGATCACGGGCAAGGTCGCGCCGGATCCAGGGTCACCCCGGAAGGAGGGCGGGACCGAGGGCACGGATTGTCCGGCGGGAACGTCGCTGGAGGCTGCGTTCTGACTTAGTTGCAAGGTCCGGAGATAGGCGATGATGCACCAGCGGTCTCGCGGCGGAATTTGCGAAGCATAGTCGGGCATGATGCCAAAGCCGTTGGTAATGACGTCGTAAAAATAGCCCAAGGGCGCCTTGCGCAAGCGCTCGATGTGGAACGATGGCGGCTTGCGCGGGAAACCGCGCTGCGGAATGAAGCCGTTTCCATCGCCCAAACGAGAGTGGCAGGGGGAACAAAACACATTGAAACGCTCGCGACCGCGGTGCAACACTTCGTCGCTGACTGGGAACGGCAAGTAATCGCCCGCATTGTTTCCAATCTTGCCGGTGTAGAAGTAAGTGTCTTCGTGCAACTGGCCCCGGGCAACCGTACCCTCGACCGGAAGCCGGGCCGAGCGCTGGTCGGCAAAGAAATCACTCTTTGCCATGGGATTGAAACGAGGCTGCACGTGCATATCCAGGCGGCAGCCTGCGAGCAGCAGGCCCGGCAACACAGCAAGCGTTAGGGATATTCTCCTCATCGCTAGCTGGGTACCTCCATCACCGCGCGCGGGTCCAGCGTTTCCAGGAATCTCCGCGTGGAGGTGGCATCGTACTTGGGGTCGCTGGCGAACACGATCAGGAAAAACCGGTCTTTGGAAGCGAACGCAAAACGCGGGACGTTGAACACGGGATGATAGGGCATGGGCAATCCATTCAGCGCCAGCATGCCAAGCACCGCGGCAACTCCTGCGAACAGGATGGTCATCTCGAAGGTGACGACGATGAAGGACGGCCAGGAGTGATAGGGCTTGCCACCGACGTTCAGGGGATAGGACACTGCCGCCATCCAATACTGCATTGCATAACCGGTGACTCCGCCGACGATGCCGGCGATCAACACTACCAGCGGCACCGCGTTGCTCTCAAAGCCAATGGCTTCGGCCAGCCCCTCGATGGGGAAAGGGCTGTAAGCGTCGATTTTGCGATAGCCGGCGGCGCTGGTGTGGTGGGCCGCGTCCATCAAGCGCTGGGGGGAATCGAACTCAGCCATCATGCCGTAAATCGGAAGTTGGCTCATTCCTTTACCTCCGCCTCAGGCAATAACGTACGCATTTCGAAGATGGAGATCATGGGCAGGATACGCACGAATAAAAACATCGCGGCCAGGAACATGCCAATGGTACCGATGTAGGTCATCCAGTCCCACCTGGTGGGGTAGTACATCCCGAAGGACGAAGTGAGGAAGTCGCGGTGCAAGCTGACGACGACGATGATGAAGCGCTCCAGCCACATGCCAACCAGCACCACACCCGAAATCAGGAACAGTGCAGCCGGGTGGGTTCGCAGCTTGCGAACCCACAGCACCTGGGGCACGATGATGTTGCACACCCACAGCATGATGTAGAAAAACGAGTAGGGCCCATGCAGCCGGTTCCACAGTAGGAACGCATCGTACTTGCTGCCGCCGTACCAGCCCAGGAACGCTTCCATCACATAGCCGTAGGCGACGATCAGACCGGTCGCCAGCATGACCTTGGCGGAATTCTCGAGATGCCGCTCGGTGATGAAGTCTTCCAGGTTGTAGATCTTGCGGATAGGAATCGCCAGCATCAATACCATGGCAAATCCGGAGTAAATGGCGCCAGCGACAAAGTAGGGCGGGAAAATCGTGGTGTGCCAGCCAGGAACAATGCTCACCGCGAAGTCGAAACTGACTACGGTGTGCACGGAAAGAACCAGCGGCGTGGCCAGTCCGGCCAGCAATAGATAGGAAGTCTCGTAGCGGTGCCAGTGCCGGGCCGAACCGCGCCACCCCATGGCGAGGATGCCATAGATGACCTTGGCGAAGGGGTTTTCCGAGCGGTCGCGCAGGGTGGCCAAGTCCGGGATCAACCCGATGAACCAGAACAGCAGCGAAATGGTGAAGTAGGTCGAGACCGCGAATACATCCCAGACCAGCGGGCTGCGGAATTGCGGCCACACCCGCATGGTGTTGGGATAGGGAAAGAGCCAGTAAGCCAGCCACGGGCGGCCAGTGTGGATCAGCGGGAAAATGCCCGCACTGGCCACCGCAAATAAGGTCATGGCCTCGGCAAACCGGTTGATGGAATTACGCCACGACTGTCGCAGTAAAAGAAGAATGGCGGAGATGAGCGTCCCGGCATGGCCAATGCCAATCCACCACACAAAGTTGACAATGGCGAATCCCCATCCCACGGGTATGTTCACGCCCCAGATGCCGGTGCCCTTCAGGAACAGGTAGGCCAGCGCGTACAGCAGCATCATGGTCAGCATGAAGAAGAAGCCGAAGCCGATGAACCAACCGGTGGAGGTGGGGCGGTTCAACACGATCGAACTGATCTGGTCGGTGACCGAACCGAAGGTGTGGCCGGGTTCGATCACCGGGGCCTGCTTCCGGCCTAACCGCGCTTCTTCGATTCTTTCTGCCATAGCTTACGCGCTCAATTCCGGATTCGGGTTCCGCACTTCCGCCAGGTACGTAGTACGCGGACGGGTATTTAAGTCTCCCAGCAGAGAATAATTTCTGGCCTGGGCTTTCAACTTCGACACGCGGCTATTGGGGTCATTTATGTTGCCAAAGACGATGGCATTGGCGGGGCACACTTGCTGGCAAGCGGTCTGCAGCTTGCCATCCGCAATGGTGGTGTCCGCTCGCTCGGCGTCAATGCGATTTTCATTGATACGCTGCACGCAGTAGCTGCACTTCTCCATGACGCCGCGGCTGCGGACGGTGACGTCGGGATTGCGCATCATCTTGTACTGCGGAGTCTCCCAGTCCTGGAACAAGAGGAAGTTGAAGCGCCGCACTTTGTAGGGACAGTTGTTGGAGCAATAGCGCGTGCCGACGCACCGGTTATAGACCATATCGTTCAGGCCTTCCGTGCTGTGCACCGTGGCTGCAACCGGGCAAACCACTTCGCAAGGAGCGTTTTCGCAGTGCATGCATGGTACCGGCTGAAAGTGCACCGCGGGATTCGCGCGATCGCCCTGATAGTAAGTGTCGACGCGCAGCCAGTGCATGTGCCGGCCCTTGACCACCTGCTCCTTGCCGACGACCGCGATGTTGTTTTCAGACTGGCAGGCAATTATGCAACTGTTGCATCCCACGCAGGAGTTCAAGTCAATCGTCATACCCCAGGCGTAAGTCTGGCTGGCGTAGTCATAGGGCTTGTAGAGCGTCAGATCCTTGGGCAGCTCGTCTTCCTGCGCGAATTTCGGATCTTTGCGATATTCGTCCAGACCGGCGACTCGCACCAGGGGACGCGAACCCACTGGAGTCTCCATGGTCTGGTAACCCTGGGTGCTGGCGAGCTTGTAGGTCTCACCCATCTTGCGCATTTGCACGCCGCTCGTGAACGATGGAGCCGCGGCGGTGCGCAGCGGATACATGTCGAAGCCAGCGCCGGTACCCACACGGCCCGCCCGGCGGCGTCCGTATCCCAGAAAGACAGTCACCGAATTGTCGGGATGGCCCGCCTGAATCCATACTGGCGCGACGGCCTTGGCTCCGTTGACGGCCAGTTCGACCATGTCTTCACTCTTCAACTTCATGCGGTCGGCCGTGGCCGGCGAAATCATCACCGGATTGTCCCAGGTGATCTTGGTCAGCGGATTAGGCAACTCCTGCAACCAACCATTGTTAGAGAAACGACCGTCGTGGACAGAAGGGTCGCGGCGAAAAATAATCTCGAGGCCGGCGGGGCCGGGTGCACTGGCAGGGGAAATGCCGCCCGCTTTCAGCGACACAGTTTTGGGCGCGAAGGTGGTGCCGGCAATCCAGCCATCGTGCAAAGCGCGGCGCCAAAATGCATCGAAATCCGCGCCGGCATGTTGCTTCTGCCAGTAGGCCTGGACAATCTCGTGAGTGCGAGTGCCTGACTGTCCATTCAGAATGGCAACCATTTCGACCGCGGTCTTACCGTCGTAGAGCGGCTCGATCATGGGCTGAACGATGCTGACGGTGCCGTCATAGGCGCGCGCATCACCCCACGACTCCAGATAATGCGCTTCGTTAATATGCCAATGGCAAAGTTCGGCAGTCTCGTTCTGATACAGGCCCAGATGGACGCGCAAGGCAACGCCGGCATTCATCAACAGATCGGCGAAGCCCAAGTCGGCGGGTGCGTCATAGGCCGGATTGCCTCCGAGAATAACCAGCAAATCCACCTTGCCGGCACGCATGTCGGCTGCCAGATCGCGAATGGAATCGCCGTGGCTGATGGGATTCGCATCCACGGGCTCGGTGTATTCCACTGTCTGCCCGACATTTCCCAAAGCCTGATTCATAGCGTGGGCGAGGGCGTGAACTGCGGGAGACTGATGTTCGCCGGGGATCACGATGCTAGCGCCGCGATGCGCCTTCAAATCGGCCGCGACCGCCGCCATAAACTTCGACTGGGCAGCCGACGCCGGCGCGCCCGCGCCACCGGCTCCCAGTTCCTCGGCCAGGGCCCGCGCGAACTCCTCGACTTCTGACGCGCGCAACGGCAACCGATGATCGGCCTTCATCCCGGTCGAGGTGGGAGTGCTCTCCACCACATAGAAGCGATTCATATCTCCGTCAGGATTGCGACGCTTGGAAAAATCGCGGGCGTAGCGAGTGAATCCCGGAAATCCCGCGTAGAGAAAATCAGCGTCCAGCGAGAGAATCACGTCAGCTTTGTCGAGGTTGTAACGAGTCTCGACCGCTTGACCAAAGGCAATTTGCGCGCCCGCGTTCACGCTATCGCGATTGACCGGTTCATAAACGTGCCATTTGGCCTGGGGATAAAGCTTGAGCAGGCTGCGCATCTGGTCGTTGAGCGAGGGCGAAGAAATGGTCTGGGTGAGTACGCGCAGACCCGCTCCCTGCAAGCCTTTTTGCACGTTCAACATGCCGCGAGTGGTCTGCAGAAACGAATTCCAGGAACGCGCATCGCCCCGGTAAGTGGTGGTTTGCGAACGGTCGGGATCGTAAAGCTCCAGCAGCGACGCCTGCGCAAAAATATCGGTCGCCCCCTGGCTCGCAGGGTGCTCGGGATTCCCTTCTATTTTGGTGGGACGCCCCAGGTGACTTTCCACCAGCAAGGGGCTGGCGTATCCACTCAGGGTCATGGCGGTAGCGTAAAACAAGGGACGCCCGGGGATGAATTCTTCGGGCTGCTTGACGTAGGGAATGATCGGCTCCAACGGCAACTTGGTGCAGCCGGTCATGCCGGCAAGCGCCATAGACGCGCCCATCAGTCGCAAAAAACCGCGCCGCGAAACTCCATCCAGCCATTCCGACGCGCCCTTGGGAAATTCGCGATGCATCATCTCCTGGAATTCCGGCGTGCCGGAAAGTTCTTCCAGGCTGCGCCAGTATTCCGGGCCTTTAGCCTGCGCCAGCGCCGCCTCGACCGTGGTCAGGTCGAGCGCAGACTTCTTGCTGGGACAAACATCCTCAGCGCGCCTCGATTTTGCTTCTTCTGCCATGTTTTATGCCAGCAAACTAACCGGTCGCCGCCTAGCGGTGACAGGTGTCGCAATTCGTAATGTCTTTGACCGCGCGCACTTTATAGTTTTTAACAATGGCGCGGCCCAGTGATTCCTGATCGGTGAAGCTGGTTCCAGCGAACACCACCGGGGTCGAGGTGGAAGGTTGCTGATAGCGCATATTGAAAACCTGATCGCGCGGCCGGACAAATTTTTCGGCGCCGCGGTGGCACTCCAGGCACCACTCCATTTGCATGGAAGCGTTCTGGTACATCAACGGCATCTGGTCGACCGGCCCGTGGCAGGTATTGCAGCCAACGCCCTTGTTCACATGAATGCTGTGGTTGAAGTAGACGTAGTCGGGCAACTGGTTAACCCGGGTCCACTGCAGAGACTTGTTAGAGCGGTAGCTTTCGCGGACCGGCTCCAGCAGCGCAGCGTTGGTCCAGATCTGCGAATGGCAATTCATGCAGGTCTTGGTCGGCGGAATTCCCGCGAAACTCGACTGCTCCACCGAAGTGTGGCAGTAACGGCAATCGATGCCGAGCCCGGTGACGTGGTGCTGGTGGCTGAAAGGCACGGGCTGCGGCTTTCGCACTCCCTCATCCGTAATGTACGGGGAGCGCTGCACTTCCGCGAGCACCAGGAAAGCGGCGGCCACGACAAATACCGCCCCAAAAATGGTGGCGCGCGATAGCGTGTTCGTGCTGCGATGAAAAATCTGCATCTGTCAGATCAAGAGAAACCGGAAGCCCCAACGCCTTCCCGCTTCTTGCCGGTTCACTTCGGTTGACGTCAACATGACCTTCAACCCACACTGGAAAACTAGTGATTATAGCAGTCCATCCGCATCTGCAAACACAGCGCAAACAATTTTCGGAAGATTTTTTTTGAATCTTGCCTCGCAAGAAAAATGGTTGCGATTTTCAACACATTCGCACCGATTTTCTAACTAGCGCAGGTTCATGACCATCAATTTGGGTTCGGTCATTTCCTCGATGGCGTAACGCAGCCCCTCGCGTCCCAAGCCGGAATCTTTGATGCCACCGTAGGGCATCTGGTCGATGCGGAACGTTGGCACGTCGCCGGCGATCACAGCCCCGACTTCCAATTCCTCATAGGCCTGGAAGAGCCGCTTCGCATCGCGAGTGAAAACACCGGCCTGCAGACCGTATGCAGAATCGTTAATCCGCGTCAACGCCTCCCCAAACTCGTTGTAAGGCTCAACCGTGACAACGGGGCCGAAAATTTCCTGACAATTCACCTTCATGTCAGGGCGGGTGCCGGTCAGTACCGTCGGTTCCACCATAGAACCCGTGCGTTTGCCCCCGCACAGCAACTGCGCTCCCCCGCGTAACGCTTCTTGAATCCAGTCCACCGTACGCACCGCATCGCTTTCCCGAATCAAGGGACCCACGTCAGTTGTTCCCTCCAAGGGGTCGCCCATTTTTAGCTGCCGAACCCCTTGCACTAGCAGGTCAGTGAACCGCCCATACACCGCATGTTCGACCAGGATGCGCTGCACCGAGATGCAGGACTGCCCGGCATAGGCGAAGCCGCCCGCGACGCAACGTTCGGCTGCGTAGGCGAGGTCGCAATCGCCGTGAACCACGACCGCGGCATTGCCGCCGAGTTCGAGCAGCACTTTCTTCTTTCCGGCGCGGCGCTTGATATCCCACCCCACGCTGGCGCTTCCAGTGAAGCTGATGAGCTTGATGCGGTCGTCGGTCACCAGCAATCCCGCGTCGTCATTGGAAAGCGGAACCACGCTCAGCCCGCCGTCAGGCCATCCCGCCTGCTGCACCACCTCCGCTAGCAACAGGGCGCTGAGTGGCGTCTGCGGCGCCGGCTTTAGGACGATAGGGCAGCCGGCAGCCATCGCCGGAGCCAACTTGTGCGCGACCAGATTCAGCGGGAAATTGAAGGGAGTGATGCCGGCGATCGGCCCGAGCGGAAACCGGCGCACAATCCCCCAGCGCCCGGCGGTGAACTCCTGCCAATCGAGGGGAAGGTATTCGCCATAGTTGCGGGTGCTCTCCTCGGCGGCGACCGTGAAAGTGAAAATGGCACGATCCACTTCAGTGCGCGCGGCTTTGATCGGCTTTCCCGCCTCGAGGCATAGGGTGCGGGTGAATTCTTCCTTGCGTTCGCCGATGCCCAGCGCGATCTTGCGCAGCACTCTTTGGCGTTCAAATGCGGGCAGGCGCCGGGTGGTGCCAAACGCTTTCACGGCTGCCGCGATTGCCATCTCAGCGTGCTTCCGTGTGCCCTGGAAAACGCGCGCGAGGACGGAACCATCGAAGGGGGACTTGATTTCGGCCAAGTCTCCTTGCTCAACCCACCGACCATCCAGATAAAAACCCCGTGTGATCGCCGGAGTCACCGCCATCTCCGCCATGAGCCCGTCCTTTCCCCTAACCCCAGCGAAGATTATAGGCCCAGCCGCAACACCTCAAGGAAGTTCATAATGCTAAGGAGCCATGACTCCCTTGTTACCAGACAAATGGCCGGACGTGACGCCAGACTCGACGCCAGAGGCGACTCCATAGACCTTGCCTGACCCGTTGCCAAAAACGATTGGTGAATTAAGCGCGCTGTTTCGCGCCCGGACTATCTCTCCCGTTGAAGCGACGCGGGTATGCCTGGAACGTATCGCGGCGTTGAACCCGAGGCTGAATGCGTTCATCACAGTGACCGCCGACGCGGCCATTGCGCAGGCACAGCAGGCGGAAGCGGAAATCATGCGCGGGGAGTGGCGCGGAGCGCTGCACGGCATCCCCATCGGCCTCAAGGACCTCATCGACACGGCTGGAGTGCGGACCACGGCGGGAAGCGCAGTTTACCAAGACCGCGTACCGGTTGCCGATGCGGAAGTGGTGCGGCGGCTGCGGCTGGCGGGCGCAGTCATCCTGGGCAAGCAAAACCTGCACGAGTTTGCCTATGGCGGCAGCTCGATGGTGAGCTGCTTCGGCGAAGTGCGAAATCCGTGGGACACATCGCGGATTGCCGGTGGGTCATCAGGCGGTTCAGCTGCGTCGGTGGCGGCGGGCCTCGGATATGCAGCCATCGGGACGGACACGGCTGGATCCATTCGCCTGCCGGCCGCCTGCTGCGGCGTGGTCGGACTGAAGCCCACTTATGGCCGGGTCAGCGCTGGTGGAGTCATCCCGCTTTCGTGGTCCCTCGACCATGTAGGGCCGATCACGCGTTCGGTGCACGACGCCGCTCTGGTGTTGCAGGCCATCGCCGGATACGACCCGCAGGACGGGACGAGTAGCGATGCGGCGACGCCCGACTTCAGCGCCGAGCTTCCAAGCGGTGTCGCTGGCTTGCGCGTAGGTGTGCTGCGATCGTATTTTTGGGACGACCTCGACCCCGAAATTCGCGCTGCAGCCGAGCACGCCCTCGCGACTCTCGCTCACCTCGGCGCAGAGTTGCTCGACTTCGAAGTTCCGGTCGAAACCAGCCGAACCCTGCAGGCGGCGGAGTCGTACGAGTTTCACGCCAAGTGTGCGGCGGAGCATCCTGAGCTGTACCAGCCGGAAACCTTGCGCCGCATTCAATCGGGAGCGGGAATCACCGCGGCAGAAACCAGCGAAGCGCGTCAGCAGTTGGGGCGGACCCGCCACGAAATCGCCGGGGTTTTTGAACGCGTGGATTTGTTGGTGACGCCTACCGCGCCCGTCCTGCCGCCCGCCATCGCAGATTTGAAGAACAATCCGGAACGGCTGCGACCGGTCGAACTGACGATGCTGCGTAATACCCGGCCCTTCAACGTATGGGGTCTGCCGGCCATTTCCATTCCTTGCGGATTTTCTTCCAGCGGCTGGCCTATTGGACTGCAGATTGTCGGGCCGCACTGGGGTGAGGCCACCGTACTTCGCCTCGCTCATGCCTACGAATCGGCAACGGCATGGCACAAGCGAAAGCCGCCGATGACCGTGTGACCGGAATCATTCCAGTCACTCCTAGTCATTCCAAATCATTTCAGGTCGCGCCAGTTCGGCCCTATTCCAATCTCTACCAGCAGCGGCACCGCCAGCGCGTGGACTTGCTCCATCTGTTGCTTCACCAGCGCTTTCATTTCGTCCACTTCTGATTCCGGCACTTCGAATACCAGTTCGTCGTGCACCTGCAGAGTCATCTTTGATTTCAATCCTCGTTCCATCAGCGCAGTGTCGATGCGGATCATCGCAATCTTAATGAGGTCGGCTGCGGTTCCCTGCAATGGAGTGTTGACCGCAGTACGCTCGGCAAATCCACGCTGGGTCGCGTTTTTGCTGTTGATGTCGGGAATCTGGCGCATCCGCCCAAACAAGGTCCAGACTTTTTGCTCGCGGCGGGTCTGCTCGATGGTCTTGTCGAGGAACGCCCTCACCCCTGCATATTTTTCGAAGTAGGCCTGGATGAACTGCTTGGCTTCTGCCGGCTCAATCCCCAGGCTCTGCGACAGGCCAAACGCGGAAAGGCCATAGACAATGCCGAAGTTGACCACCTTGGCCTGGCGGCGGTGGTCCGCAGTCACCATCAAAGGAGGCACCCCGAACACCTGCGAAGCGGTCAGAGTGTGGATGTCGTCGCCGCGCCGGTAGGCTTCCACCAGCAGCGGGTCGAGGGAGAAGTGTGCGAGCAGGCGCAACTCGATCTGCGAATAGTCGGCCGACAGCAGCACATTTCCCGGCTCGGCAGTAAAGGCGGCGCGGATC
>JBBQVN010000070.1:0-17441 GCA_038211475.1 Terriglobales bacterium | reverse complement strand
CGCCTACGCCAACTCCACTTCAATCTTCTTCTTTTCCGGGTCGAGCTTGGTGATGCGGAAGCTGCGAATCTGACCTGCGAGGGCAGGTTCCGGCGCGGCGGCTTCGCCGGTTGCGCCACTCTTCCAGCGCGCGTTCAGCATAGAGGTCAGCGACGACAGGTCCGCCTTGACTTCTGGCTTGGCCTCTTCCTTCAGTGCCGGCGGTGGGGCGGCGAAGCGGCAGGTGGCCTGGATGCCGTCTCCAAGTTCGACGCGCGCAGTTTCGGCCGCGTCTCCGACCATGCGGCCGGTTACGACATCGCCTAATTTGTGCTCGGCAATGTACTCATCCAGTCCGGTGGGAATCAACTGCTTCATGCCCAGCCGGATCTGACGCTTTTCCGGGTCGATGGCCAGCACCAGGGCCTTGACCATCTGACCGGCCTTGAGCACATCCTGGGGATGATCAATGCGCTTGTCAGCACTGATATCGCTGACGTGGACCATGCCCTCAATGCCTTCGGAGAGCTGCACGAAAGCGCCGAACTTGGTCAGGTTGGTGACAGGTCCTTCGATGGCGGAGCCAACTGCGAATTTTTGTGTCACGTCGGCCCATGGATCGCCGAGAGCTTGCTTCAGGCCGAGCGAGATGCGGCGCTCGTCCGGCTTCACGCTCAGGATGACGGCCTCGACCGTTTCGCCGGGCTTCACCACATCGCTGGCGGTGCGGACTTTCCGTCCCCACGACATTTCGGAAATGTGAATTAAGCCTTCGATGCCGGGCTCCAGCTCGACAAAGGCGCCGAACTCCATGAGCCGGGTCACCGTGCCGTGCGCCCGCTCCCCTGACTTATACTTTTCGGCAACGGCATCCCAGGGATGCGGCTGAAGCTGTTTCAGGCCGACTGAAATCCGGCGCTTGCCGGGCTCGTCGGAAATCTTGAGTACGCGGGCTTCGACCGACTGGCCCAGCGAAAGCACATCGGCAGGTTTGTTGATGCGGCCCCAGGAGATATCGCTGACGTGCAACAAAGCGTCGACGCCACCCAAATCGACGAAGGCGCCGTAGTCCGTCAAGCTGCGGACGGTGCCGTTCACGGTGTCGCCTTCTTTGATCTCGGCGAAACGCTGCTGCTTGGTGGTAGCCTCTTGCTCTTCCAGAACTACGCGACGGTCCACCACCACGTCTTCGTCGTCCACATCAAGCTTGATGATGCGGCAACGGATTTCCTGCTCGACCAGCTTTTCGATTTCGGCGGCATCGCGTACTCCGCTGCGCGAAGCCGGCATGAAGGCGCGCACGCCCACGTCCACGCTCAGGCCGCCTTTGACCACGCCAGTGACCGTGCCGACGATGGTGGCTTTTTCGTCGAACGCGCGCTGCAACGACGTCCAGTCCTTCGGCGCCTCGACGCGAGTGCGGGAAAGCAGGTAGTAGCCCTCGGGATCGCGGCCAGTGACTGAAACCATCACTTTGTCGCCTGGCTGTACTGCTCGGTTCTGGAAAGAGGCGAAGGGCAGGATGCCTTCCGACTTATAGCCAATGTCCACCAAAACCGACTCGGCGGAAACCGTGACTACGGTTCCTTCGAGTTGCTTGCGGCCATCGCCGCCGGTGCGGGCATGGCTCTTCTCGTATTGCGAAAGGAGGTCGGAGAAAGACTCGTCAGGCTCGGGCGTAGCCGGAGAAGGTGGCTCTGGAAGGCTGGGATTGGACATGATGAAATCGGGTAGTTCCTGGCTGATTCCTCAGGATACCACTGCGGGGATGGAAGCGCAGAACTGAAGCCGCTGGCAGCCGATCCGGGCCGCCCGTCGTCCCCGAGCCTCTGAGCGCTGTGCCCTAAGAAGTCCCAGAGCGACTACATGGTACTTTGTTCGAGCAGGCCCTGTTCCTGCTTCTCCTGGCATTCGATGCAGTGGTTGGCCCAAGGCACGGCGTCCAGGCGTTTGGAATTGATCTCGGCTCCGCAGGAGATGCATTCTCCGAACGTGCCTTCACGAATTCGAGACAGTGCGCTTTCGACTTGCGCCAGCAACTGGCGGTCGTTGTTGCTCTGGCTGAATAAAAATTCCTTGGTGTAGGAATTGGCCGCGCGATCGGCAATGTCTTGCGTGGGATCTTCGTCCACGCTTCGGCCGTCCTGCTCGGTGCGGGTTACCGCCCGCCTCAGGTCCACCTGCCGCAGTTCCAGTCTCTTTTTGAAAGAATCGAGTTTTTTCTTATCCATGAACTTCACCCGCGAGCTTTCCCCCGCCAACCGTGCCAGAGCGCGTAAAGGCAATTCTTTGCACCGGCCAATCGAAGATAATAAGCGCGTCCATTCAGATGCGTCAACTGGGGAAAGGATGCCGATCGACTTAAGGGCAAAAATAATTCCCAGAACGGGAACCAGTTGGGACCGTCAAGTCAACCGCGGACTTTTTTCCCGACCTTCAGGCCGAATCGGGAACGACCCGAATCGGGCAACTCTGTTCAAGCGCCGGTCAATCGCACGGTAGCGAACTGCATTGACGAAGCGGAGGGCTCCGCTCCCCCATCCTCGATCGTGCTGTTCGATCGTCCCGCCCCGATCTTCCGCCCGGACTTCCGCCGATTGCCAATGCCTATCGCGGCAAGGTCTCTGGCATGTCCGCCAGAGCATAGGCCATCACGGCCATGGCGGCGGCATTTTCCTGCAATTCTCGCGGCACGATCTTGTCGAGCGTATCGGCGGCGGTGTGGTGGTAATTGAAATAGGTGCGCGCGTCCTGCAGCGGAGCCAGGCCGGGAATGCCGGCTCGCACCATCGGCGAAATGTCGGAGCCCGGGCTGGAGTTAGTGGGCCGCAGCACATTTGCGCCTGCACCCTGCATCACCGCCTGCACCGGTTGCATCAGGGCAATCGCCTTAGCACTGGCTTTTACAATGTAGCCGAGACAGTGCCCGGCGCCGAGATCGCTCTCCATGGCTGCGACATAATTAGGGTAGTCCGCACCGTGAGCTTTTTCATACGCGTCATGGCCGCGGCCACCGTTTTCTTCGTCTATCCAGGCGATGACGCGGATGGTCCGCTTGGGATGAAGGTGCAACTGCTGCACCAGGTGAGCCACCTCCATTGCCACGGCCACGCCGGCAGCGTCGTCCAGCGCCCCGGTACCCAGGTCCCATGAATCCAGGTGACCCGAAACCACGACGATCTGCTCGGGATGCTCAGAGCCCTTCAGGTCCCCGATTACGTTGTGACCGATGACTTCCGGCAAAACTTGCGGAGTGAGAGTCAGGTGAAGCCGCACCGGCCCCTGAGCGGCGAGATGCGAGATCAAGTCGGCATCTTCGGCGGCCACCGCGCCCTGCGGGATGCCGGAGGGCAGGCTGTATCCGGTGTGCGGCAAGCGATAGTCCGCACCGCCCACGGAGCGGACCAGCGAGGCGACCGCGCCCAGATCGGCGCCAGATTTCCCAGCGGCCACGCGATAAGCCACGGCTTCTCCGTAGGCTTCGCCCGCCGAGCCCGCCGCAGCCTTTTGCTTGTCAAAAGGAAAATTGAAAAGCACAATCTTGCCTGCGACTTTCGCCCGGCCGAGTTGCTTGAGTTCGTCGAAATTGTTGACGGCAATCACCTCCGCAGTCAGGCCCGCCGGGGAAGTGGAAGTGCTGCCGCTGAGCGTAGTGACCAAAATTTTCTGGGTGGTCTGCGGCGCCTGGCCGGGAAACTGCACCAGTTCCGCCGTCTCGGCCCCCCGCACCCAGCGCGGCAAACGAACCTCTTCCAGATGTGCGTCTAAGCCGAGCTTGCGCATTTCCGCAGCCACGTATTCGGCAGCTTGCTCGGCCTGGGGTGAGCCACCCATACGCGGACCGATGTTTTCGCTGAGGTGAGCAACTTGTCGATGAGCGTAATCGCTGCGAAAGGCTTCGTCGCGCAACGAAGCCAGCTCGGTCATGAGCTGGGCCGGATAGGTAACCGCGGGCTCCGGCGCCTGCGCTTGAGCCCGAGCAGAGACCACGCCGCTTAGAAGGAAGCACCAGGGAAACAACATTGCGAGAATCTTCTTAGGCATGAGGCTCCAGTGGAGACGCCGCCTATTTTACATCGCTTAACGGCGGCGCGGGATACTCGGGCAGCTTGTCTTTGTTCGAGTCTGCCCGCTTGACCTCGAGTTCGTCAAATAGAATCGACGGATTCACAGTGCTATGGGGAACGTTGAGCATCAAATTGTCCACGTAGACGTCATTGCCTGCGGCAATCACATCATTGCGCAACGAACGGGTGTCGAGATCGCCGAACACGGCGCCCCGCACCAGTTCCTCGCGGCCGTCTTTGACCCACACTTTGTAGAGCAGGCGCGGCGAAAAGCGGCTGCCCATGGTGACGACGTAGTAGCCGTAAGGCAGCTCGCGCTGCTGGCAAATCTCGATCAGCTTTTTCTTCAGGTCGGCGGGAGACATGGGATCGGAAGAGGTGACGATCAGGTTGCCTACGCTGGCGCCGGGAGGATTACCGATGCGGGTGCGCCCGTGGCCGTTGGAAACGGGGAAGTCACGGATGGGCTCCCGTCCGATCAGGTAATTCACCAGCTTGCCTTTGACGATGACCCGCACTTTTTGCGCGGGCACTCCTTCATCGTCCACAGAGTAGTGCCCCAGCAGCGATTGACCTTGAACGCTGGCCAGGGAAGGATCATCTTCGACTGAAAGAAAGTCCGGTAGCACCCGGCTCTGGTAGCTAGTGGCATAAGCGCCCTTAGTGCGAGCGGGTTTGCCCACGTCGGGAGTTCTGCCCAGGATGTTCTCACCCACCAACTGGGCGAAAACATCAGAGGCGGCGTCCGCCGAAAACAACACCGGACCGCGATACTCTTCGTCGGCCAGCGGCGCGTCGCGCAGCATCTTGAGCGAGTTTTGCAATTCGCGAGTGTCGGCCAGAAATTGCTGCTCGCTCGGCAATTCGTTTACATGGGCGACCAAGTACGTTCGCGACCGCTCCAGGCGCATGCCGTCGGCGGCCTGCGTACTCCCGTCGGTTTCGATCTGATACATGGTCTGGCCACTACGGGTCACGGTCCCCTCGGAGTTAACCAGATAGCGATTGATGGCAAAGAGCTTTAAATAAGACTCGCAGGATTCCGTCAGCGGGTCCTGCCTGTATCCGACGGTTGACTCCTGCAGCATTTTGAGAAAGGGCTCGGTGTCCACCTCGAGCCGCACTAATGGCTCGATCGACTGCAACGGCGAGGCGTGCGCGAAATCATCGACGGGCGAACTCACGGTGAATTGCTTTAGCTCGGCTTGTTTGGCGGTAAACGCTTCGCTGGCGCTCTTATAGGCGTTGTCTGTGGTGATCCATAAACTGTGGCGCAAGGCCAGAATGTCATCGTCCATCGGCAGAATGTTCAGAGCGCCGACTCCGCGATTGTTGGACTCCGAGTAGCTGTCCTGTTTGTAATCGCCGATGCGGACGACCACGCGGACCAGCCGAGTGCGCACTGGGGAATTGGCCCGGATCGCGCCGAACGCGGCTTCGGCGCTGCGGTAGTCGATATCAGTCACTTGGTACTGCAGGAAGTAGGGCGCGGCCACGCCGTCGAGCTTCAACTGTGCCTTGGAGCGCTCCAGTTCGGCGCGCATGGCCTCCAGCACGGGGTCATTGTCTGTCGTGGCGGCCGCTGCGAAACAGGGGATCAACGCCAACAGCAGAGCGTGAAGAACCACCACCCGAGTCATAACAAGATTCTTCATTGCACACCCCCGGTCATCGCGTCATTCAGTGTGGGTGGTGGCAGGATGGGGGGGCGATTCAGAGAGTGGGCTCGTTTTTGCACTTCGATTTCCGAGAACAACATAGCCGGCGCAGCGGCCGATACCGGCACGCTTCCCGACTCGGCTCCGCAAATGCCGTTGAATATGTCGGTCTTCTCGCCCGTCAACTGGATGCGGTTCAGCGCGGCCAGCGGAGTGCCGACTATGTCCACGCCGCGCACCAACTCGTCCGGCCGGCCATCCGCATACACTTTCCAAACCATCACCGGCAAAACCTGAAACGCTTGCGGCATGCTGCGCTGGGTCAAGGTGAATCCGCCCTGAATGTCTTCAAAATAAAGGCCGTAAGGTTTCCCCTGCTTTTTGACCTCGTCCAGTAGTTTCTGCCGCAACTCCGAGTCTTTGCTGGTGCGAGTGGAGGTGACGATCAGATTGCCCTGGCGTCCCGTGACCATGCGTCCCGATTGCGCACGGCCGTGTCCGTTTGACGTTTCGAAGTTCTTAATGGGCGCGCGGGACATAAGAAAGTTTTTCAGAATGCCGTCTTTGATCACTTCCACCCGGCTGGCGGGGACGCCCTCGTCGTCATAGCGATAGAATCCGCCGAGATCAGTGCCGTTCAGTCGACGCAGGGTGGGGTCGTCGACGACGCTCAGAAATTCGGGCAGCACACTTTGGTCGACTTTCTTGGTAAAGGTTTGGCCTTCGTTCTCGCCGCGTTGCCGGTGACCTTCCAGCCGGTGCCCCAGCACTTCGTGGAAGAACACTGCGGCAGAGCGGCCGGAGAGCAGAGCCGGGCCATCGAAGGGTTCGGCCAGCGGTGCGGCGCGCAGCGCCTCCAGGTCCGCCGCTATCTTTTCTACCCGGGCCTCGATCTCGGCAGCTTTGGGCAGGCGATCCACGGTCTCTGCCTGAAACGTCTCCACTCGCAGCAACTCCATGCCATCGTCGGCGCGGATCTCGCCCTGGATCAGCAAGCGCACGATGGACGAAGGCTCGACCACACGGGTACCCTCGCTGGAGACGAAATGCGATCGATTGGATTCCGCTTGCAGCATCACCGCCGATTGAATCATCCCCGAGTATTTGCGGAAGTAGGAGGAGTAGAGGCGGGCCATCTTTTCTAGATCCTGCTGCTCGGGCAGAACGGGCTGGCCCTTCTCAGTGATGTGCGTTTCCGACTTCTCCTTGGAGAAGTCGGCGGAGGTGTCCTCCTCCTTGGCGTGCACCTGATTTTCGGTTTTCACATTGAGGAAGGTCTGGGCCGCTTGGCGGTAACTGCGATAAGTCAGACGCCACAAATCCCGGGCGATTGCGTCAGGATCGTCTTTCAACGACAAGCTTCCCGACTGGATCGCGGAGTTTCGGTTCTCGTCGTGAGTGTTGTCCAAGGCCGGGCTGCCGACCCGGGTAATGACGTCTGCCGCCCGCCGGTGCAATCGAGTGGAGTTGAGCAGGGCGCCCAGGGTCGCCGCCGCACTGGCGCTGTCCGAGTCGTCCACCGAGTAGCTCAAGAAGTAGGGTGCAGGGTCCGTCTTGCCGAGTTCCGCCTGGGCTCGCAACAATTCCTTCTGCATAATGCGCAGTAGGAGACCGCCGGTTTCTACTACAGGTTTAGGTTCGTGCTTGGGAGTCGCCGCTTGGGATGGAACGCTCAATCCAAAGATCAACAATAGGCAGGAAAAGGCTTGCAGAGGCAAGAATCTCATGAGGACAAAGAAATCTCCACTTGTGCCGTTAGATTACCAGAAGGAACGAACTCTGCGCCCGAACTTGCACTCTGGCCGGGCCTGCGTTGTCCCAAAAAGTAAAATCCCCTGCGCCGAAGTCACAGGGGATTGTGATTTTCTAAACTTATACCCGAGTCTAGCTGTCTCCCGCGACTGTGCGTACTTTGTCGGGCATGAAGTGGTAAGGAGGCCAGGGTCCGCTGATCACCAACTCGCAATTTTTCAATTGCTTGGCGGCAGAGGTGAACCGGTTCTGGTACTTTTCCACCGACTTCGAATCGATCAGGTGGGCGATGTCGAGCAGCATCCCATTGGCACTGTCCCGCTTGCAACTGACTTCTTCTTCCAGCGGATTAAATAGCTTGTGCACTTGAACCGACAAGGCCCGAGCTTTGGTCTGCCGCTCCCGGTCGCGCGAAGCCTTCTCCCGCAGCTTAGACAGATACTCCTTGCCCACGGTCGCCGGTAATTCCGATTCCGGCATGGCTTGGCGCATCGAGCCGTCCCGAACCACCAACTTCAAGTGCATCTCAGATTTGCCCCGCAACCGGGCGACGCTCAAGCCAAACGCCCGCCGATTTGACCGGACGGCCTGGCGAAGTGCGTCTTCGGTGTCGAAAATGGTGCCGAAGCGGAAGGGAAGAACGGTGGAGTTGCGGAAGCACAGGCTAATCACCCGCGCATGTTCGTAAACTGACTTTTCTTCTAATTTGGCGCTGGATCGGTCGTACTCACTGACCACGACCGCAAAGTCTCCACTGGGATAGCTCATGACCGGTGAGCCATTAACTCCTTGAACGTTTTCCAAAAGAAAAGGACGCCGTGTTCGCGTCCCACTGGGGAGGGTTTGATGCTCTGTAAGGCAGTACGCATACCACGCCATGCAGTTTCTCCGAAACCAAGTTGGAGTTACTTAGCTCAATAGGGTGCGACTCGACGTTTTCCCGAAATCCAGCGGAAAGGGCGATACTTTGGACAGGTGAACGCTGCCACCAACGTCCACTTTTCATATTACATTGACATAGATATTTTTGCAACCTTTACTTGCGAAAGTGCATCGGGAAATTCGCCTAAGGGAGGGATGGAAGGAGCTTTAAAGGGGTCGCCGCTCTGGCTGGCCTACTTTTTCTTCGCGTCCGCGGCCGGTTTTTCAGGCAAGTTAGCTTGCACCACCCGGATCATCTCATCCTGCGGAGCAGGTTTTCCAGTCCAGATCTCAAACTGACGCGCCGCCTGGTGCACGAACATCTCGACCCCCGAAATAGTCTGCGCTCCCCGTGCCTGCGCCATTTTCAAAAAGCGGGTCTCTGCCGGGGTGTACACCATGTCGAAGGCAAAGCGAGTGTTGATTTCGTCTTCCTTCAGCGGGGTCTCGCGGCTGGTGCCCATCCCCAGCGGAGTGGCGTTGATGATGACGTCGAAAGCCATTTTCTTCAGGCCAATCTTCTTCATGATGCGGGCCCGCGCTTGTTTTGCCAGAGTCTGGGCCGCAGCCGCGCTGCGGTTGAGGATCCACACCTCGGCGCCCTTCTCCTTCAGCCCGAACACCGCCGCACGGGCAGCCCCGCCGGCGCCCAAGACAAGAATCTTCGCTCCGGCCAGGGTGAGGCGCTGCTCCAGCGGTCCCACCACCCCCGCCACATCGGTGTTGAAGCCGTAGAGTTTGCCGTCGTTGGCCCGCACCAGCGTGTTGCAAGCTCCGATCCTGGTGGTATGTGCGTCGCTGTTGTCCAGATATTTCAGGATGGCTTGCTTATACGGCATGGTGATGCTGAGCCCGTGCACCGGAATCTCATGCACGCAGGCCATTAAGTCCTTAAGCGTCTTGGCGTGCAGTGATAGATAAACTCCGTTCACGTTCTCACGGCGCAGTGCCGCGTTCATGATTGCCGGGGAGAGCGAGTGCTCCACCGGGTCTCCCGCAATGCCATACACCTTGGTCGACGCTTCCACCTGCTCAATGCGATAGACCCCGCGGAGTTGCTGGATGGTGACCTGGCCGGGCCCGGTCGCTTCCTCCGGGCTCACCGAGGCAAAAGTGAAGGCGCTGCCCGCCCGTACCCCAAGCACCCGGCTGATAATGCCTTGCTCGCCCATGCAGATCCCGACCAGGGAGTGCTTGTCGCTCTCGGTTTGCAGAAACTTCATCATGGTGACATTGTCGGAGAGCGTGGTCGCGGTCGAAACAATCTTGTAATAATCCGCAGAGACCTCGCTCATCTTCTGCAGCACAGCTTCCAGGTCGCGCGTCGCCTTGAAGTCGTGGAAAGAGAGGATCAGGGCGGCGTTGCTGCGGAGCTTGGCCAAGGCCGGGGCCTTCACTTTCGCGCCGCTTTGCCACTCCATGTCCACCATCTGACACCCCGCGACTGCGGCTTTGGTCAGAATCTCAAGCTGAGCCGCGACTGAGCCCTTGAACTTCCCGCCATTTTCCGCGCGGCGGCAGGTGGCGATGGCTACCACATGCTGGTGCATCTCCAGAAACTGCTTCAGCTTGCCCAGCGCGGCTGCCGGTTGGGAAAGGAAGTCGAGGCGAAACTCCAGAAAGGGATTATCCCTGGCCAGCGACTCAGCCTTTTCTATTAGCTCGTTGGCGTCACGGCCCGTCACCACCAGACAAATTCTGGGCAGGCGCAAAGGCAAGAATCGAACAGCTCGGGGAGTGTATTGAATATTGGTCATCACAAAGCAGACGGCGCGATATTACAGGTATGCCAACCTAGATGCAACTGTGGTTGCACAATTTGTTCGAAAAAGCGGCCAATTTAGACCCGGTACCCTCGTAATCTTGCGGTCAGTCCAACAGGTTGTTAGGGTCATCTATGCGGGCGGTCAATTGCCTTTACGGCAGTTCCACACCGGGCAATTGGAGGCTAAAGTGTTGAAAAGAATGCTTTTCGTAAGTTTATTTGTTTTTGGTGCGACAGTATGGGCGGCGGCACAGGCAGTTCCCTCTGCGCCGTCACTTGCCCCCATCGCCACGTCCCTTAGTATTCCGGTCGAGCGGGTGCAGACCCCCACCGAGGCCGACTTGTATTGCGCAGGTTTTATGGCCGAAAAGCCCATCTCCGACACCAACATGGTGATCGGAGGACTCGAGAGTCCGAATACTTCCAAGTTCGCCAATGGCGAGATTGTCTTTCTGAGAGGTAGCGGCTATCGCAATGGCGAGCAATACGCCATCGTGCGCGAGTTGCGCGACCCCAACCGCTACGAGGCGTTTCCCGGACAGGCCAAATCCCTCGCCGCCGCCGGCTCTCCCTATGCGGATGTCGGACGGGTCCGCATCCTCGACGCCCGCCGCGAGGTGGCAGTGGCCCAGGTGGAATACAGTTGCGACCCCGTCAATCCCGGGGACGTTGCCTTGCCGTTTGCCCTCAAGGCGCCGATCCCTTTTCATCCTCCCATCGCATTTGAACGCTTTTCCACGGCGAAGGGCGCGGGCCTGGCTCGCATCATCCTCGCCAAGGACTTCGATACCGTGCTCGGTACGGGAGCAAAGGTCTATCTCAATGCCGGAGCCAAACAGGGAATCAAAGCGGGTGACTACTTGCGGACTTGGCGGAAATATTCCGCGGCTTTGTCTGATCCGGTCGAATCGCTCGCGCTAAAGGCCTCCAATACGGACGATACGCAAAAAAATCCTCCCACTTTCGAGCCGCCGCCGTCGGCGCATGCTCGCGGCCCTGTCATCCATCTGGCTGAGCTGCCGGACCGTGCGGTGGCAGAGTTAGTGGTGCTTGGGGTTTCTCCGACCACCGCCACCGCGATGATCGTCTTCGCGTTGGAAGATGTGCGGGTGGGGGATGGGGTCGAGCGCGACCAACAACCCTAAGCGCGGCAAAGCCAAATTGGCCAGAATTGAGTGCACGGCAGCTCTGAAGGGAGCACTTCCGGCTTTCGCTTCACTTGTAAACGCCGACACTCACTTCGTCCTCAACCACTGGACCCGCCGCCCAATCCATCCTCCTCGGCACTCGCGGCGCCGAAGCCGCACCACCTCAGTTCGCGCGCCAATCTGCGAGAACGCTACAATCAGACGCGCTAACGGAAATACTTGATGTGCGGGTCGCCCGGTATCTGTGAGGCCACCAGGATCATCGTCACTACCAGGACTGCGAGTTCCATCGACCACCCCCAACTTCTGCCAGCGTTCACCGTAACCCGAGCCCTTCGGGCTGGCAATGTCACTAATGGGCCATCCGGTTACTTTCTTATTAACACGGATATCACATCAGTAAACAGAAGGCGAGGAAAATCACTCCTGTCGATTTTTCTGCAATCAACCCTCTTTTCAAGGATTCTCTTTGGTACCCGGATCACTGAAGATTTCAGCGGTGAAGGCCTCCAGCGTGGCCTCGTGGAGGTAGGCGTCCTTGCGTAATCCGGCTTTGAGGCAGGTTTCTTCGAGGAAAGTAATGCGATCCCAGTGTTGTTCGATTGCAACCTGAGGCAGAAGCAGGCCGCGCCGTTTTCCCGCAGTCACTACCAAACCGTGGTAGCCAACCTCCACATCTTCCGCTCGAATGGGCTCCAGCAGCGACAGCACGCTCAGCGAGACCGCGAGATGTTCGGCTTCCGGTTTGGTGACGGTCGAGAAACGGGGATCGTCGAACCCGGCCGCCCGCGCCGTTTCAGCGACCGCCCGATACAAGGGGGCGACGGGCATGGGATATCCGACGCATCCCCGCAGGTCGCCGTGCAGGTAGAGAGTGGTGAAGACGCCGCGCGGCTCAGCCAGGTGCGGCGTTGGCGCGTTCAGATCCAATTCGCGCTGTTCCAATTCCGCAACAATAGAATCATGGGCCAACTGCAGCAGCGCGGCTCGTTCTTGCGCAGTGAATTTGGGCGCGGCCTTCGTGGCCCGCGCGGAAGAAGCGGAACGGCTCTTAAACAATCTGGACATCGCGTTTTCTCCGCCGGGTAAGGACGAAGGCGCGGCGCTTGCGTTTTTCTGCCTGCCGGTCGATCTTGGACCAGAACGCTGCAAAGTAATCGATGGCTGAGATGAACGACAATGCAATCATGAACCAGATCGCCGTCCATGCCACCCAATACACTGGAAACGCAAAGCCCGCCATGGGGAATATCCGCCAGCGGTGGGCCAGAATCGCAGCCACTACTGAGACGATCTGCACCACCATCTTGAACTTGCCCAAGTCGCTGGCTTCGATGGTAAAACCTTCGGTTGCGGCAATGGAGCGCAGCCCGCTGACCAGAAACTCCCGGGCGATGACCACCACCGCCATCCAGGCCGGCACTAGCGAAGGATTGAATTGCACCAGCGTGACGAAGGCCGCCGCAATCAGTAGCTTATCGGCGAGGGGATCAAGCAGAATGCCGACCGTGGTGACTTGTTTCCGCCGCCGGGCCAGGTAGCCGTCAATGCCATCGGTCAACGATGCGGCGACAAACAACGCCGAGGCCAGCAACTCCTTTTGGCCGCTGTGGCCCGCCAAGTGCGAAGTGGACAGCAGCCAGATCAGCAGCGGAATACTGGCAATACGGCTGAGCGTGATGTAGTTGGGCAGGTTCACAACAGGACCAAGCCGCCGAAGGGCACACTTCGACGCCTGATTATCCTCCACGCGATGCCAAGAAAGCAATCGGCCCAAAACAAAAGGACCGGCGTGTGAAGCCGATCCTGTGTCAGAAATGCTTGCGACGCCTAGCTCTGCCGGGTTCCCAGCGATTTCAGAATGCTGGCTCCCATCGACATTAGATCCCCATGTTCCGGCACCTGGCCGTTGGGAGTCAGCTTGTCAACCACTTGCGGGAGCAACGTGCTCAAGGCAGAACTTGCAGTCTCCGGCGAAATCCCCGCTTTCGCGGCCATCTGTCTCACCGCATCGCTGCCCAATACCTGATTCACTTGGTCGCCGGATATGGGTAGGTTCTGTCCGCTTGTTACCCACGACTGCACCAGTCCGCCCAGGCCCTTTTCGTGAAAATTCTGCACCAGTCCCTGCAGGCCCCCCGGCTGATTCTGGATCATTTGCAATAAACTGCCCACCAGCGGATTGGTGCTTCCGCCCATCGCGCCCGAACTTACTTTGTTTTCCAAATCATCCATGAAGCCCATGAGCCCTCCTTTAGGGGACGCTGGTCGCCAGTTGCGAAACCGGAGGACAGCAGGTTACTTCTTTTCTGCCGTGATCCGGCTCTTGATTTGGTCGTATTGTGCTTGCGTGAGCACTTCTTTGCTGACCAAATCCTCGGGGCTCTCATACGGACGGTTGTCGATTATCTTCTTCGCCATGGACGCGTCGATGCCGGGTAGGGCTGCGAGTTCTTCTTTGGATGCGGAGTTAATATCAACCGTCGCGGCTACCGCTGCAGAACCGTTCTTGTTGCGCGGGGTGCACTGGGTGTAGCCCGCACCCGCCAATAGGGTCAGAGCAAACACGACCAGCATCAAGCGGACCACCAAATTCTTGCGATTCATGGAGTCTCCTTATTTTTCGAAATGTTTTCGAAATGCTCTTCGAATGTTATTCAAAATGTCATTCAACATGGCCCAAAACTGCCCGCGCTGCCCACTGCCGTTTCGTCCCATCAAAAGATACCGGGCTTCGCCAGGTCGCTGTTCCGGCTCCGGAGAAGCCCGGTTCAACTACTTCGCGGCTGCAGCTTGTTTGGCGATAATCTTGTCTTTAATCTTGTTGTACGTCGCTTGCGGAAGCACTTTCTTTTTCACTAAGTCAGTCTTCTTTGCATAGGGACGTCCATCAATGATCTTCTGAGAGTAGGCGTCGCCAATTCCCGGAAGAGCATCCAGTTCCGCCTTGCTGGCTGTATTGATGTCCAGCGTAGCAGCCGCATCCCCCGTCATAGAGTCGGCCGAGGCGCCACCGTGTGATTTGGTTGCTCTGGGTTTCCCCTTCGGGGTGCACTGCGCATAACTCACGCTGCTCCCCATCAGGGCGACGGCAAACAGAGCTATGAGCAGGCGAGTGATCAGTTTCTTTGTCATGAAGTCTCCTTGGATGTTTGCTTCTTAATTATTCCTTCTTGGCTTCGTGGTAACCGGCCGCCTTGGCCTCTGCCTCGGTCATGAACTTGCCTTCCTTAGTCTTGCCATACCATTGGCCGTTCTTGTGATAGACCTTGGAGGCGGTGTTCACCCAAACTTTGCCGCTGGCTTGGGCTGCGGAAATGTCGGATTCCGACGCCGCCGGAGTCATGGCCCTCTTGGACGACTCCTTCTTCATCGAGCCTTTCTTCATGGAGTCGGACTTCATGGAATCAGAACCGGCCGACGGAGCCGCCGTCTTGTCTTCCTTCTTCATCGAATCCGATTTCATCGAATCCGACTTGCTCGACTCCTTCTTCATCGAATCCGACTTCATCGAATCCGACTTCCCCGAATCCGACTTCATCGACGAGTCGTCTTTTTTCATCGAATCCGCGCCAGCCGCCGCCTTTTCCTCGGCTGACATCTTGTTCTTCTTGTGTCTCTTGCTTTTCTTCGTTTCGGTCGTAGTATCGCCGGTTGTCTTGCTATCGCCGGTTGTCTTGGTATCTTGGGTTTGAGCGAAGGCCGGGCTCACGCATAGCGTCAGCAGCAGGCACAGCGCAGCCAAGAACGCGCTCATTTGGGGAACCGTCTTCTTCATGATTGAAATTCCTCGATTGTGACGCCCCCCATCTCCGGGGCGCGAATTTAAGCCATGTCGGCCTAACCGGCGACCACTTATCCCACTCAGCGAGAATGCCCGTACCACGCCATCCCACACCGCGAGAGCCAGTTGGGCAACATCATGACAGCACAGCCTGCGGTTGGTCAACCTAAAAAGCCCCGCTCCAATGACAGGGCTCTGCGACGCAGGGCTTTGCGACACAGGACTCCCCGACTCATGGATCTGGCAGACGTAAACGCGCCAGTCCTACGCGTAGATGCCGCGTTGCCGAATGGTATAGGCGACCCGATCAATGGCCAGCATGTACGCCGCAATCCGGTTGTTCACCGCATGGGTTTCGGCATACCGCACCACATCTTCAAACGCCGTCACCATGATGCTTTCCATTTCCTCGTTGACCCTGGCTTCTTTCCAGAAGTAGCCCTGGCGGTCTTGCACCCACTCAAAATACGACGTGGTCACGCCGCCCGCATTGCACAGAATGTCTGGGATGACGAACACTTTCTTCTCCGACAGAATATCGTCGGCTACCGCCGTGGTCGGCCCGTTGGCGCCCTCGGCCAGAATCTTGCATTTGATTTGGGCCGCGTTGCGGCTGGTGATCACGTTCTCAGTGGCCGCCGGAATCAGAATTTCGCAATCGGTGGTCAGCAACTCCGCTCCACTCATCTTGTCCGCTCCCGGGAAGCCGTGGATGGTCCCGTTCTTTTGCCTGAAATCCCACAGCGCGCCCAGGTCCATGCCATTTTTGTTGTACAGCCCGCCATCCACTTCGCCGATCCCGATGACCTTATAGCCGGCTTCGTGCATCAACTTGGCCGCATTAGACCCCACGTTCCCAAAGCCTTGAATGATGACCCGGGTGTTTTCGCGCACCAGGCCAAGTTTCTTGATGGCCTCATTGCACACGATCATAATGCCGCGTCCGGTAGCTTCGCGGCGGCCGCGCGACCCGCCGATATTCAGCGGCTTGCCCGTGACCACGGCCGTCACCGTCTGGCGCATGTGCATGGAGTAGGTGTCCATAATCCAGGCCATCACCTGCTCGTTGGTGTTGACGTCGGGAGCGGGCACATCTTTTTCCGGCCCGATAAATTCAATCAACTCGGCCGTATAGCGGCGGGTCATGCGCTCCAGTTCGCCCATCGACATCTTGTGCGGATCGCAGATGATGCCGCCTTTCGCGCCCCCAAATGGAATGTTGACTACCGCGCACTTCCAGGTCATCCAGCTCGCCAGCGCTCGTACTTCATCGTGGGTCACGTCGGGAGCATAGCGAATGCCGCCCTTGCCGGGACCGCGCGCAATCGAGTGCTGCACCCGGAATCCGGTAAAGACTTCGAGCCGCCCGTCATCCATCTGCACCGGAATGTGCACGATGATTTCACGCGAAGGCAGCCGCAGCACCTTGCACAAACCCTCGTCCAGGTTGAGTTTTTTGGCGGCCATATTAAAGCGGGCGGCTTGCGCCTCCCACGGATTGGTTTCCTGTTCCATGCCGACGATGGTCATTAAGGTCTCCCGAATTACGGCTGATTCAAAATGGCTGAGTCAAAATTGCTAGTTCAACTGGATTGTAGGCGCAAATTGCCCTGCAAACGCAAACGATTGAGTATAGGGCCGCGGAATCGACGGAAGCAAGCGGGGTTGAGGCCGTAGCTCCTCAGTTTGGAGAACTACCTTTGGCGTGGGTAGCAGCGACGGCGGAAGACAGCGGTTGAGGTAATTGCTGGGCTCCGGCCACCAACATGTCGCGCGGGATGTCGTCCCGTGGGACGAAAGCGCAAAGGTTCATTAACTGCGCGGCGGCCGGCGATTGCTTTTCGACCTCCGCAAAAGACACATCCCCCCGGGTAGTGGCGACTGTATTGTCGTACCCCTCGGGCTTCTCGGCGCGCCTCACCACATCGCGGAAACAAGTGTTAAACAGCGTCGCATATTTGGCAAATGTACAGGAGTGGGATGGTCCACTACCGCACTTATCCATTTATCTCTACACTCAAGTCCACCCGCGGTCACACGACAATCTTTGCGACCTCAGCGAACTCTTGTCAAGCCCCCTTCGCCCTCGATTTCCCCGTATCTCTAACAAAACAATCGAAACATATAGTTCCAACCTATAGGACAAAACCCCGCACTAACATGATATAATAGCATTAAGGATCGAGAAGGATCCGCCGTTCGTCCTAGGCAGAACCGGGCGGCGATTGAGGACACCAGACCTTCGGGAGACTGAACCTACTTCTTCGCGGCAATCCTTTGCTGTTTTCGAACAGCAGTCACCCGCAGCGCAGGAGTGATTCATTCCAAGATTGCTCGGCACCAGGGAGCAGGAAGTTAAGGGCGCGA
>JBBQVN010000069.1:0-17534 GCA_038211475.1 Terriglobales bacterium | reverse complement strand
ACAAGTCCGCCGTCTTCACCCCGGCCTCGTGCTGCTTCAACATCCCGATGATCTGCTCTTCCGTGTACCGGCTCTTCTTCATCCTGCGCCCTCCCGTTCAGATTACGAGAGAACTCCAGCTTCATGTGGTCGAGTTTTCCGGGGGCAGGTCATTCGAGTTCTCCGCTATTCGGCGAACCTCCACTAAATATTGGGGAAACGGCAGTCGACTCGTCGCAAGTCCCTTCTCTAATTCCCTTAAACTCTCCACTTGCTTTCCTAGATGAGTCGCCTGCGTCATCAACTCGAATTCGTGAAAGAAAGCATAAAAGATCGCTGAAACAGCCAGCCATTTGAAGACCTCGTCGTCACCGGACCAGAATGAGTTCCAAAAGGGCTTGCAGGTTGCCCACCTTTCGCAAAGTGCGTAGGCAGCCCATAGCAAGGGGGAAATAACAATCGGGAGCCAAAGGCGAACTCTGAGGAAAACCAAAAATCGAACTAAAAAGCGAACCGAATTACGAAGGGACGAGCCTCGCCTGTTGTGTGCTTTCGATGTCGGCTCATCGCTAGGCCCATCAGTAGAATCAGTCTTCAAATCCATTGGGCAACTCCGTTTGGGTCTTGGGTCTAGGCACGCAGAGTATACTCGAACACGGGCTCGAGCGCGTGGTATTTCTTGCCGCTCACAACCGGGTCAGCTTTCTAGTCACACGTAACAGGGGAACTGATGGTGAGAGACCTAGTCGCGGGGGTTGTCCTGGGTTTACCCGCAGGACTCGTGCCGGGACCGTTACTAAACCTGGTGATTACACAGACGCTAAGACATGGCACCCGGGAAGGGCTCAGGGTAGCTATAGCCCCTCTTCTTACGGACGCCCCAATCATTGCACTCTCAGTGTGGGTTCTCGACAACGTCGGGAGCGCAATGCCCATAATGGGCATTATCTCTCTCGCAGGCGCTTCTTTTCTGGTTTTCCTCGCCGTAGAAAGCCTACGCGCACCGCGTATCCAAGTATCTCCCGAAGTTGCTCAACCGGAGTCAATAGGCAAGGGCGCAGTAGTGAACCTGCTGAATCCGCACCCTTATGCCTTCTGGCTTACTGTTGGTAGCCCCCTGTTGGTCAAGGCTTGGCACCGCGGCGTGCCCGAAGCCTGCATCTTCCTTGGAGGCTTTTACGTGTGCATGGTCGGGTCGAAAGTTCTCGTTGCGGTGCTGGCAGGAGGTGTTCGCCATCAGCTTAAAGACGATTTGTATGTTTCGACAATGAGAGTCTTAGGGGTCACGCTATTGA
This sequence comes from Terriglobales bacterium, assembly GCA_038211475.1. Classification (GTDB taxonomy): domain Bacteria; phylum Acidobacteriota; class Terriglobia; order Terriglobales; family Acidobacteriaceae; genus JANYBT01. The sequence continues at coordinate 16,260 of JBBQVN010000069.1, read as the reverse complement.
TATTTGCTGGACTGTTTGCCTATGATGGGCTCCGATTACTGTACCGTTCAATTCCCACGCTGCTTTTGCCGGATTTTAAAAATTGAGTTCTTCAATGGGCACGTTCCTACCCGCTACCTTAGCGACTGTGACCGCCAGCTTAGCACTACTAACATGAGCTGAACCTCGGTCGGAGATTTGGTGCGCTAACGTAGTAGCCGATTCCTACCGGTCAATGACCCCAGTTTCACTCGACAAACCGTTGAAACCTGCTGAAACCTGCCTACTGGGTTTTCATATACTCAGAATGCGTTAAATCGTCATCTGTGCGCGGTTAAGTCTTTCGTTGCTATTGTGACATGCTTTCGAATCCCACTCTCCCACACTTCAAAATCGCAGCCAAACATGTGGGCTCATCTGTTTCCGCCGCGACAGTCGTTAGCGATCCGCACATGGAGAAATTATGGCAGATCGGATAGTGTCACGATTATAGGGGTGTGGTCAGACGGTTTTTCCTGCGCTCGCGGTCCTTTATCGATCTCGCAGGCTTCGAGTCGATCCGCCAGCTTGGGGGATAATAAAAAGTGATCGATTCGTATACCTCGATTGTTTTGGAACGCCTGCCGAAAGTAATCCCAAAATGTGAAATGTCCAATTTCGCAAACGTGCAACGACCGGAAGGCATCGGTATAGCCAATACCCAACATCGCACGATAGCGGGCTCGCGGCTCCGGTTGAAACAAAGCATCGTGCGCCCACGATGACGGCTTGTGACAGTCGATGTCCTCAGGAATGACGTTGAAGTCGCCGCCTATCAGCGTCGGCACATCGTCGCGCTTCCACCGAATCATTTGCTGAGTGAGTCGATCCATCCAAGCTAACTTGTAAGCGAACTTGTCACTCCCTACCGGATTCCCGTTGGGAGCATAAATGTTGACGATGCGGATGTCCCTGATGATTACCTCCAAGAACCGCGCATGACTGTCGGAATCGTCTCCGACGAGAGCCTTGGCTATCGTTTTTATCGGATGTCGCGACAGAATGGCAACCCCGTTATAAGCCTTCTGGGTTACCGCGACACTCTCATAGCCGAGCGACTTGAAGGCTTCGAACGGGAATTCCATTCCCTTCAATTCTTGTAGCAACAAGACATCCGGCTCGCGGGCTGTCAGCCATGCCATGACATGGGTCAGCCGAGAGCGAACCGAATTCAAATTCCAGCTAGCGACTTTAAACATCATCACATTCTAGCGTCGGAGTGTGAGGGCGGTTCAGAAAGTTAGTGATTTCAGGCCAGTTGCCGCTTCAGGGATTGACCGCTCCCCGGCCTATCTTAATGGATCGATTTTCGTAGTCTTACTGCCAATGAATGCAATGGCGATGTGCAAACCATCGCCGTTGAGGGACTGAACTAGCAGAGCTCCAGATCTCCCTACTTGCAGTTCTTGTCGCACTTCGCGTCAAGTACCATGTCGAGGATGGTCATGTATGTTGGCTCGGAGACGTTTCGCTGCGGATCCTGATCAATATTCACCTTATGCACGACCACAAGGTCTTTCGAAGGAAATGCCGTAATGTACTGCCCACCCGAGCCCATAGCGGAGAATGCTCCCTGATACGGACCAGTTCTGACATTTCCCGGATAGACTGGCGCTTCCCACGCCCACCAAAGCATTCCGTAGCCCCAGCGTCCTGTCCAACCCTCCACCTTGAACTCGTTTCGTCCAGCAAAATTTGTTGTTGGATACACGCTGAAGTCGAGGAATCCCGGCTCAGCCCATAATGTCTTTCCCCAGTGCCCATGAGAAATGGCGAGCAGTCCGAGGCGAGCCATGTCGCGCGTCGATAAATAGGTTGCGTACTCGAAATGGGTCGAGTTCTCGATGTAATTTTTCCGCTGCTGCGAACGGTCAAAATCCTGGAAGCGCAGCGGAACTGCCAAGTCGTCGCGCAGCGCGTCAAAGATGTCCTTACGTGCGATCTTCTCAAACGCAAGGCCCGCCGCATCAAAATCCCAATTGTTATAGAACCAGCGCACCCCCGGGTAAGAGGACCCGCGCTTCGGGGAGAGATTATCTTGTTCGGCGTTGCCGCTGTGAATGTAGATTCCGGAGCGCGCCATTAGCAACTGCTGCAGGGTGGCGTGCCGTTCCGACTCGAGGAATGAAGTCTTGTCATCGAGTCCAAGCTGCACCACCGTTTGGTCCAGATCAAACTTCACGCCTTTCTGCATCTCGATTGCGTAAAGTAGGCTGAGCATGCTCTTGCGGACGGAGGCGACTTGGCTAACCATCTTAATATCGCCATATTCGAATACGACGTGCCCGCGCGAGATCACCATCATCCCGTCGGTTTGATGTGTCTTCAAGAAACTACGCAACGCATCGAACCGTTCTGCTGAGAAGCCTTCAGACTCAGGCGACGCGCGCTTCCATTTGACGCCAGGCCAGGTCCATCCGTTTTCGTCGCTATACCCTTCGGGCGGAAGAACAGGGGCAGCTGCCGACGCAGCAGCAGGATTAGTATTTCCAAAGACATTATTTTGCGCTTGAACTGACCAAGAAGCAGCGGCCAGGCTGTACAAGAGCAATGCGGCAGGAACAAAGCGTCTTCTCAGCATCGCTCAGTTTTACCAAAAGGGGATTAATTTGAAGGAACGAGATCTGCCGCCCGTTTTTTTCGTATGTCGCGAATCGTGTCTTGATGACGGCCGCTTGCTGCTGACTCACAACAACCCCTTAGCGATTATTTGGATTCGCTCGCCTTGTCCTGAACCGTCTTCGTCGTGGCCGACTTGTCGATGGGCGACTTAGTTGGCAGGCCGCACGCAGCGGGAGGATTTATCATCTGCTTGGCAAACACACGATAGCTCGGATTGCCCGCCCGCAACGTGGACCAGTATCCCGTACTGGCCAGCAACGGTTTATGCTGAACGATGATCTGGTTGTATAAAATCTTTACTCCGCATTCAAGATTATTCTTGGGCTGGAGAATGGTTCTGGCCGGATCATTTGCTTTCAGAGCACGATCCGCCTGCCAATCAAAATCGCAGCCGTAGCGCTTCTGGTCGGCGTAGGCAAGCTGCAACAATCCTTCCCGTCGCAGACGCATGCCTTTCCCTTCAACGCTTTTCCCAGACTCCGGCTTGGCGGGACCGACGCTTGTAGTCGGATTGAGGCCGGCCTCAGCCCCTGCCAGTGCCTGAAAGAAGTACGCCCAAAACACACGTTTGTTGGTTCCGTCCATCTCGGAAAAGCGTGGGCAGAATCGACGGATATCTCGCGGGACCTGCGAAGAAAGCATTTCGGGAGGCACCGCAGTCTCGATGATCTGGTCCCATTGTGGATTCCAGGGATTCCCGCCGAGCTCAACTTTCTTCTCATCGATAGGCGTGGGCGGGGCGGGTTTGGTCTCTTGCCCCAGCGCAACCGTGGTTACCGCCGTGAGAAATACCAGACCCATGACGCACCACATTTTGAAAGCCAAGATCGTCATACTTCCGTTTCCGCAGTCAATATATTGCATTGCGGTTTCGCGATCAAGTGCTCGTACAAAGCGCCGCAGCCCAAAGCTCGGAGGGTTCCGATCCTACCCCGCAAAGGTGTTGCTCTTTCCACCCCTCCCTCCCGTTAGGAATCCCCGCACCGCTGCGCTACAATGTCGCCAGTCCGCGGCTCATTTCCACACATTGACCAGACAGGCGACGCATGGCAACCGCAGCGGCAGCGACGGCAGAACGCGAGTTTTATCAGGGGGGCACGCCCGCGGGACCCTGTGTCCTGGTGCTCTTTGGGGCAGCCGGTGATCTCACCAAACGCAAACTCGCGCCATCCGTTTTCAACCTTGCCAAAGCCAAGTTGCTGCCCAAAGAATTCGCCATCCTGGGTATTTCTGTGGACGACCTCAGCCCCGAGCAATTCCGCACTCAACTCACGGGATTCCTTCGCGACGAGGATCGCGGGACCGGCGTCTACCAGTGGTTCACTGAACGGCTCTACTACGAGCGCGGGGACTTTGCCGATCCCCAAACCTTTACGCGCATCACCCAGCGGCTTCTCGATATTGATCGAGACCACCACACGCAGGGCAATTACTTGTTCTATCTGGCCACCGCGCCCAAATTCTTCGCGCCTATCGTGCAGCAGTTGGGAATCGCCGGCCTCTCCAAGCAGGACGAAGCTCACTGGCGGCGCGTGGTCATCGAGAAACCCTTCGGCCAGGACCTGGAATCCGCGAAGTCCCTCAACCGCGACATCAAGGCGGTATTGCAGGAGAATCAAATTTTCCGCATCGATCACTACCTGGGCAAAGAGACGGTGCAGAACATCATGGTGTTTCGTTTCGACAACGCCATTTTCGAGCCTATCTGGAACCGCCGCTACATTGACAATGTTCAGATAACGAATGGCGAAACCGTTGGCGTCGAACAGCGCGGCGGATACTTCGACACGGCGGGGACCCTCCGCGACATGGTTCCCAATCACATCATGCAACTCCTGAGCCTCACCACTATGGAGTCGCCGGGATCGTTCCTGGCTGATTCCGTGCGTAACGAGCAGGCCAAAGTCTTGCGCGCCGTCCAGCCGCTCGATTCCGAAGAAGTGTTGCAGCGCAGCGTGCGCGGCCAATACGGCGAGGGCACCGAGGGAATGGTCCAGGTCCCCGCCTATCGCAAAGAGCCGGGAGTCGCTCCAGAGTCGCGGACAGAAACCTTTGTCGCTCTCAAGCTCAATATCGATAACTGGCGGTGGGCGGGCGTTCCCTTCTACTTGCGGACCGGCAAGCGGCTGGCGCAGCGTCACACCGAAATTGCCATCCAGTTCAAGGAGACCCCGTTTCAACTGTTCCGCAACGCGCTGTTCCACAAGCCCAACAACAACACGCTGGTCATCCAGATTCAGCCGGTCGAGGGCATCTCACTGAGCTTTGGCGCGAAAATTCCCGGGCCGGTTTTGCGCGTGGGCTCGGTGGAGATGAGTTTCGAATATACAAAATATTTTGGAGCGGAAGCCTACACTGGGTACGAAGTCCTGCTCTATGACTGCATGATTGGAGACGCCACCTTGTTCCAACGCGCCGACATGGTGGAGGCCGGCTGGAGCATCGTAGATCCCGTGCTCGACGTGTGGCGAGCTTTGCCGCCGCGCCGCTTTCCCAACTACGCCGCAGGCACCTGGGGACCTAAGGAAGCAGACGAGTTGCTGGCCGCCGACGGCCGCAAATGGAGGAACATCGAGCCATGATTCTGGCAGGAGAGATCGGCGCAACCCGCACTCGACTGGCCGCCTTCGAAACCGAGGGCAGCAGGCTTTGCCGCGTGGTGGAAAAAAACTACCTAAGCCAGGAACATAGCGGGCTGCAGGAGATCATCGCGGACTTCATCAAGAGCGAAGGAATTCCGGTGCATCGGGCCTGTTTCGGCGTGGCCGGCCCGGTGCGGGGTGGACGCAGCAAGATTTCCAACCTGCCCTGGATTATTGATTGCCATGAGATTGCCCAGCAACTCAAACTCGACTCGATGGGACTGCTCAACGATTTGGAAGCCTATGCCTATGGAATCGACGCGCTCGACTCTAAAGACTTCATCACCCTGAGCGAGGGCGTCGAAGATGCGGAAGGCAATCGCGCCATTATTTCCGCCCGCACCGGCCTGGGCATGGCAGGACTGTTCTGGGATGGCTTTCGTCATCATCCCTTTGCCTGCGAAGGCGGCCATAGCGATTTCGCACCCCGCAACCCGACCGAAATGGAATTGCTCACATACCTGCAGAAGAAATACGGCCGCATCAGTTGCGAGCGCCTTCTCTCTGGGCCGGGGATCAAGAACATTTATGATTTTTTGCGCGACAGCAAAAAAGCCAACGAACCCCATTCGCTGCGTGAACAGATGAGTCACGCTCCCGACCCGGCGGCACTGATCTCGCAACTGGCGAAGGACCGCCAGACGGACATTTGCGCCCAGACCATGTCTTTGTTCGTCAGCATTTACGGCGCTGAAACCGGAAATTGCGCGCTGAAATTTATGTCCACCGGCGGCATTTTTATTGGGGGCAGCATCGCGGCCAAAAATGTGTCGTGGATGCAGGACCCCATCTTCATGCAATCGTTCTTGGACAAGGGTCGGATGACGCCGCTGTTGAAGGACATGCCAGTCAAGATTGTGCTGAATGACGACGTCGGGATGATGGGCGCGGCGCGTTACACGCTGGTGCATAAGGCGTTCGGCGGCAAGAACCCGTAGTGCGGATGGCGGCCAAGCTGGATTTAGAGAAAAGCCGGCCCCTTTGTGGCGCGTTGTCGGCATTTCCACGCGCCGCGGAGTTTTGCCGTAGGATGCGGTAGGCTTATCCGGAATCGTCATGGCCACGCTATCCTCGCCATCCTCGCAATCTTTCGAGTCGTTGCTGCTCAAGCTGGAAGAAGCCCGCTATCGCTTCGGCCCTGGAGCCGCAAAGCGAGTCTTGAAGTTGCTCGCGGCGCTCGGCCGGCGGCGCTTTTCGGATGTTCCATCCTTGCTTCGCTTCCACGAGGCGCTCATGTTTCTGCGCGCCTTTCCTCAGAGTCCAGCGGTGCTGAAGGCGACAGAGAGTCTGCTCAGCGGCTTTTCGCAGCGAGTGGATGCGTTGCGTCAGGCTGCCGCCGACATGGAGCAATTTGATCCGCTGGAAGTTTCTGGCATCGCCGGCACCACCATGCAAGACACGCTGAGCTACGACGTGGCGCGCTGGCTGGTCGCTCACTTGCCGCGCAAGGTGGAAATTGCGTGGGAGGATTACGCGGAAGAGCGGGCCATGGCGGCGGTGTGGCCCAGCCTGATGCCGTTGCTGGCCGATGACGGTTGGGTGGAAGCGGATGTCCCATGGCGCGAATGGCTGGAGACTGCGGGCGGCGGCCCGAGCAAGACGCTCGCGTGGTTAATGCGGCAGATCGAAGCGTGGCCGGGCTCCGACTTGGATCGGGCGCGGGTGTATGACTCGCTGCGGCTGCCGCTGAGCTGGAAGATGGAGAATTCGCGCGTGTCGCGCACTCGCAACTGGCGGCGAGTACGAGCGCCGTTTTTTCATCAGGAGCCACTGATTGCGCGGTCTGAAGTATCGCTGGCAACGGAATTGGCTCGCCGGCCGCCTGAGTTGCATCGGCTTTCGCCAGCGGACGGCGCAGCCACGATGGACTTGATACGCGAAGTCATGCTGGTCCGCTATCGCGAGTTGTATGGCACCACTCTGGGCGATGCGCAATCCGTGGTGCGGGTGGACGCAGGGCGCGGGGTTTGCATCTATTTGTGGAACCTGCCGCCCCAGCGCCGATTGCCGCTGCGGGCCTATGTGGCTGGGCTGACCCTGAAGAATGGCGTTCCGATTAACTATATCGAGGCCATCGGGCTATTTGAGTGGGTCGAAGTCGGCTTCAACACTTTCTACACGTTTCGCGGCGGCGAGGTGGCGTGGATTTATGCTCAGGTGCTGCGCTCGCTCTGTCACCTGATGGGATCCACCTGCATCTCCATGTACCCCTACCAACTCGGGCATGGCAATGACGAGGCGATTGACTCAGGCGCGTACTGGTTCTACCGCAAGCTGGGGTTCGGCCCAGGACGCGCAGGGTTGCAGCGCCTGGTGGAGCGCGAGGAGAAGAAAATTGCGCGCGATGCCAAGTATCGGACTCCCGCTCGCACCTTGCGTCGTCTGGCGGCGGGACATCTTTTTTACGAATTGCCCGGGAGTGAGCCGGGCGCCTGGAATAATTTTTCCACGCGCAACCTCGGGCTGAAAGTGAACCAGCGCATGGCCCGCAAGTTTGACGGCGACGCTGAGCGCATGAAAGCTGCGGCCGGCGCGTCGTTGGCGGAGATGTTGGGCGTGAGTCCATCCAAACTGAATGAATGGGAGCGCGCAGCGCTGGAAGACTTCGCGGTGATGTTGGAGGGTGCGGGCGGCGTCGAGCACTGGAGCCAAGCGGAGCGCGATGAACTACTGCAGATCATTCGCGCCAAAGCTGCTCCGGACGAAATGCAGTACCTGCACCGCATGCAGCAGCACGGCCGGCTGCGCGAGGCGGTACGCGAGTTGGGAACGAAGACTTAGTAGAAGAAAGGGCAGGGTCCTCCGCATCCGCCGCGGTCAAAGCTTTTGCTTTACCCTGTAATCCCTTGGTCAAATTCTTGCTTGACTCGTGCGATACCCCGTGTCCCCTGTGGTCAAAGCCTTTGCTGTATCCTCTTTGGTCAAAGTTTTTGCCGGACCGAGTAATCCCTTGTGGTAAAAGTTTTTGCTTTGCCCTGTGCCCCCTTTGTCCTCCGTGTCAAAGCTCTTTCTGCCGCGACCGGGAATGTAGCTGAGGGGGGAAGGGGGAAGGCGAGGGTAGAAGTGACACCATGCCATCACCAAGTTGGCGGAATCGTCCGAAGCCAGTGAGCAGACTATCATGGCAATCGCTGGGCACGTCAGCAGGGAGATGCTGGAGCACTACAGCCACATCCGTCAGGAGGCAAAGCGCAGGGCAGTCGAGTCGCTGGATAACGTCACAATTAGCGAAATGGAAGGCAGATGCAGAACAGAGAAACGAAAGAACGCAGAAACAATAAAGAAAGAATGGTCGGGACGGGCAGATTTGAACTGCCGACCCCTCGCACCCCAAGCGAGTGCTCTACCAGGCTGAGCCACGTCCCGACAGGAAGAAACCGCCGCATTCGAATTCAGCAGCGATGGGGTTGACTTCCAAATTCTACACTACCCGGCGATGCGTGCGCGCGGCATGTGGGCTCTTTCCGAAATGCGCGCGACTGGTGGGCTCTTTTCGGAAATGTAGAAACCGATGTCTCCTGCGCCAAAGCCTCCAGAAATGCTTAGCAACAGGTCTCGTTACCAGGGTTTGCATTGCAACCATTTTCGCAAAAATGCCCGCACACTTACGCAACACCGTCCGCAATTGTGAGCGCTGAGTTCCGGTAGGCTTCCGGCGAAGGAAGTTTTCAACCGCAGGTGCTCGACATTTTGAGCTAGGCCTTTTCTCGCCGTGCCGCGACATCCTAACCGCGGTTTCTTGTGGTTGAAAATAATATCACTGGGCTATTGACTGATTGGTAATATGCGACTAAAAGAGTCCGAGTTAGCCGTTTTTAGGCCCTTCTACGGCCCGCTCCCCTTGCGGACGACCCAAAGTGCCACCCGACCCCTCCGCCGCGCTCCTTGGTACCCTACAGCTCGATTAAATGGCATTGTAGATGAGACCGAGACCGCTAATTCCCGGCAGCCAACTGCCAACTGCGCCGGATCCCCTGAACTTGCTCTTCGCGCAAATCGAGCCCTAATCGCAATCACGACGGCTAAGTCGTTGATTCCATTGATTGCTAGCGTCGGGAGTTCTAGGAATGCCCCAAACTTGGCGCAAAATCGGCACAACGACAGTTTCGGGGCTCAGCGAAACTGAAGATGCCGGCCCGTTCCGAATCAAATTCACCGCCGTCGCTTCTTTTCCCTTTTTTCTTTTTTCTCTTTCTTTATCTTCTTCCGGGGCGAGCCTTGCGGCACGGGCGCTTTGGCATCGGTCAGAATGGCGAACTGAATTTTCTTCTCCACCGGATCAATGCGGTCCACCAGCACTCGCACTCGGTCTCCCATGTTGTAGGTCTTGCGGGAACGCTGGCCGATGAACTGGCGCGTATTTTCGTGGTAGGTGTAGTGATCGTCGATCAGCGTACCGAGGGGAACCAGACCTTCGACGAACAGGTCGGTCAGCTCCACGAACAGGCCGAACTTGGTGACGCTTACGATCAAGCCGTCAAAGTCCTCGCCCAGACGCTCTTGCATGAACTTAACTTTTTTCCATTCCATGAGGTCGCGCTCGGCATCATCCGCGCGACGCTCGGCGATGCTGGACTCTTCGGCGATGTCGTGGAGGTCGTCGAGGGCGATGGGACCGTTGCAGGGAACGAGGGCCTCCTGGTGGGCGGCCCGGTCGCGGCGTTTCGACCAAGGCGAGGGCGCCCGCTCAGCACCTGGCGAGACCTCCGCGCTGCTGTCAGGCGCCGAGACTCCAACTGGCACCTCGCCCTCTTGTTTTTCGGCGGAGTCGCGCAGCACATTCTTCAAGATGCGATGCACGATCAGATCGGGATAGCGGCGGATGGGCGAAGTGAAATGGGTATAGGTTGCGGCGGCCAGCGCGAAATGTCCGACGTTCTCCTCGGAGTAACGCGCCTGCTTGAGCGAGCGCAGCATCAGGAAGCTGAGAATGCGTTCTTCGGGCTTGCCGGCGATCTTCGCGGTCAGCTTCTGATACATTCGCGGGGTGATGTGAACTTCTTTGGGCACCTCGATCTCGCGCACGTTGCGGCCGGTACCGTGGCTGGAGCGGCGGTCGTTCTTCATCTGGGCGCGATAGATGGGTAAGGCTCCCACCCCCAGCGAATACCCGAAAGTTGCGGCCAGGACTTCGAAGTCATAGACCCGCTTGGCGTCAGGCTTCTCGTGAATGCGGTAGAGCGAAGCGATGCGCTTGTGTTCCAGATACTGGGCCACGCTTTCATTGGCTGCCAGCATGAATTCTTCGATGATGCGATTGGCGATGCTGCGCTCGGAGCGGGTGATGCTGCGCATGAGCCCCAACTCGTCGAACTCGATAACCGGCTCGGGCAAGTCGAAATCAATGGAGCCGCGCTTCTGTCGTTTGCGATTCAGAATCATGGCCAGGTCGCGCATCCGCTCAAATTCCGGGACAAGCGCGGCATAGCGTTCGCGGGCGGCAGTGTCGCCCTCGAGAATGGCGTGGACGGCAGTGTAGGTCATGCGCTCAGCAGAGCGGATGACGCCTTCGCTCAGCTCGCAAGCAACCACCGCGCCCTGATGGTCAATTTCCATCACACATGACAGCACCAGGCGTTCGACCTGGGGCCGCAGACTGCACAAGTCGGTGGAAAGCTCGAGCGGAAGCATTGGAACGGCGCGATCGGGAAAATAGACGCTGGTCCCGCGCAGGCGGGCTTCCTGGTCAAGCGCGGAATCCTGGGTCACGTAGTGCGCCACGTCCGCAATGTGAACCTGTAGTTGGTAGTTGCCGCCGGGGAGTTGTTGCACCAGCACAGCGTCGTCGAAGTCGCGAGCAGTTTCGCCGTCAATGGTGACAATGGGCAGGTGGCGGAAGTCACGCCGGCGCAAAAGTTCCTGGGACGAGATGGAAGGGGATTGGCGCTGTGCGTCTTTCACCACCTCGGGAGGAAAGCGATGGGGCAGATGAAACTTGCGGATGATGACTTCAACGTCCACCCCAAAGTCGTCCTGCTTGCCCAGGATTTCGACGACGCGGCCGCGCGGGTTCTGCGTGGCGGTGGGCCAGTCGGTAATTTCCACGTCCACGACTAAGCCCTCGAGGTCGCGCCAGTCTTGCTGGCGAGCGGCTTCATCACCTAGAACGCGATCGCGAGGCTGTGACGGTAGATGAGACGGCGGATGGGCCGCACCGGGCTTGACGTTTGTAGTGATGGCGGTCGTGATTGCGGGCGAGGGTTCAGGATATTCCAGACCCGCGGGAATCACGATCTCCTGTTTGACTTTCGCGTCCATCGGGGTAACGTAGTTGCGCCGCGAACTGTAGTGGAAGATGCCGACCACCGTGGTGTGAACACGAACCACCGATCGAATGATGCGTCCCTCGGCGCGGCCATCTGGACGAATGTCGGAAACTTCCACCAGCACGCGGTCGCCGTGCATGGCGGAGCCGATGAAGGGCGGCGGGATGAAGATGTCGCCCGCGAGTTCGGCTTTCAGCGGCGCCGCCAGGGTAGCGGCGTCAGGGATGACAAAACCGAAACCGTCGCGATGCATGTTCAGGCGGCCGACCAGAGCGTTTTTGGAAGTGGCGGCGGCAGCTTGAGGAAGGGCGAAGCGGTCGGCCTCAACTTCGATGAGTGCGCCTTTGGCGGTGAGGTGACGAAGTTTTTCCGCCAGTTCGCGGCGCTGGTCTCCGCGCAAACCCAACTCGCGCACCAGTTGCTTGAAGCCCGCAGTATGGCGGGGCTGACGCTCGATGTGGTGCAGGATGGAGGAGTCGGAAAGAGGCATGGCAACTAGGCGGACAGATGCTTCAGATAGTTTTCCTCGATCACGCGGCGGTGGTGCAATTCGTGTCCGCCGATCAGATAGGCTAGGGCGCGCACGGTAAAGCCGTTGCCGCTGGCAATGCCACGGCGCAGCCATTCGTGAGCCTGCAGGGGACGGAACAGTAGAACGCTGGCGCGGCGGACTTGCGCGTACTCTTCCACCAAGTCCTGCAAACGGCAGTGAGCGAAGGGGCCGTCGCGGACATAGTCGTCCTGCTCGAAACCTTCCATAGGAGTTTGGTCGCCGCGCGAGATGCGCAGGGCGCGGTAAGCCATGACACGCTCGGTATCGGTCATGTGCCCCACTACTTCCTTCAGGCTCCACTTGCCCGGATCGTAACGAAAATCGCCAGCCGTCTCGGGCAGCTTCGACAGCAAGGTGACGGTTTGCGGAATTTGCCGCTCCAGCACAGAGATGATGTCGTCACGCGTGTCGTCACCGTTGTCGTCATTCTGTTTGTCACTCTGAATGAGCGAGACGTAGCGCTCGAAGTAGGGAACGTATTCGCTGGCGTCAGGGAATCCCGCAAGTGCAGTCGCAGGCATAGGGCAAGCCTCCTTTGAAACCGTCCACACTCATATTATCGCGAACGCAGATTTTGCTCGCCCCGCGGGATTTTTTACGCAATATCGGCGGAATCGGGCAATCCGGCCGGACGCAGGGAACCAGCGCAGTCAAATTTCTACAGCGAAATATGGCGACCGCGATGCAATTGGCGATAGAATTCTCAATGGCTCTTTAGGTGCTAGACCAAGCGCTTTGATCAGGACTTTAATTCGAACGTAAGCAGGACTTAATCAGGAAAGGAAGTACCCCATGTGGAAGAATCCCCTTCAGGCGAGCGTTCCTCCTCGACCTAGCGAGCAGGACCGACCTAACTTCAACCCGCCTCCCACAGCGCCGGAGTCGGTGCGTCCCGCAGGAGGCAGCGCCGCCGAACAAGCGACCATTGGAAAGTCGCTGCTGTTGAAAGGCGAAGTCAGCGGATCGGAATCGCTCTACATTGACGGCCGGGTGGAAGGGACCATCAACCTGCCGGGAAACCGCGTCACCATTGGTCGAAACGGGTCTGTGACCGCAAACATCAATGCTCGCGAGGTGGTGATCATGGGCAAAGTGCGCGGCAACCTGGCCGCTACCGACCGGGTGGAGATCCGCAGTGAAGGTTCGTTGACTGGGGACGTAGTGGCGGCGCGCATCGCGATTGAGGACGGAGCGTTCTTCAAGGGTGGGATCGATATTCGCAAAGCGGCGGCGAAAGTTGCGGGGGACGAAACCGTGAGCGCACCAGGCATGAGCCAATCAGGCATGTCGGCGCCGTCGACATCCGCACCTGCCACGTCCGGGGCAGCTGTGACCGCACCAGCCATCGGCCCAGCATCTGCGACCACGCCAGGGACAGGCAACGAGCAAAAGATGAACGTGCCGCCAGTGGTGCGGCGGAATTAAGGCAGTCGTGCTTTGCGAGCGCCTACCCCCACTCGGGGTAGGCGGATAACAGTGTGTGGAGTCGAGCAACAGGACTGAACTTTCCGCTGAACCTCGGCTTCGTCCCGCTGACAGCTGTTGCATCCGCGCGACCTGCGGCGAAATGTTCCGCGATGCATCCAACTGACATTTTGTTGCAGCTAGGGAGGAACGTGCATGGCGGCGAAGTTTGAGCTCAAGAAAAGCAAGAACGGGCAATATATGTTCAACCTGAAAGCGGCTAATGGCGAAGTCATCTTGACCAGTGAGACTTATCACGAGAAAGGCAGCGCGGAGAAGGGTATCGCGTCCGTAAAGGCGAATGCCGCCAACGACAAGCGGTACGAGCGCAAGGTGGCCAAGAACGGCCAGACCTATTTCACGCTCATCGCGGCCAACACTCTGGTGATTGGCATGAGCGAGATGTATAAGTCAGTTTCCGGAAGGAACAACGGCATCGCGTCGGTAAAGAAGAACGCGCCGGGCGCAAGGGTTGTGGACCTGACCTAGCCTGTTGCAACCGTGTCTCATCCTCTCCCCCATCCCGAATATCTGACTCCCGTTCTGCGGCGGTCGTTCCGCAAGCCGTTTCCCGTGGCGGTGCGAGGCGAGGGCGTGTTCGTTTGGGACGCGGAAGGCAAGCGATACCTTGATTTCTCCGGTTCCGCGGCGGTGAACTTCATCGGACATGGAGTGGCGGAAATTGCTGCCGCCATGGTGGAACAAGCCGGGCGGATAGAATTCGTCCACACTAGCCAGTTCACCACCCCGGTGGCGGAAAAATTCGCGCAGGAGTTGCTGGAGTTCGCAGGCGAACACTTTCGCGGCGGCGCGGTGTACTTCACCTGCGGCGGATCGGAGAGCGTGGAGACGGCGCTCAAACTGGCGCGGCAATATCAGGTGGAAGCGGGACATCCGGAACGCTATCGCGTCATCAGTCGCCAGCAGAGTTACCACGGCTCGACGCTAGGCGCGCTGGCGGTTTCTGGCAACCGGTGGCGGCGCGAGATGTATTTGCCCATGGTGCGCGAGTTCGAGCACATCGGCACGCCCTACTGCTATCGCTGCAACTACGACTGCGCCGACGGATGCCAAAATTGCGGACTGGAGTACGCTGCGGAACTGGACCGCGCTATTGATGCCGCCGGCGGCGAAGTGGCGGCTTTCATCTGCGAGCCGATGAGTGGTGCGACGCTAGGTGCAGTGACTCCACCGCCGGGATATTTGCAGAGCATCGCCGAGATTTGCCGGCACCGGGACGTGTTGCTGATTGTCGATGAGGTGATGACCGGCATAGGGCGCACCGGGCGCAACTTCGCGGTCGAGCATTGGGGCATTGCGCCTGACCTTCTAGTGACGGCTAAGGGGCTTTCCAGCGGATACGCGCCGCTAGGGGCTGTGCTGGCCACGCGCCAAGTCGTCGAGACGATCGCTGCTGGGTCGGGGGCGTTTCTGCACGGCCTTACCTACAATGCGCATCCCGTTTCGGTTGCGGCCGGGCAGGCAGTCTTGCGAAGAATCCGGTCAGAAGAGTTGGTAAGGGCAGCAGACTCGTCGCAGCCCGGTACGGCAGCCGCCCAACTCGAACAGGGTCTAAAGCAAATGCTGAGCCTCGATGTGGTCGGCGATGTGCGCGGCTTGGGACTGCTGTGGGGAGTGGAATTTGTGGCGGACCGCAAGACGAAACAGTGGTTTGCGCCCGAGCTTACATTCGCGAGCCGAGTGGCGCAGGCTGCTCATCGGCGTGGGCTGATGGTTTATCCCATGCAGGGCTGCGTCGATGGCGTGTCCGGAGATCATCTGCTCATCGCCCCGCCAGCGATCATTACAAGCGAACAAATCTCCTGGGCTTGTGAGCAACTGGGCGCTGCGATCGAAGAAGCGGCGTCATCTGTGCGGAGCTAGCGCCGGGATGGGTTCATTTTTCATTAAGCCCAGCGCGCGCAACTGATTCTCTACCGCGTCGCGGCCTGACTTCACGCAATCCGGCACTCCAATTCCGCGGAACCCATTGCCGGCGAACGCCAGACCCGGCATCTTCTGACGCAGGCGCTCGATCTGATCCAGGCGTTCCAAATGTCCGACGCTGTACTGGGCCATGGCGGCCCTCCACTTGTAAACGCGGGCAAAGCGAGGTTCGGCAGTGAGTCCGATGATCTGCCGCAGTTCGCTGCGGACGATCTGCAGAATCTGGTCTTCTTCAAGATCAAGAATTTGTTCATCGCGCGCGCCGCCTAGGAAGCAACGAATGAGGGCGCGGTCCTCCGGTGCACGATGGGGAAACTTGTTGTGCACGAAGGTGGCGGCCAACATGCGTTTGCCTTCGCTGCGCGGAATCAGGAAGCCGAAGCCGGGCGGCAGCGAATCGCGCACCGCTTTGTCGTAGCCCAGTGTGACCGTGACCGACGAACTGTAGCGGATGGTGCGAAGCAGGGCGGCCAGATCGTTGCTGGCTCCGCTAACCAAGTTGGCAGCCGACTGAGCGGGAGTAGCCACTATCACGCTGTCGAAGAGTTCGGAGCCGGAGTCGGCGACCACGCGCCAACCTTCCTTCTCGCGCAGCACTGCTTCCACTGATGTTCCGGTGCGCACAGACGCGGGGTTGAGCTTCGCCATTACGGCGTCCACCATTTGCTGCATGCCATTTTCCAACGAGGTGAACAGAGGCGGGGCAGGGCCTCTCCGAAGCTTCGCCATTTTCCGGCGCGAGGCGAGC
>JBBQVN010000068.1:0-18284 GCA_038211475.1 Terriglobales bacterium | reverse complement strand
CCACACTCCAGACCATGGGCGTGCCGTCGAAGATGCTCTACTTCCCCGACGAAGGCCACTGGGTGCTCAAGCCGCAAAATTCGCAACTTTGGTACAAGACAGTCAACGACTGGGTGGACCAGTGGACGAAAAAGTAGCGGGCGTTCGGGAACTCCGGCGAGCTTAATCTGCGGCAGGGGCTTCGAATAGGCATCGCTTTCGGCAAAGATGTGACGTTTTAATCAAACTTATTGAAAACAAAAGACTTCCGGGAGTTTTGTATCAGTTTCTGTAAAAACGGCTCGCCGTTCAGCCCAGATTCGCAGCGAGGTGAGACGTGGAATGGCGTTTTACTGACCGCTAGTGCCCCTACAGTCGACGACGGGGGTCTGAGGCAGGGTGTTAAGCCATCGGGAATCCCGACTGCGCCAGCGCGCTTGCAAATGGCAGTAGCGTCGAGGTGTTGCAAAACGCAACAGTTTTTGGTTGCTGGAAGAGAATCTGAAAAGCGCGGGGTCGGGTGGAGGTCAAAGTCGTAGGGTTGCAGGCGAAATGCAGATCCCTGCTCCGCTCGGGATGACAAGTCGAGGGGTGGCGTTCCTGGCCCCTTCTTTCTTTAGCGTTTCCGGCTGTAGTCCTGTAGATATTCCGGCAGCACGCGTCCTGGTTCCAGGCGCGGATCGTCAATCGGGCGGCCGGCTGTCATCTGTAGCGGAATCACTCCGGCCCAGGTGGGGAAGGCGTAGTCCTCTTCGTCGTCAATGGGCGGGCCGGTGCGTACCTTGGCGGAAAACTCGCCGATGGGGAGACGCAGCACGCTGGTCGCCTTGAGCTCTTTGTCGTTGGGCTGGCGCGAGTCTTCCCAGCGTCCCGGCAGGATGTGTTCGGTAAGCAGACGCAGGGCGCGAAGCTTCTCCGCCGGATCGGAAACCAGCGTTGCCGTTCCCAGCACCACCACGGAGCGGTAATTCATGGAGTGGTTGAACGCGGAACGCGCCAGCACCAGGCCATCCAGCAAGGTGACGGTGATGCAGACGGGCACGCCCGCATCGAGTTGGCGCAACATACGGCTGGCGGCCGAGCCGTGGATGTAGAGCACGTCGCCGTCGCGTCCGTAGGAGGTAGGGATGACGTAGGGCTGTCCGTTGGCAACAAAGCCCACGTGGCACAGGAAAGCCTCGTCGAGAATGCGATAGGCTTCGGCGCGGTCGTAAACGCCGCGCTGTGGCTCGCGCACCAGACGGGTTCGCGGGGAGGGGGTATCAGTGTGGCTCATGGTTTTAGTCAGTTGCCAGAAAGGCGGTTGCCTGCTGGCAGAACAGTTGCCAGTTGTCAGAAAGACGCCTGTCCGTCGTCATTTACCCAAACGTCATGTCAGTTGCTACGGCTACCACCTCACCCTTAGCGAGAATTGGAATTGGCGCGGATCGAAGGCTGCGCTGGGGGGTTGGCCGGTGTTCCACAGCGGGTTCACGTCGGCGACGTTGAATTTATTGATCAGGTTAAATGCGTCTGCGCTGCCTTCAATCGAGAAGCGCTCGCCCAGGCGGATGAGCTTGGAAACGCGCAGGTCGGTGAAGACGTTATAGGGCTTGGTGCCGGCGTTGCGTCCCAGATTGCCGATGGTGGTGCCATTCAAGAAGCAGGCGGGGATGAAGAATCCGGTGGGGGAGTAGCGGGAGGGCGCAGCGGTGTCTCCGCAACTGTTAGTAGCGCCGGCGGACGCGGTGAGCGGACGGTCGGTGTTGCTGGAAAAGTCAAAGTTACGATCGTCGCCTACGATGATGTTGAAGGGGCGTCCCGACACGTATTCAAATACGGGAGAGACGGTAACATCGCCGAACAACCGGTTCACCCAAGCGCTGCCGCCGATGTGTCCGGTCTGGTACACCATGCTGAAGACCAGACGGTGACGCTGGTCAAAAGCGGAGTTGGAGCGTTCGGCGTTGGCGTTGTAGTTATCTTGCGGAGAAAGTGGCGCCTGCAAATCGGTGGAGTCGTCGATGGCGTGAGACCAGGTGTAAGAGGTCAGTAACTCGTAGTGCCGTCCAAAACGCTTCTTTAAGTTGACAGTAAGAGCATGATACACCGAGCTGCCGGTAGAGGCGTTGGCAGCCGCGTCGCTGAAGGGCACGCAGTTGGTCAGGGTAGTGGGGTCGCAAGTGGAATGCAGTCCGGCCGCTTGCAGGAGTTGGTTGGCCAGCCCGACGCAAGCACCAGCGCCGCCGGCAATGAAGGCGTTGGCGATGGACGGATTCAAGCCGGAGGGCCGGAAGAAGCTGGTAAGAGCCGCGGAAACCCAAGGCACGCCGCTGGGATTCACTCCGCAAGGGGCAGCACCGGTACCCACTGCGAGCGGGCCCAACTGGGCGTTGGATGTGGGATCGCTGAGGGCAGCCTGCCAGTTGGCCACCAGAAGGTCGGTCCGCGCCGCGTTGACATTGACGGGCCGGTTGATGTGGCGGCCTCCGGCAAAGTTCCACTCTATGCCAAGAGAGTAGTCGTGGCCTAAGTCGCGCTCAAAGGTCAGATTGGCCTGGTTAGTGTAGTCTGTGACAAAATTTTTGGTGTTAGGAAAGCCGAAGGGCTGAATCGCCAATGGTACACCCGCGGCCAGATAGCCCTGATTCACAAACAAAGACTGGGCGTTGGCAGTGGGATCAAAGCGCTGCTGGTTGGGCTGATAAGTGAAGGCGGCGGGAAGGCAACTTAGCAAGCCTTGAAATGCGTTGCTGGCATTCAGGTTCGAAAGGGTTGGAGTGCAACCTCCGGGAGGACCCGGGAACAGGACAATTTGGGGCGCTTTGGTGCCATCTGTAACATCGGAAATGAAAGCCAGGCCGAGCAGCGGGTGACCATAGAAAATTCCATAAGAGCCGCGGAATACGCTCTTGCCATTCTTCCATGGATCCCAGGCAACGCCGACCCGCGGGCTGATGTTGTTGTAATCACGCGGAATGCCCTTCGTTGTGCCCAGGAAGTTTTGGCCGTAGGTCGCAAGCGGAGTAAGGGCGTTGAACTGGGGGGTGAACTCGACGTCATAGCGGACGCCGTAGTTGATGGTCAGGTTCGACTTAACCCGCCACGAGTCCTGGGCAAACACGCCGAGAATGGAGTTGGAGAAAGCATCGTGGGGATTACCAACACCCTGAATGAAGTTAGAAGGAATGCCGGCCCCGTAAGCTTGCACGGCACTGAAGGCGGGGAACTGAGGAACTCCGGGAGGGGTGACGCCGGGGAAGATGCTCTGAGTCCCGAAGTTATAAATGCCGCCGAAGTTGACGGTGAAGTTGGCTTGTAGGGGAATATAGTTGCCGTCCACGCCGAACTTAATGGTGTGGCTCCCCTTGCTCCAGGAAAAGTTATCAACCACTTGATAGCGCTGCTCGGTGCGCTGGACATAAGAGAAGGGCTCGCGACCGAAGAAGGCCACGCCGGGGATATTCACGGCGACGTTAGAGCCACCGGCACCGCGTGAGAAGCCATAGTTCAAGCCGCGGCGGGCGTACTGGAAGCGGAGCTCATTGATCTTGTTGTTACTCAGGGTCCACTGGTCTTGGGCACTTATGGAGAGATCGTGGTAGTCCTGGTTCGAGGTGCGCGAAAAAGCGTTTTGCCCGAAGTTCTGAGGACCCTGGGCCTGCACCTGGATGCCAGTGACGTCGCTGGGACTGACCCGCCCTGCCAGCATCAAGTGGTTGTTCAGGCTAAGGTTGTGGTCAAGGCGAAGCGAATACAAATCTGTGCGCTCCGAAACCGGGAAGTTGCCGCGTAGGGAGTTGAGCGAGACATAGGATTGGGGCACGAAGCAAGGGCCGGGAGGCAAGCAGGTGGTGGGGAAACTGCTAAAGCCCGGGATGCCGGTGAGCGAAGTGGGCCAGAAACCGTTAACCGCTTGACCAGAGGAAGCTCCGGCCAGTCCGGCATACTGTCCGACCTCCTGAGCAAATCCCGGCACCGTGCCTTCGGCGAAAAGCACGGCGGGATTGGTCAAGAATCCGATCTGGTCGGGAGTAAGTTGCAGAGTGCCCAGAGGTAAGCCGACTTGCGAAGTATCAAAGGGGAGCAGACCGAAGTTGTCGGCACCGATGGAGGAGAATCCGGTCTCCTGACGCCGGGTACCTTCGTAGGAGAAAAAGTAGAAAGTCTTGCCCGGCTTGATGGCGCCCCCAAAGGCGGCCCCGAACTGGGTGCGGGTATAGGCGGGATTCGAGACGGTCGAAAAGGGATTGACCGCCTGGAAGTTGCGATTGCGCAGGTAGCCAAAGACGCTGCCGTGAAAATCATTGGAGCCCGAGCGGGTGATGATGTTGATGACACCGGCAGAGGCGCGTCCGTATTCGGCAGCATAGCTGTTGGTCTGGATCTGGAACTCCTGCACCGCTTCTTGCGAGACGGTGGAACGGATGCCGTTGGTGGAGTTATCTACGAAGTCCACACCATCCACGTTGACCAGGTTGGCGCGAGCGCGCTGGCCGGCAATGTTCAGGCCAGAGGTTGGGGCGGCGCCGATGGAAGGCGCGGTGTCGCGAGCCAGACGAGAATCGGTGAGGGCGAAATTGATGTAGTTGCGGCCATTGGTGGGAAGGTTATCAATGCGGCGCTGCTCGACGGTGTTGGTGGAGGCGCTACGCTGGGTTTCGACCACCGCCGCTTCCGAGGTAACGTCCACCGTTTCAGTGACTGCGGCCAAAGTCAGGGAGAGAGGCAGGTCCCGGCGTTGTCCAACCGTGACCAGTTGATTCTTGGCTTCGAGCCGGGCGAAACCCGGAGCCTGCACAACGATGGTATAGACGGACGGGGGCAGCGAGAGCAGAATATACTCGCCTTCCAGATTGTTACTCGTGGAGCGCTCGAAGGCCTTGGTCTGGTCGGTGGCGGTGACGGTGGCATTGGTGACCAGACTGCCGTTTGGATCTTTTACAGTCACCCGAAGATCGCCGGTGGCGGAATTTTGAGCGGCGGCCCATGTGGTCAAAGCAAGGATGGAAACGAGCGAAATTCGCAGACTGAATTTCATAGGACTCCTCAATTCAATCTCTCGGTAAGAGGCAAATGGGCCGGATCCCGCCCAGGCAGAGTACACGGCCAGAGCGCCAAGAGTGTAACGCTGGTTTGTACATCAGACAGGAGGGAAAACGCAAGGGCAAAGAGCCTATAGGGAGTAGTTAGTCTGATTTCCCAAGGGCAGAGCGTCGCGGTTCGACCTCGACGGTGTCCCCCCGGTGAAGCTTGGCTTCGCCGCCTTTTTGCAAGAGAATCAGGGCGGCTCCGACCCCAAGGCCAACATAGCGAGCTTTGGTCGCACCGATGGCGCCATCCACGGCATCGTCCGCTAATTTCGCGGCTGCGAGCGATGCACCCAACTTCAGCAACCGCATTTTATTTCCTGCCCGGAAGATGCCTTCGCTTTCGGCGAGAACAACCGGATCGTCGAATACCAATCGCATGGAGCCACGCCGCAGCAGGCGCCGCGCCGGATGAGTGACCACATGGCCGTGGTAAACCTTACCCTGGGCATCGCTAGCGGTAAAGAGCGTGCCAGTATGCAATTTCGAGCTGAGGTCTTGCTGCAGGGTCAAGGTGATGGTCTGCCCCTCGCTCATCGCGGCCAAGGCGAGGACGCAAGTGAAGAGGAATCCGCTTGTCCGCATGCAATCGATACTAATGGCGAGCAGGTTCGGCGGCAACTCGCGAAGCCCGAGCATCAGAGAGTTGCCGGACTGTCGCTCTCGATCGACGGCGAGGTGTAGCCTGGCGCATGTCACTTTCTGCTTCCCTGCTAGGATGAATGGGTGGCGCCGCTGCTGGAAGTTCGCAATCTAACGGTGAGTTTTCCCGGATCGAAGCAGTCGGCCCAACCCACTGTGGCGGTCCGCGAAGTTTCGTTCAGTGTGGATCGCGGCGAAGTGCTCGGACTGGTCGGCGAGTCGGGTTCCGGCAAGTCTTTGACCGCGCTGTCCATTCTGCAACTGTTTCCTGCTGGAGCCAGCGCGAGCGGAGAAATCCTCTACCAGGGCGAAGCCGGCACGGTGGATTTGCTCAGGCTCAAGGGCGAGGCGCTGCGGCGGGTGCGCGGCTCGCGGATCTCCATGATTTTCCAGGAGCCCATGACCGCGCTGAATCCGGTGATGCGGGTGGGCGACCAGATCGCCGAAGCCATCCTGGCCCACCACTCCATCGGGAAACGTGAAGCGCGGCGGCGCGCGACCGAAGCCATGAATGAAGTCGCCATTTCTGAACCTGCAGAGCGGGCGCGCAGTTATCCGCACCAGCTTTCGGGCGGCCAGCGGCAGCGGGTGATGATCGCTATGGCGATCTCGAACCGGCCGGAGTTAATCATCGCCGATGAACCCACGACCGCGCTGGACGTGACCATCCAAGCACAGATATTGGACTTGCTCGACGGCTTGCGACAAAAACTGGGGATGGCAATGCTCTTCATCTCGCACGATCTGGCAGTGGTTTCGCAGGTGGCCGACCGGGTGGCAGTGATGTATGCGGGGAGCCTGGTGGAACTGGGGAGCAAGCACGATGTGTTTTTCGCTCCGGCGCATCCCTACACCCAAGGTTTGAAAGCGTCGGTGCCGACGTTACGGTCGGAGCGCGGCGTGGACCTTCCCGCGATTCCCGGCATGGCTCCGTCGGCCCATGCGATTTCCCCAGGATGTCCGTTTGAGCCGCGCTGCGAGTGGCGCGTAGCAGAATGCCAGCGAGGGCTGCCGCCGCTTGTGCAAGTGGGTGCCGGGCATTGGGCGCGTTGTCCCGTCATAAACCAGAAATAGCGATGTGTTCTATAATCCCCAATTCGCCCAGGTGACTTTTTGCGAGTACTGGTTCTTAGCGACATCCACAGCAATCTGGAGGCTCTGGAAGCCTGTCTGGCCGCAGCGCCGGCGTGCGACCTGGTGGCGAACCTGGGGGACCTGGTTGGCTACGGCGCCTGTCCCAATGAAGTTATCGAGCGGGTGCGCGCCCTGGGCGGGGTCTTCGTTCGCGGCAATCACGACCGCGCCGCAACCGGACAAATTGACATCAGCGACTTCAATCCCATGGCCAGCTTTGCTGCGCTGTGGACCAGGCAACAATTGACACCCGAGAATCTGGAGTGGCTGAAGACGCTGCCTCAGGGCCCGGTGCGCCGCCCGGAATTGCCTTCCGCTCAATTTGTTCATGGCTCTCCGATCGATGAGGATGACTACATCGTGAACTGGAGCGACGCCATGCCTCCGCTAATCATGGCTGCCGCCAGCCTGACTTTTTTCGGGCATACCCATCAGCAAGGGGGATTCTTTGACCGCGCGCAGACTGCGGAGACGTTTCAACCCAGTTACAAAACATCCGAGTGGACCGATCGCTGCGAGTGGCGGCTCCGTAAGAATCAGCATTACCTGATTAATCCCGGATCAGTGGGCCAACCGCGCGATGGCGACTGGCGCGCGTCATTCGCAATTTTCGATGATGAACCCTACGCGGTAACTTTTTATCGCGTGCCTTATAATCTGCAGCGCGCGCAGGAGCGAATTTTGGCGGCCGAGTTGCCGGAACGTTTGTCGGCACGCTTGGCCCTGGGACGATAGCGCCATGCCGAACCGCGCCATCCCGAGCCGCGCCATACCGAGTGACGACCGCCCCAGCCTGTTTCCCGCGTCGAAACCAGCGATGCCCGAGAAGTATCTGGTGGCGCATGTGGATGGCGGCGCGCGCGGCAACCCGGGCCCAGCCGGATACGGGGTCGCTATTCAAGACCAGGACAAGCGTCTGGTGGCGGAACTCAGCGAATTCTTGGGACGCCAGACTAATAACGTTGCGGAGTATCGAGGCCTGCTGGCTGCACTGGACTATGCGGTCTCGCATGCGCCGCACGCGCTGCGGGTGGTGAGCGACTCGGAACTGATGGTGCGCCAGCTCAAGGGTATTTACAAAGTGAAGAATCCAGACTTGAGAAAGCTGTTCGATGAGGCGCAGCAGAAAATCCGCAAGCTCGCCTGGTTTCGCATTGAGCACGCCATGCGCGAGCACAACCTGGATGCCGATCGATTGGCGAATGAGGCGATGGATCGGGGGATGAAGCGCTAGGGCCGGCGACGGGGCGCGATGCTGATCGCTGGTTGAGGCTGAATTACAAATTGTGGGGGAGGCCCATGGCCTCCCCCACTGCGTGACTGGCTGAAAGATTATGCTGCGGTTCCGCTGCGTTTGCCCTCGAGGGTTTTGTCGCCGTTCGAGCCCACGTTCACTTTGATCTGCTTGGGCTTGGCTTCGGCCTTCTTGGACAAATTCACTTTGAGCACGCCTCTGTCGTAGTGCGCCGAGACCTTTTCGGCATCCACCGTTTGCGGCAAGGTGAAGGTTCGGGTGAAGCTCCCATACTGACGCTCCACGCGGCGGTAGTTCTCTTCCTTCTCTTCCTTTTCCAACTTGCGCTCGCCATGCACGGTGAGCGTGTTGTTCTCAATCCGGACGTCAACGTCCTTCTCGTCGATGCCCGGAACTTCAATCTTCAACACGATATTCTGCTCGTCCTCATACACGTCCACCGGCGGCGCAAAGCTGGTGGTGGTCAGGGCCTCTTCGCGGCCATCGGTCTGGCTCTCGCGGAAAAGGCGGTTCATGCGATCCTGCAAAGTCGAAAACTCATGGAAGGGATCCCAACGGGTCACAACAGTCATGGTCAATGCCTCCTAAAAGAAAAATTTCGAATGGCGAACAACCGGCACCATCGATGTTTCTAACTTGGATATAAGCATAAAATATGAGTGTATTATTGTCAACAATTTTATTTGCTTTATTTTCAGTCGCTTACGGTTAAGATGATGCACTTCAAGTAGCTCGTTTCCGGCACATTGAGCAGCACGGGGTGGTCTTTGGCCTGACCGCGCGTCTCTACCAGCCGGACCCTGCGGTGGGCGTCGAGAGCAGCTGCGGCCAGCATCTCGAGGAATTGGGGCATACCGACGTGGTAGGAGCAGGAGCAGGTAACCAGCACACCGCCCGGACGCAACATCTTCAGCGCCCGCAGGTTCAGTTCCTTGTAGCCGCGCAGCGCGGTATCGACGGTGAGCTTGGTTTTGGCGAAGGCGGGGGGATCGAGCACGATGGTGTCATAGTGTCGCCCTGCGGTGGAATAGTCCTTGAGCAGATCGAATGCGTTAGCCTCCATCCACTCGACCTCGCGCTGGTTGAGGGCGGCGTTTTGCTCGGCGATTTCAAGTGCAGGCCGAGAACTGTCGACGGCGGCAACCGAAGTACAACGCTGCGCGAGATGAAGGGCAAAGCCTCCCTGGTAGCAGAAAGCGTCGAGGGCATCGCCGTGGGCGTATTGGACGGCGGCGGCATAGTTCTCGCGCTGGTCGAGAAACGCGCCGGTCTTCTGGCCTTCGAGGGCGTCGAAGTGGAACTTGACTCCGTTCATGGTGAAGACGGCGTCGGCTTTGCTGCCGGAGAGGAGCGCTGACTCTTTGGGGGGCAGCTTTTCGAGTTCGCGGACACGCGGGTCTACGCGTTCGACGATGCCGGCAGGATGGAGTTCGTCCTGCAAAGCGGCCAACACGGCTTCGCGCACGGGTGCAGTATCCATGGCCTGGGTCAGGATTTGCACGGATAGTACGTCGTCGTAGCGGTCCACAATGAGGCCGGGCAAGCCATCGGCTTCGCTGAAGACGACGCGGTAGGCATTGCTCTCACGCACCACTTTGTCACGATAGGAAATCGCCTCCTGAATGCGCTGACGAACCAGCGCCGCGAGGTCCTTCACCGGGCCTGGGGCGATCATGCGGACGGCGATTTGCGACGCATCGCTGTAGAGGGCAGTACCAAACGGGCGGCCGCGTTCGTCGGTAACGCTGACCAGAGCGCCGGCGGCCACGCCGTCGGCTCTAACTACGTCGGAGCGATAAACCCACACGTGCCCGGCCTTCAGCCGAGTTGCGCCTCGGGAGGAGATGGCGACGGTGGGGGGAGAGGTGCGCTTGGTGGGACGGGCAATTTGTGGGGGCTTGGGCATGGAGCAATGGTAAATGGAAGAAGGCATAGCGACTCCTATTGTCCTGGCTCACATCCCGGCAAATTGAACCTGGAAAGCGCACCTTCCCACTGAATCGCCGGAAATTGCTATCATCTGATCGGGGCAAAACATACGCACGTACGAGATTTGCGCCCCGGCTTCGGGTCGCCGCGCTCGGTTTCGTGCCCATAGGGTCGAGACCTACGGCCCAGGGTCCACTCTTCGAATTTGGTTTTCATGGAGAACAAGGTGTATGAGCCCTAAACGTGACGGGCCGGATGTGGCTAACACGAACGTGAGTTTCATCGGCACCTTTCGGCAAAACCTACTTGAGGCTGTTCCTGCCCAAGTGGACAAACTCCTCGACGAGCGACTTCCAGAACTCGAGAAGCGATTGAGTGCATCGACGGCTGTTGCGGCAGGCGACTTTGCTCAACTCCGAATCGAGGCAAGAGATCAGGCCTTAAAGGCGGCAACAGCTTTAGTCGAAGAGCTAGTGGTCCGCTACGAGCCTTATTTTCTTCCTTACGAATCTAGTCTGAAACGGATTTCCGACCTGGTCATGGCTTCATCGAAACTTCCGGAAGGGCCCGCAGAAGATGTGCTGCGCGCCGCGGTTGTCCTTACTCATGCTTACCTTGAGGACTTCCTCAAGTCCCTGGCCACGGATATGTCACGACTGTGGGATGACGACAGTTTCGACGGGATTCCCCTCGCCGGATTGCCAGGCCGCTCGGAAAAGTTTACTTTGGGCAAGTTAGCGAAATACCGCGGGCATACAGTCGATGACGTACTGCAGTCATCCGTTCGGGAATATCTAGGCAACACCGTGTTCAACAGCACCGACGTGATTAAGCAGTGGCTGGAAAGAATGGGAATGAAGAATCCCGATCACACTGAGAGATTCGCAATACTTAATCAGATGATTCAGCGACGCCACCAAATCGTTCACCGAAGTGACCAAGCATCAGAGAGCAGATCCACTTTTGAAAGCCCGCAGCCAATTACTGTAGGAAATGTTATCGTTTGGCATCGCAATGTTATCGGTTTCGTTTCTGGTGTGTTGGGCGAGGCCTTCGAAAAGCAAGCTGTCATTGAAGACGTCTCGGGACAGGCAGTCGATCGCTGGATCGCAAGCGCCTACGAAGGAACGGGTGAGAATTGATTTGACATTTTCGGGGATGGCTAGAGTCATCGCTAAGCTGTGAATGTCTCCCGTCGACTCTAAGCAACTCCTTAACGTAACTCGATATGGCGGTTGGGATCGCTCATGAGCGGGCCGGTTCCAAGTCGATGTCTTTGCACGGCGAAGCCTGCATCGCTGCCACCAGACCGGCTCCGGTCAGGGCTGAGGCTTCCACTGCCTCCCCGCTCCGCGCGGGCAGCGGCGAAGACTTCAGTGCTTGCAGCAGGGCATCCTCGATGCTGCGGAATCCGCCGCTCTCCATCCGCTCGCGGATCAGGGCCTCGAGTTCCGGCTGGTGAATTTCAATCGCCATCGCGGCGGTCCTCCCGTCCCTATGTCTTCCTACATTACGCCAACCGTGCCTTCGGCTCAATCAAACCACAGGACCCAGGCCTCGGCTCAGATGAGCGCCAGCCTGCTCATTGCCTCGCGCACTGTACTATATAAAGTACATGCGTGCTGGCAAAGTCAGAACAACAATGAGCAAGAAACACATGGGTTCAAGCCTTGATGACTTCCTCAAGCAGGAAGGCATCTTCGAGGAGTCGCAAGCGCAAGCGGTCAAGGAAGTTGTCGCCTGGCAGCTCGCCGCGGCCATGAAGAAAAAGAAAATCTCGAAAAATAGAATGGCCGTGCTCCTCAAGACCAGCCGCACTCAGGTGGACCGCCTGCTCAATGGAAAAGACGACATCACACTGTCGAGCCTGCAGCGGGCGGCAGCGATCGTGGGGCGGCGGGTTTCGATCGAACTGGTCTAACCGGGGAAATGCGCGGGCAAGATGCCTCCCCCTCACCGCCGCTCCGGCATCTTCACCCGCCGCGCGATGGCCGCGGGCAGAAGCTGAAAGTGTTTGACGTTCCAGGTGTAGATCGCCTCGGCCTTGGCTTTGATGGCGCAGCAGCCCAGGAGCGAGTCGTAAATCGCGCCGCTCACCCGGCTGCGGCCGAGGCTTCCATCACTTCGTAGTACTCCCGCTCCGTCAGCGCAACCAGCGTCAGCCGGTCGCGGATGTCGCCCAGAAAAAGCATCGCCTCATTCCCGCTGACCCGCCGCGGAGCCGGCATGCCCGTGAGAGTGGCATAGACCTCGGCCATACTGTGCGCGGCGCAGCACACTTCTTTTTTCTGGAAGCGCAAGAATAATTCGATGCTCGCCGCGTGATGTTCGTGGTCCGCGTAGAACGTGGCCACCGGCACCGAGGTGTCTAGAAACGCTTTCACCGGCCAACCCCGGCGGCCTGACGCTGGCGTTGCGCTCGAATGTCGCGCAGGGTCTCCTCGGTCTCCTCCGCTCGCAACGGCTTGCCGGTGCGGAACACCCACACGCCGCGCTCCTTTTGCAGCGGAGCGGAGCTGCGCCGCGGCAGCAGGGTCACTTCCTCCCCCTTCACCGTCAGGTCGAATGTATCCCCGGGTGCGAGGCGCAACTCATCGCGAAGAGTTTTGGGCAGGATCAAGCGTCCGGCTCGATCCAGAGTAATTTTACCGTTCATCAATGCCATTAACCAATGGTCTAACCCATTTGCGCAATGGCATTTGCCACAACCATTTTGCCCGACGACGCGAACTTCCCCAACACAGGAAACGCCGCGTTTCCACAGTTCCTCGGATGTGGTTGATCCCTCGACCGTCACGGCTTTGGTAAATGTTCCGTGTGGAACACTCGAAGCGGGTTCAAAACAATCGGGGAGCACCCATGCGCTCCCCGTGTGTGCGTAACTTGGGTGGAGGTTAGCGCCGCTTACTTGGTTGGGCTTTCTTCCAGGCTGTTCTTGTCGGTGGAGCCGGCGACGGACAGCACATACTTTTTGCCAGAGAATCGAATTTCAGACAGGCTGGCGCTGCCATCCTTGTCATGGGTGACTACGGCAGAATCGTACGGAGCGGGGCTGTCGCGGTCGACCATGTGGGCGGTGGTGGTGGCTACGACTTTCTTGCCCTGCAGGAAGCTGACCTCCACGTTAGGGCCGGTTCCCTGCCACTGTAGTTGATACGAGCCTGCGGGCAACTTCTGGCCGTTCAGGTTCAAGGACTCACGGGTTTCGAATGTGGGTTTGGAAGACGCGAATGCGCTGGAGGCGAGCAACATGGCCAGCCCCATCACTAGACTCTTTGCAACACTACTCTTTAAAGCATTGGACAATTTCATGATCTCTCCTCGTGAAATGCCCGGGCCGGGCCGGGTACGGCTGTGGGCGACCCTGGTTGCTGCGGCGGTGTTGCATTCTGCCGCAAACCCTACAATGCCAACGCGGGGTCAGCGCAACGTCACGAGCACCGCTCGCGCCATTGTTCCCGGGGAGTGGTTCCGCTCTGGGCCGCCAAACCGAGTTCGGACCAATCCCTGAACCCCGCAAATTTTCTTACTGCTTCTGGTTCCTTACCACCCCACTCGATCCCGCTTACCCTGCCAGTTACGCTGCGCTCACCAACTAAGTTCCAACTTTGTTTGTAAATCTTTGTTATCTTTGGATACTTCGCAAATTGGATACTGCGCAAACGTAAGCGCCGCGAACACTGTTTGGACGCGCCGCGCCTGCGGTGGTGAGCAACTTACTTTGCTACCAGCCTTCAGGTTTTGAAGCATTTGTGCGGCGCCGCCGGGTGTGCGAAAATTCCGTCCTGACCCAGGAGGGATTCATGCATCACTTCAATCGCAAGTTTTTGTGCCTGACTGTTCTTTGCGCCATCGCACTGCCCGTGTTGGCCCAAGACGCCAAGCCCGCCGTCCGCAAAGCGCCCCCGTCCGCCGCCGTTACCCCGGCCTATCTGCAAGAGATTTGGGACGGATGGGGGACCCTCGACGCCGCGCACCAGGCCCAGTACTACGCGCAAGGCTCGCCGCGCGTGTTCTTCGACATCGCCCCGCTCAAGTACAACAGCTGGAGCGAGTATCAGAAGGGCGTGACCGAGGAGCTGAAGGTTTACAAGAGCGCCAAGTTCACGGTTAAGGACGTCACCATGCATCCGGCCGGCCCGGACTATTGGGGCACCGCCCTGGTGGATTCTGTGCTGACGCGCAAAGATGGCAAAGACGACGTCATGACCTTCCGCTGGACCTTCATCTTCAGCAAAGAGCACGGCAAGTGGTTGCTGGTGCATGAACACGTGTCGGCGCCGTTGCCATAGGCAGGCGCGGATCAAACTGCGAGGCGACTTGCGTGATAAGCTAGTGGCCCCCCCAACCAAAGGGCGCAGGCCCCAGGAGGTCTCATTATGGACAGTTCGCGGCTGCTCGTTTTAACACTCTTTGTCTTTCTGGTAGCCAGCACCATCGCGGGTCAGAGTCTTGCCACACCACCCGCCGTGACCTTCACCACGCTGGCCAATCTCGGCGAAGCCGGCGATGGCGAGTATCCCAACGCGCCGCTGGTGCAGGGCACTGACGGCAATTTCTACGGCACCACGCTGTACGGCGGCACTGGCAGACACGGCAC
The DNA here is from genome assembly GCA_038211475.1 of Terriglobales bacterium. GTDB lineage: Bacteria > Acidobacteriota > Terriglobia > Terriglobales > Acidobacteriaceae > JANYBT01. Next base: position 3,676 of record JBBQVN010000068.1, on the reverse strand, counting down.
GGTTTACAACGTCAGCCCGCAGGGAACCGTGACGGTGGTGGAAGGCCAAGGCGACAACAGCTACGCCAGTTTGATCCAGGCGACTGACGGCAGCTTCTACGGAACCAACAGCAAGGGCGGCGCGCACGGCGGAGCCAGCACGGGCGGCTCGATATTTAAGGTCACGTCGAGCGGCACTCTGACTGCCTTCTACAGCTTCTGCACCGAGCGCCACTGCAACGACGGCTCCACGCCTTATAGTCCTGTGATCCAGGCGATGGACGGCAACTTCTACGGGACCACCATCACGGGTGGCAGCGGCGGTTCTTGCCTGTATGGCTGCGGCGTTGTGTACAAGATCACGCCGGCGGGAAATTTCAGCACTCTGTACGATTTCTGCACCCAAACGGGCTGTCCGGACGGCGCGAGTCCTTTTGCGGGTATTGTCCAAGGCACTGACGGTAACTTCTACGGAGTCACCGCCTCGGGCGGAACCAACGGCTGGGGCACGATTTTCAAAATCACCGCCACGGGCACGCTGACCACGCTCTACAACTTCCCGCTCGGGGTGCAGGGCGGTCCACTGATCCAGGGCAATGACGGGAGTTTTTACGGACCGGCCGGCGCCGCCAGCAACGGCAATGCGACCATCTTCAAAATCACTTCCAGCGGCAAGTACAGTACGGTGCACACGTTTTGCTTGCTCACCAATTGCACGGACGGCGTCGGCTCGTCGCAACTGGTCCAGGGTACCGACGGAAATTTCTATGGCACATCCGCAACAGGCGGAACCGGGGCGAAGTGCTACAACTCTTCCTACGGGTGCGGCACCGCCTGGATGTTGACACCGCAAGGGGTGCTGACCACGCTGTACAACTTCTGTCCGGCGGGTGGCAAGACTTGTCCCGATGGCCAGTATCCCCGAGCGCTGGTGCAGGGTACCGATGGCAGTTTCTACGGAGTCACGAATCAAGGCGGGACGAGGGGCTACGGGACCGTGTTCAAGGTGTCGAACGGGCTGGGTGCGTTTGTTGAAACTCAAACACCCTCAGGCAAGGTGGGAGCGTCGGTGGTCATCCTGGGGTCAAACCTGACCGGCGCCACCAGCGTGACCTTCAACGGTTTGTCCGCTGCGTTCACGGTGGTGTCGAGTTCAGAGATCACGGCGACAGTGCCGACCGGGGCAACTTCGGGGGCGGTGGTGGTCACGACGCCTTCGGGGAAATTGAAGAGCAACAAGACGTTCCGCATCAGCACCTAGTGGGAAGCGAGTTGGGGCGGCCGCGTTCGGAGGGGAAGCGGTCGTCCGGCTGAGGGTATGGCCACTCCCGTCAGTGAGTGCAGCGAGTAGGGCTCAACGATAGGCCCGCCAGAAGAAATATGCCGACATGGTTGTTCCCACGAAGATAACAAAGCCGCGAATCCAGGCTGGCGGCAATTTCTGGGCATAGTGAGCGCCGAACCATCCGCCGAGGATGGCGCCGACGACCATCACCCCTGCTTGTTTGAAGTACACGGCGCGCGCTGCCAGGAACGTGATCACGGCCACGCCGTTGATGGCGCTCCCCAAGACTGACTTCAGCGCGTTCATGGCGTGAATGTCGCTCATGCCGATGGCGGAGAGCATGGCCAGGTTCATGATGCCAAGCCCGCCGCCGAAGTATCCCCCATACACCGACACCAACAACTCAAAGATGGAAGCGCCGGTGATGGCGGCCGTGGTCGCGGTTTTGCCGAGATCGGCGCGGAACAGCGCGGTCAGGCGGTGGCCGAAAGCGAACATCAGGGTCGCGCCCAGCATGAGCCAGGGCAGCACTTGCAGAAAAGTGCGAGCAGGAGTTCGCAGCAGCAGCAAGGCCCCGAACAAGCCTCCCACCAGGCTGGAGATGAGCAGTGGCACCATGACGCGGCGGGGGACGTCAAGATGACTGCGATAAGCGCCGCCGCTGGCGGTAACGCCGCACCACAGAGCTACGGTCTGGGTGGCGTTGGCCGCAATGGGTGGAACGCCGGTGAACAGCAGCGCGGGAAAGGCAATGAAGCCGCCGCCCCCGGCGACGGAATTCAGTGCGCCGCCGAGCACTCCGGCAAAAAACAGAAAGATGGCTGTGCGGAAGTCCAAATATCAGATTTACCACACCCTGAGGCGGCGTGTGACCTAAGTCACATCCACGCTGTGAGATGACCTTTAGGATCTGACTGTGGGGAAGAACCAGATGGCCACTCAGATTCATCCAGAAATCATGCCGCCGCTACCTGCCGTCCGGATGCAAACGCAACCGGTCGGGCCTCAACCGGCACCTGTGAAGACAAAGAAAAAGTTGATTCGACGCAGCGAGCACGACTACTCGCAACTGCTGAGGCGCAGCTTTCAAGTTGCATTTCTGCTGCTGAACGCGTGGGTGGGGACGCTGTTCTATACCTGGATGCGGCAGTTCGAGCCCGGCGGCCAAGCCACTGCGGTTGCGCGTCCGGCGGGCGTCGAGGGCTGGCTGCCCATTGCGGGGCTGATGAACCTGCGCTATTTCGCGCTGACCCATACCGTGCCGACGATCCATCCCGCGGCCATGTTTTTGCTGGTCACGTTTCTGGCAATAGCGTTTCTGCTGCGCAAGGCATTCTGCAGCTGGCTGTGTCCGGTTGGGACGGTCTCCGAGTATCTGTGGCAGTTGGGACGCAAGCTGTTCAAACACAATTTCCGCTTGCCGCGCTGGCTGGATATTGGACTGCGAGGCTTGAAGTATTTTCTGCTCGGCTTCTTTGCCTGGGCGGTTTCGACCATGGCCGCGCCGGAAATTTCGTCGTTTCTGCGTAGTCCCTACGGAGTGATTGCCGACGTCAAGATGCTGAACTTCTTTCGCCACATTGGCCAGACCGGGCTGATTGTGCTCGGCGTGCTGATGGTGGCGTCGGTGCTGGTGCAGAATTTCTGGTGCCGCTACTTGTGCCCTTACGGCGCGCTACTGGGGTTGGCCGCGCTGTTCAGCCCGCTGCGCATTCGGCGCAATGAGAGTGCGTGCATCGATTGCGCCAAGTGCGCTAAGGCGTGCCCCTCGTCGCTTCCCGTGGATCATCTGGCGACCATCAAATCCGCCGAATGTACGGGGTGCCTGGAATGTGTAGCGGTGTGTCCGTCGCAAGGGGCGTTGCAGATGTCGTGGCTCAAGGTCATGCCTTCGGTCAAGCCCCGGACCATGCCAGCGTGGGCGATGGCGGCCGGAATCGCGGTACTGTTTACCGGGATCGTGGGTTTTGCCAAGACCTCGGGCTACTGGAATTCCACAGTGCCGGCTGCCACCTACCGGCAACTCGTCCCCCACGCCGACGAGGCGCGCCACCCCATGCCGGGCCAACCATAACGGGAGTCGCAAAAGTCAGGGGGCAGGCTTCTTTTTGAAACCGCGCCCCCGGCTGAGCCTCAAAGGGCGCCTTCTTTTCACAGCCGCGTCTCAGACTGGGGCCTTGGTCTGGTTTCGCGTGCTAAAATTGAGACTGTTCTTCTCTTAACGATGCTCCCTGACATCGAAAAACTGTTCGAAGTACAAGTCGCGGACCGCGAAATACGCAAGCTGCGTGATGAAATCGCAGCGCTTCCGAAACGTGTAGCGGAAATTGAAGCCAAGTTGGCCGGCCACAAGGCGAGCCTGGAGAAGGCCCGCGCGGCCATGAAGGGCGATGAGGTTTCGCGCAAGAAATT
>JBBQVN010000067.1:0-18567 GCA_038211475.1 Terriglobales bacterium | reverse complement strand
GGCGGACGACATTTACCGCCGAGCGACTGCGGGAGAAGATTTTGCAAAGCTGCAGAAAGAAGCCTATGTGGCTTCGGGCAACCCCGAGGACTCCCCGGACTCAGAAGTGGGACTGGTTACCCGCGCACAACTGGGGACGTTTCACGAGGCGATATTCGCAGTGCCCGCCGGGCAGATCTCTCCACTTCTCGATGGACCGGAGGCCTGGCACATCTTTCGAGTTGATTCGAAGGGCTCGATGTCACCTCATGACGCCAAGCAGATGATTGCGGGACAGCGACTGAAAGACGCGCTGGATGCGGTGCGGGGCTCGGTACGATCCAAACTGAATGATGGTTACTTCACGGCTCCTCCCGATGTTGACCCGGCCCAGGTGGGCGTGGAAGCGAAGTGATGGGCAGTAACTCGGCAACTGCGTTACGGCAACCAACTACGAGTCTGATGCCCCAATAGTGAGTGCGCTTTCGCAGCCTAAGTAGAGGCGAATTCGTGCTACTCTCGACATTCCTATGGCTCGCACGCTCCCTCTCCGTTGTCCCATCTGCAAGAAGCTGGTGGAAAGTTCCGACGCTGAGTTCCCTTTTTGCTCGGAGCGGTGCCGCACCGAGGACCTGGGGCGCTGGGCCACGGGACAGTACGTAGTTTCTGAATCAGCTTCTGAAGCAGCGGAAGAGAGCGACGCGTTCGCACCGCCCGAACCCGATGAAGACTAGACCTCAAGTAACACTTGAGGGTACGCCGGGGCCGCCGGCTCCCCGCTGGGCTGAACTCATCGCAACGTTCTTCGGAGCTGGGCGCATGAGGCCTGGGCCTGGAACGTGGGGGTCGGTGGCGACGATTATTGTGTGGGCGATTGCGACGCGCTTCATCCCCGTGGGGTGGCACACGACTGCGACGTTGATCGCGGCGGCAGTAGCGGTTGCGGTGGGCATTCCTGCGGCGACGGCGGTTTGCCGGGCATCGGGAGTGAAGGACCCACAGTGGGTGGTGATTGACGAAGCCGCCGGGCAACTGGTCACGCTGATTGCGGTGCCTTTGGGATGGAAAACGTTTCTGGCGGGTCTTATACTTTTCAGGGCGTTCGATATTGTGAAGCCGCCGCCGGTGAGGCAACTGGAACGACTGCCCGAAGGGACGGGCATTGTGATTGACGATGTGGGAGCGGGGCTGTACGCGCTTGCGGTGATGCATCTGCTGCTGTATCTGGGAGTTTTCGGACGGTAGCAACCGGCCAGGGCGAGACGCATCTATAAGGGTAGAGTGGGGTCCAAGTAAATATCATGGGTATTTCCGAGCGACTGCTGGGGAAGAAGGCCGCAAAAGACGGGAAGCCGCACATTCAGGCAGTGTCGCCCGGGTCAGCGCTGGCGGGAGCGGAAATTCGAATTACGGGGAGCGCGCTGCGTCCGCTCGAGTTCCGCATGCCGCGTGTGCATTTTGGAGACATCCAGGCGGCGATCGTGGTGAGCTCCGATGAATTTGTGGTGGCGCGCGTGCCCGAGGGGGCGTTGACAGGGCCGGTGGTGGTGGCGACCAATGGACACATCAGCAACGCGCAGTCGCTGAGAGTGGCGGTGCCAATCGCCGACGAACTGCATCCGGTGACCAACCCGGCGATTGATCAGGACGGCAATATCTTCGTCACGTTTTCCGGCTCGCGGGGACAGGACACGCCGGTGTCGATCTACAAGATTGACACCAACTACGTGGTGAAGCCTTTTGTATCGGAGTTGATGAACGCAACTGCGATGGCGTTTGACGCGGATGGCCAGCTCTATGTTTCGTCGCGTTACGATGGCACGGTCTATCGGGTGGCGCCGAATGGAACCATGGCGACCCATGCCGAGGGGATGGGTGTAGCGACTGGCATCGCGTTTGACCGGCAACGTAATCTTTACGTTGGGGATCGCAGCGGCACCATTTTCAAGATCAGTCCGGACCGGCAGATGTTTGTGTTTGCGACGCTGGAACCGAGCATGTCGGCGTACCATCTGGCGTTCGATGCGGATGGCGACCTTTTTGTGACCGGCCCTACTACATCAAGCTATGACAGCGTGTACCGGGTGGATCCACATGGGACGGTGAGTACCTTCTATCGCGGGCTGGGACGGCCGCAAGGACTGGCGTTCGATGTGGAAGGAAATCTGTATGTGGCGGCGTCGCTGCAAGGAAGTTCGGGGATTGTGAAGATTACTCCCGACGGCAAAGCCAGCTTGGAACTTGCGGGACGCGGTCTGGTGGGGCTGGCGTTTGCACCGGGAGGGGCGGCGATTCTGGCTACGACGAACGCGATCCATCATATTTCGTGGAACATTCGCGGGCTGCCGTTGATACCGTGAGATTTGCACGGGCACAAGCAGGATCGGGCCCTGGGGTAAAGGGAGAGTCCCTTCCCGCGGTTCTTGCTTTACACTTCTACAGGTGAACGCGGAAATCGTAGCCATCGGTTCTGAGTTGCTGTCGCCTTACCGGCAAGACACCAACTCGCTGTTTCTGACGGAGCGGCTGAACCAACTCGGCGTTGAAGTGATCTTCAAGACCATCGTGGGGGATGAGCGAGCGCGCCTGACCAGCGCCGCGCGGACGGCGCTCAGCCGAGCCGACATCGTGATCTTCATGGGCGGGCTCGGCCCAACGGAAGATGACCTGACCCGGGAAGCGGTAGCGGAAGCGCTGGGGCTGGAACTGCATCGTGATGATGCCATCCTGGCGCAATTGGAGCAACGCTTCGCGGCCCGCGGGTACAAGCTGACGGCCAACAATCACAAGCAAGCCGACGTTCTGACTGGCGCCGTGGTACTGGCCAATCCTAAAGGCACAGCTCCCGGACAGTGGATTGCGGGCCAGTATGAAGAACGGGAAAAGCTGGTGCTGCTGTTGCCGGGGCCGCCCTTTGAATTGAAGGCGATGTTCGACGAGGAGTGCGTAGAGCGGCTGCGCGCGAAGCTGCCGGTGCAGCACATCGCGAAGTGCGAATTGCGGGTGGCGATGATGGGCGAGTCGCTGGTGGATTCGCGGATCGCACCGATCTACACTCGGTACAGCGATGTGCAGACGACGATTCTGGCAGGAGCGGGAGAAATACAACTGCATCTGCGCTGCCGGGGGGAATCTCTCGAAGCGGCGCAGCGGCGGGTGGACGACCTGGCCACCAAGATGGAAGATGAACTGGGGGACGCAGTCTTCTCCAGCAATGGCGAATCGCTGGAACAAATTGTCAGCTACCTGCTGCAAATGCGTGGGATGACACTGGCGGTTGCGGAATCATGCACAGGCGGGCTGTTGAGCGAGAGGCTGACTTCAATCGGCGGGGCGTCGCGTTATTTTCTGGGCGGAGCGGTGGTGTATTCGGACGAATTGAAAACGGAGATGGCGGGAGTTCCGGCGCGGCTGATTGAGAAGCATGGAGCGGTAAGCCGGGAAGTGGCGATCGCGCTGGCGGAAGGGATTCGCGTTCGCGCCGGATCGGATCTAGGGGTTGGAATCACGGGCATCGCTGGACCATCCGGGGGAAGCGAAGCCAAGCCAGTGGGGCTGGTGTTTCATGCGCTGGCCCATAGCGAGGGCACCGACGTGATTGAAAAGTCGTTTCCCGGCGACCGTAAGCGCATCCGCTTTTTCGCGTCGCAACAGGCTTTGGATATGGTGCGGCGGCAGTTAATGTAGTGGGGGCAGTCACCTTCTAGATATCGGCAGCCGCAGCTTTGTCATCGCGCCGAACTAGCAGGATGCTCACGTCATCCTCATTGAATTTTGGGTTCACCATCGCTTTCAAAGTCGCAATGGTGCGGCTGGAAGGTTCCGCCAAGGTTGCCCGCAGCCTACTCTCCGGGTGGTCTCCTGCAATCGCATCGGTCAATCCATCCGTGTAAAGCAGCAGCGCTCCGCCTTGAGGGAGGAGTGCCGTGCCGGAATGGTACTCCGAGTTACTCCACAACCCGAGGGGAATGCCGGTGGCATCGAGGGCGACTGGGGATCCTTCACCGAACACCAGCGGAGGATTGTGTCCGGCGTTCACGTAGGCCAACTCTCCCGACTCGCGTCGGAGGACGACAAAGACGGCGGTGGCAAAACGATCGCCGGGGGTATAGCGGCTCAGGTGCAGGTTGATTTGGCGGGCCATCGCGAGTGGATCGGGGTCAACGTTGGCGATACTGCGCACGAGCGCCTGGATGTTTGCAGCAAGCAATGCAGCGGCCATGCCTTTGCCGGAAACGTCGGCCAGCGCAAACAAAGTGCAATGGCCTGGCAGTTCAATCACGTCGAAGTAATCACCCCCGACCTCGCGCAGCGGCTTGTAGTAGGTCTGGATGGAGTATCCGGGCAGGTCATGCATCTTCTCTGGCTGTAGAGTTTGTTGGATCTGCTGGGCGGCGATCTGGTCGGCCTCGAGTTGAGTCTTGCGAACAAATTCCGAAGTCAGCATGCCATTCATGATGCAAGCACCAACCATATAAAGCAGCCACACCACGATCCACAGTATCCATCCTTTGGGCCACATCAAAGGCCACACCAGAGAGCGGGTAAATCCAGCATAGATGGCATATCCTTGAATTAATATGGAGCACCAAGTAAGGATCCGCTTAGAACGAGACATCTTGCGGGTCCAGTCATAGAAGGCAAAGTATAAGAGGCGGCGCACCCGTCCCGCCGACCGGTTGAGCCTGCCAGCTTGGCTGGAGGAGGACATGCGGCAGTCTAGCAAATCGGCAACAGATGAGAGCGATGAGCTGCCCGGCATGCAGGAAAACGGAGCGGTATTCGCCTGGAGCTCCAGGTCTTCTTTTGCGATCTCGGCCCCGTCGTGATAGAAGCTAGTGGCTAGCAGCGGGAAGCTGTTTCTGATGCGACTGTTTGTTGCCCTCGATCTTGATTCCGCGGTTCGCCAGCGCATCGTGCGCTTTCTAGAAGGCGTGAGCCCATTTGCACCGGAGGTGCGATGGGTGCGGCCAGAGTCGCTGCACATCACGTTGAAGTTCATCGGCGAGCAAACGGCCCCGCAAGTTGAAGCCATCAAACAAGTCCTGCACAAGGTAGAGGCGCCACAGTTTGAAATCGCGGTGCGGTCGTGGGGATTTTTTCCAACCGTGAAAGCTGCGCGGGTTTTCTCGATAGGAATGCATGGGCCACCGGCGCTGGCGGCGCTGGCGACGGCCATTGATGCGGCGACTGCAAGCCTGGGGATTCCGTCCGAGGAGCGAGCTTTTAATCCCCACCTGACGCTGGCCCGGTCGGGACGGGGAGCTTCGGGGGCGCCTGGTTTGCGCAAAGGCGACGGCCCGAACCCGGTCTTTCAGACGCTGCAAAAGCGGCTGGCACAAATGGCAGAGGTCGAATTCGGTACAATGGCGGCTCGCGAGTTCTTTCTCTACCAGAGTCAACTGGGTGCTGGCGGCTCGAAATACAGCAAGCTGGACAGGTTCGGGTTGTTGTAGGCGGTCTGCATCAAGAGACGGGATTCGCTAAACAGTTTCGCTAAGCAGTTGTCGCTAAACAATTCATGACTCCATACTTCCTCACCGCCGCCATCGGATATTTTCTGGGGTCGATCCCTTTCGGCTATTTGCTGGTGCATATCTTTCACGGGGAAGACGTGCGGCAGAGCGGCAGTGGCAACATTGGAGCGACCAACGTGTCGCGCAAATCGCCGGGCCTGGGAGTCGCCACACTGGTGCTCGATGCCGGCAAAGGCGCGGCTGCGGTGATGCTGGCGAGGCACTTTTTCGCTGCTGGCGATGAAAATGTGCACCGGCTGGTCATCGCAAATCTTGCCGCCGTGTCGGCGGTCATCGGACACCTGTACCCGGTGTGGCTGAAATTTCGTGGCGGCAAAGGAGTGGCGACCAGCCTGGGAGGATTCGGCGTGATTGCGCCTTGGGCTGTGCTCGCCATGGTGGGCGTGTTCGTGGTGGTACTGGCGGCTTTTCGCTACGTCTCACTGGGCTCGATCGTGGCCGCAGCGCTGCTCCCATTGCTGACCTGGATATTGTATAAAGATGCCGGATCGGGCGTCGTCATGGGGCTGATCAGCACCGCTTCCCTGCTAGTGATCTGGAAACATCGAGCGAACATGCAGCGGGTTATGGCAGGCACGGAAGCGAAGATTGGGAGGCGTAGATGAGCCGGATCGCGGTGATCGGGGCGGGCGCGTGGGGTACCGCTCTGTCGATTGTGCTGGGCCGCAAGGGCACACACATTGTGACGCTATGGGCTCACGAGACGGAGGTGTGTGAGTCCATTTTGGCGCGGCGCTGCAACGACCTGTTTCTTCCAGGACACGCCATCCCCGCGCTGGTGACGCCGACCAATCGCCTGGAAACTGCGCTGGAAGGAGCGGAGATAGTGGTGAGCGTGATGCCATCGAATCACTGCCGCGGACTTTTCCAGAAGATGCTTCCCTTCCTGGGCCCGGACCTCATTTTTGTGAGTGCGACCAAGGGATTGGAAGAAGGCTCGCTGCTGCGCATGACGGAGGTGATCGCGCAAGTAGTGGGCTCGTCGGCGGACGTTCGCGTCGCGGCCCTAAGCGGTCCGTCGTTTGCAAAGGAAGTTGCCAACGGCGATCCCACGGCGGTGACGGTGGGGTCTGGGGACAGCACGCTCGCCGGACTGGTGCAGAGAGAGTTCAGCGATCCGCGTTTCCGGGTTTATACCAACGCGGACGTAATCGGAGTAGAGCTGGGGGGCGCGCTGAAGAATATCATCGCGATTGCCGCAGGAGTGTGTGACGGGCTGGGGCTAGGACACAATTCCGTGGCTGCTTTGATTACGCGAGGGCTGGCGGAGATGGCGCGACTGGTGGTGGCGAGCGGTGGGCGGCTGGAAACTATGTCGGGCCTGGCGGGGCTGGGAGATTTGGTGCTCACCTGCACCGGTGGCCTGTCGCGGAATCGTAGCGTGGGAGCCGAACTGGGACGCGGACGCAAGTTAACCGACATCATTGCGGGAATGCACGGGATGGTGGCGGAAGGAGTGCTGACGGCGCGAGCAGCGGTCGGACTGGCGCACGCGCGCGGGGTAGAGATGCCCATCACCGAACAGATTCACGCGGTGTTATACGAGCACAAGCCGCCCGAGCAAGCCATTCATGAGCTGATGACGCGCACGACGCGAAGCGAATCACTGCACTAGGGCGGAGTAGGCTTGCTCGATCGCAGCGCGGCGGCTACACTTCGCGCATGAGCTATTTGCGCATTACCAGCTCCCAACTTGGCATGCTCCTCGCACTCGCTTTGACTTGCACAACCCCCGGCCGCTCGCAAACCACACCCAACGGGTACCAACCCAAGTGGTGGAAGGAAGCGGTGGTGTACCAGGTGTATCCGCGGTCGTTCAAAGACTCTAACGGCGACGGCATTGGCGACCTGAAGGGGATCACGGCGGAACTGGATTACATTCAAGGGATTGGGGTCAACGTGATCTGGCTGAGCCCGCACTATGACTCGCCGAACGCGGACAATGGGTACGACATCCGGGACTACCGCAAAGTGATGACGGAGTTCGGCACCATGGCCGACTTTGATGAACTACTGCACGGGGTGAAGCAGCGGCGCATGCGGCTGGTGCTGGACCTGGTGGTGAACCACACCAGCGATGAGCACAAGTGGTTTGTCGAGAGCCGCAAGTCGAAGAACAATCCTTACCGCGATTACTACATCTGGCGCCCCGCCAAGAATGGTAAGGAACCAAACAACTGGACGTCGTTCTTTTCTGGCTCGGCGTGGAAGCTGGATCCCACGACCGGCGAATACTACTTGCATTTGTTTGCCGAAAAACAGCCTGACTTGAACTGGGACAATCCCAAGGTGCGCCACGAAGTATACGACTTGATGAAGTTCTGGCTTGATAAGGGTGTGGACGGGTTTCGGATGGATGTGATTCCTTTCGTTTCCAAAGATCAGACTTTCCCCGATCTGCCCAAGGGAGCGGAGGCGCATCCGGAATTCGTTTACGCCGCGGGCCCGCATCTGCACGAATACTTGCAAGAGATGAACCGGGAAGTGCTATCGAAGTACGACGGGATGACGGTAGGGGAGGCCTTCGGCACCACGCTGGACAAGACTCCGCTGCTGGCGGACGAACGCCGGCAGGAATTGAATATGATCTTCAACTTCGACGCGGTGCGCATCAACCAGGACAATGGACTCTACCGGTCGTGGACGTTGCCGGAGTTCAAGGCGATCTATACCCGCCAGGACCGCGCGCTCGATGTGCACACCTGGAACACGATCTTCCTGTCGAATCACGACAATCCGAGGGTCGTGTCTGCCTTTGGGGACGATTCTGCGGCGTACCGCGCGACCTCGGCGAAGTTGCTGGCGACCATGCTGTTGACGCTGAAGGGAACGCCGTTTATCTACCAGGGTGACGAACTAGGGATGACCAACTATCCCTTCAAGGGAATTGAGGATTTCGACGACATCGCGGTCAAGAATGCGTGGAAGGAATACGTAGTAAGCCAGAAAGTCAGCGCGGCGGATTTCATCGCCAACATGCGCAAGACCAGCCGCGACAATGCGCGGACGCCGATGCAATGGGACGCCTCACCAAATGGAGGATTTACCACTGCTGCGAAAGCTTGGCTGGCGGTGAACCCGAATTATCGCGAAATCAACGCGAAGCAAGAGATCGGAGATCCGAATTCAATTTACCGCTACTTCGGCCAGATGAACGAACTACGGCGGAAGACGCCGGCATTTATCTATGGAGACTATTCCGACCTGGACCCGCAAAACCCCAAGGTGTTTGCCTATACGCGAAAGCTCGGGAAGGAGAAATATTTGATCGTGCTGAATTTCTCGGGCGAGGCGATGGCGTACTCGGTTCCTGGCGGGGTGAAGCCTGGAGAGTGGGTAATTGCGAATCTGGCTAAGACTGAGGAGCATGGGAGCGTCCTGAACCTGAGGCCATGGGAGGCCAGGATCTATAAATTCTAGGCAGGGGCTGGCGGGAGAGAAGCAGAGCGGAGGGGTGGCGGCGCTGAAGTCGCCACCTTCATTACAATATTGTTATGGACTCATTCGTTATTGCAGGCAAGACACTTCGCTCACGTTTGATCGTTGGCACTGGCAAATACAAATCATTTCAGGAAACAGCTCGCGCGCTCGAAGCTAGCGGCGCCGACATGGTGACAGTTGCGGTGCGGCGGGTGAACCTGGATCGAAACCAGGAATCGCTTCTGGACTATATCGATGCCAAGAAATATGTGCTGCTGCCCAACACAGCCGGGTGCTACACCGCCGATGAAGCGATCAGGGCAGCACGACTGGGGCGTGAGGCGGGGTTATCGGATTGGGTAAAGCTGGAAGTGATCGGCGACCTCGCCACGCTGTATCCGGACGTTCAAGCGACACTGGAAGCGACTCGCGTACTGGTAAAGGAAGGCTTTACAGTTTTGCCGTATACCACTGATGACGTGATATTTGCTAAGCGGCTGGTGGACGCTGGGGCGGCTGCAGTCATGCCTCTGGGCGCACCGATTGGGAGCGGGATGGGGATTCAGAACCAAGCCAATATGCGAATTCTGCGTGAGATGATTACCAGCGTTCCGCTGATTGTGGACGCGGGAGTCGGCACTGCTTCAGATGCGGCGATCGCGATGGAGTTAGGCGCGGATGCAGTGCTGATGAATACGGGAATCGCCGCAGCGCAGGATCCGATCCTGATGGCCGAAGCGATGAAGCACGCGGTGAAAGCCGGACGCCAGGCGTATTTGGCTGGGCGTATGCCGAAGAAGCTCTACGCCACTGCGAGCTCGCCTTTGGAAGGTGTGGTGAAGTAAGCGGACTACTTTTGCGCGGTGTTGGCCGCAGGACGATTGGGGTTCGCGGACGCGGGGGAGACGTATAAAATTTCGCCGGGCCTGGCGTAGTGCAACATCTCGCGAGCTTCTTTCTCGATGGCTTTCTTATCAGACTTGAGCGAGTTAATGTTTTGCCGGCAGGCATCGTTTTCTTTCTTCAGACGTCCGTTCTCCGCGGTCAGCCGAATGAAATCGGCGTGCTTCTTGTTATAGACCACGATTCCGTTGTCGCCGAAGGTGGCGTGGGCGAACACCCAAATGGCCAACAGGAGCACGGCCACGGTGGCCATCTTGCGGCGCATACGGGCGAGCCAGGAACGCGCGGTGGAAGTTCGTGCCACCACGTGATCGGTAAAAGCTTCGGCGCGGGGAGCGTGCTGAAGGGCAACACGCAGACCTTCCTCGGCGAGCGGTTGTACCCGGTCCCTAGCGAATTTGCTTACTCGAAAATCCATGCTTTTGCCGCTGCGCTTAACTTCTCTAGAGCTGCGTGACTGCCGGCTTCGGTGTAGGCCCGAACCACCGGCTCAGTGCCTGACAAGCGATAGCAGACCCACGACCCATCATCGAGGATCAACTTCAATCCATCTTTGCGAACCACTTCCTGAACCTTGTGGCCAGCAAACTCAACTGGGTCAAGTCGTACTTTATCAGTGAACTTCTGTTGGACCTCTTCCGTCAAGCGAAAGTTTTCGCGAATGGGGTAAAAGGAACCAACTTCGACAAATAGGGCCTGCAACTGTGCGCTGAGCGAGGCGCCGCGGCGGGCCACCATCTCACAACAGAGCAGCCCAGCAATAACGCCGTCTTTCTCGGGGACGTGACCGCGGATGGAAAGGCCAGCACTCTCTTCCCCACCGATCATGATCTTGTCTTGGCTGATGAGCTCGCCGATGTACTTGAAGCCTACCGGTGTTTCATAGAGCGGAACATTGTGGTGGCGGGCCAGGGCGTTGATCAAGTTGGTGGTGGCGACGGATTTGGCCACGCCGTTCTTCCAGCCGCGAGTTTCGACAAGGTAATCGAATAGCAGAGCGATGATGTAATTGGGCTGCAGGAAAGCTCCGTCGGTATCAACAATGCCAAAGCGGTCGGCATCGCCATCGGTGGCGATCCCGATGACCGCGCCGGTTTCGCGCATGCGGGCGCGCATTTCCTCCAGCAGATGGTCGTCGGGTTCGGGAGCGTGGCCGCCGAAGAGCACGTCGCGATGGTCGTGGACAGTGGCGACGGGCACTCCCGCCTCGCGCAACAGTTCGTCCGAGTATCCGCGCGCCGCGCCCCATAGGGGATCGAAAACTACTTTGATTCCGGATTTCTTGATCACGTCAAAGTTAACGATCTCACGCAGGCGCGCCAGGTAGGCAGGTTTGGGATTGAGCGACTCAGAGTCGACTTTCTTGACCTGAGGCGGAGTGGACTCGCCGGAATCGGCCGACGCGATGGCAGCCTCGACCGCCTTGGTCACTTCCGGCAGGGCGGGCGCGCCGTCGGAGGTCGAGAACTTGATACCGTTGTATTCTGGCGGATTGTGAGAGGCGGTGAAGTTGATAGCGCCATCCGCTTTGGCGTGAATGACAGCGTAGGAAATAGCAGGGGTGGGAGCGGGTTCGGCGATCAGCAGCGGAGTGATGCCGTGGCGAGCCAAGATTTCGGCTGCAATTGAAACCAAAGTCTCACCGAGAAAACGAGGGTCGCGACCGACAATGACGCGTGCGCCAGTGGGTTTCTGCGAAACCACATAGCGGGCGATGCCATCCACCGCGCGGCGCACATTCGCAAAAGTGAATTCATCCGCCATTATGGCGCGCCATCCCGAAGTGCCGAACTTGATTTGAGTTGCCATAAGTTGTTGCGTGGCCTTTCGCAGCTGGGCTAATGCCCGTGGTCTAGAATACCCACGGCGAATCGGCCTTGGATATTGCCAGGCCCTGATTTTATATGACCGACAAAATACTCGTCCTCACTACCGCAGGTTCTGCCGAGGAGGCGCGCCGACTCGCGAACGCGCTGGTGGAACGCAGGCTGGCGGCCTGCGTCAACATCGTGCCACAAATCGAGTCGGTGTATCGATGGGAGGGCGCCGTCCAGCAGTCTGCAGAATGGCTGCTGGTGATCAAGACCACGGGGGAGGCGTTCGCCCGAGTGCGAGACGCCATCAAGGAATTGCACTCCTACGAACTACCGGAGTGCATTGCGGTGGCGATCGATGAGGGAACGCCGGAATATTTGCGGTGGATTGGCGATGAAGCGCGAGGGAGTTAGCGGGGGAGCAACGATGGCCGCTCACAACCCCGCTAGTGCATTGTCAAGATCGGCGATGATGTCTTCAACGTCTTCAATGCCGACAGAGATTCGCACCAGGCCATCGGTGATGCCGATTTTCTTGCGGCCCTTCTCTCCGAGAGCGGCGTGGGTCATAGTGGCGGGATGGGAGATAAGAGTCTCGACTCCGCCGAGCGACTCGCCGAGGGTGCAGACGCGAACTTTCTTCAGCATCTTTTTTGCGTTCGCGAGCGAGCCTGTTTCAAAAGTGATCAAGGCGCCGAAGCCGGTCATTTGGCGCTTGGCCAGTTCGTGTTGCGGATGCTCCGCGAGGCCGGGATAAAAGACTTTCTTGACGCGCTTGTGTCCGGCGAGGAAGGCGGCGACGATACGGCCGTTGACGTCGTGCTGTTCCATGCGCACGGCCAGCGTCTTCACGCCGCGCAAGATCAGCCAGCATTCAAATGGGGATAGGATGGCGCCTGCCGCCTTCTGCAGGAAGGCTAGCTTTTCTACCTGGTCGGGCATGGTGCACACAATTACGCCGCCTAGTCCATCACTATGGCCGTTGAGAAACTTGGTGGTGGAGTGCATCACCATGTCGGCGCCCAGGGCGATGGGCTTCTGGAAATAGGGCGACATGAAGGTGTTGTCGACCACGAGTTCGGCGCGGCGGGCGTGGCAAATATCAGCGATGGCGCGAATGTCGCTGATGGTCATCAAGGGATTGGTCGGAGTTTCGATATAGACCATGCGCGTGTTCTTGCGCAGCGCCTGCTTCACATTGAGGGGATCGGTAGAATCAACGTAGGTGAACTCGAGGCCAAAGTTTGCCCACACCTGGTTGAACAGCCGGGGCACTCCGCCATAAAGGTCATGTCCGCAGACAACGTGATCGCCGGCCTTGAGCAGGGTGGCGAGCGCGTTGACCGCGGCCATGCCACTAGCAAATACCTTGGCGCCGATTCCGCCTTCGAGAGCGGCGAGGTTCTCCTCAAGCCGAGAGCGGGTGGGATTGGAGACGCGGGCATACTCGTAACCCTTGTTCTTGCCCAGTTCCTGCTGCACGTAAGTCGAGGTTGCGAAAATTGGAACCCCCACAGCGCCGGTGGAGGGGTCGGGGTACTGGCCGACGTGGATGGACTGGGTGGCGAAACCTGCTGTTCGTTTTCTCATAGAGGTTGAAGAATTTGGTAATTGGGCAATAGAAACCATTTGGTAATTGAGTAATCGGGTAATTTGGTAATTTAAAACCTGAAGGTAAATTACCCGATTACAAAATTACTCAATTGTTTTTTAAACTCCGCCTTCGAAGATTTTTTTGGACAAGTAGCGTTCGGCGGAATCGGGAATCATGGTTAGGATGCGCTTGCCGGGGCCAAGGCGTCTCGCAATCTGCAGCGAGGCGAAGACGTTGGCGCCCGCGCTTGATCCGGCTAACACCCCCTCAACCGCGGCCAGGCGTTTCACCATGTCAAATGCATCCACGTCTGTGACGGCAATAATTTCGTCGCACACGGAAGCGTCGAAAGTCTTTGGAATGAAGCTGCTACCAATGCCCTCCACTTTGTGCGGGCCCACCTTGCCGCCGCCCAGCACGGAACCTTGGGTTTCGACCGCGATGGTCAAGACGCGGGGCAGCCGCTCTTTCATGAAGCGCGCAATTCCGGTGAAGGTGCCGCAAGTACCGCAGCCGATGCAGACCGCATCCACGCGGCCTTCCATCTGCTCAAACATCTCGACGGCGGTGGTTTGATAGTGGTAGTCGGGATTGGCGGGATTATCGAACTGTGCGGCCATGAAGGCGCTGGGGTCGCTGGCGGTGAGGGCTTTGGCTTGATCGATGGCGCCTTGCATGCCGGCGGCTTCTGGAGTGCGGGTAACCTCGGCGCCGAGGGCCCGCATGATCATCACTTTTTCTTCAGAAAATTTCTCCGGGACAAAGAGGCGGACCTTGTAGCCGTGATTGATCCCGATCAGGGCCAGACCAATGCCGGTATTGCCGGCGGTAGCTTCGATGATGGTGCCGCCCGGCCGTAGCTTGCCTTCGCGCTCGGCCCGCTCGATGATGCCGACTGCCGCCCGGTCTTTAACGCTGCCGCCCGGGTTCAGGTACTCCAATTTGGCAAAGACGTCGCCCCCATCGGGCGGCGCCAATTTTTTCATTTGCAGGATGGGCGTGTCGCCGACCAGTTTGGTGATGTCGTCGCTAACGCGCAAGCGCGAGGCTTCAAGGGTTCGCATTCGGGGGCACCTTTTATGAGGACTGAATTGATGAGAGTACTTCTAAGGGTAGTGAAGTTGGGCGGGTAGCGTCAAGAAACCTTCGTGGGTGGCAGGTCCCAATAGCGCGACGATTCATTGAGCGGCTAGGCCGATGGCTGTAGGGTGCTTTGGTTGATAGAGACCGATTTGGCCTCCGCCTGCAGCTGGATTCTAGTAATGGATCCCCATTGCGCTTCTTGCACAGCAGAACAGTGAACGCCTTTCTTCGCCAGTGACGCCATCTCGGGTTCCAGGCTGTCGCACCTAAAAAACAATTCGTGGGGGCCATTCGTGTCGGAGGGGTGAACAGCCGCTTCCGCAGGAGGCAGGGCGAAGATTAGCCACCCATGGCCCGCATCTACAGAGTTTAGTCCCAAAACGTCACGCAAGAATGCGCGGTCCGCCTCGGCGTCCATACTGAAGATAACGACGAGAGCACCAGAAATCACTTTTTCTTCCCGGAGGACGCTCCTACACTCCCAACAGACCGTTTACTTCCCTGCCCCCGCCCCACTCCCTTGCCCCGCATAATAGCCGCTCTTGGTGCGTGCGGTGAGCTTAGTGCGACCCTGGGCCTGGACATCGACCCGGATGGTGCGGTAACCGCCTACGCTTTTAGGAGTCGCCGGCTTGTATCCGATGGTGTACTGATTGCGAATGTCGTGCGCTATTTCTCGGCTGATAGCATCCACTTCGTCCACGGTGCGAGGGAAAAATGCAACGCCACCGCTACGTTCCGCCATGATTTCCAAAGCGCGTTTCGCCCGCTTGGGATGAGACTCTTCAGCCAATAAGCCGATGGCATATACGGTGGGGCCATTTTCCGCTTGCAACCGTTTCACAGCAGCTTCGAGTTGAAGCACGCTGGCGTTGTCTTCACCATCGGTCACTACGAACAGAACTTTGCGCTGGAGCTTGCCGTTCCGCTTCAGGTGATCGGAAGAAGCGACGACAGCGTCGTAGAGCGCGGTGCCGCCACGAGCGTCAATCTTTTCGAGGCCGTCTTTGAGCTTGTTGATGTTGGAAGTGAAATCGGTGTCGAGGTAATACTCATCGTTGAAGTTAACTACGAACACTTCGTCCTGGGGATTGCTCGAACGCACCAGATTGAGCGCGGCCTGATTCACCTTCTGGCGTTTCTCGCGCATGGAGCCGGAGTTGTCGATGACGATTCCCATGGCCACGGGAATGTCTTCCTGGCGGAAAGAAGTAATGTTCTGCATCTTGCCGTCTTCAAAAACTTTGAAGGCGTTCTTTTCCAGGTTGGTGACGAGCCGCTGTTTTTCATCCACTACGGAGGCGTGCAGCACTACTTCGTCAACTTCCTTGCGAAAGACAAAAACGCCAGAGTCGCTGTCCGCCTGCTGGCCCTCGGTGCTAGGGGGAGCGGTGACCGACGGGTTAGGGGGCGCGGTGACCGGCGGGCTCGGAGCCGCATGATGCTGTGAGGAAGGTGGAGGCATGTCCCCAGGTGCAGTTTGGCCCCTGGCATCGGTGGACTGCGCCCATCCGATTGCGGCCAGGCTGCACAACAGTAAACAGCACCAACTACTCCGACGGAGCATAGTAACCCGTTTTGGCATAGACCTTCAGTGGCGGTAAACCTTTCGGTGGGATTAGCCTCACCTTAATTTTACGCCACTTGCCGTCCTTCCCTGGGTTCCTTGGACGGTAACCAAGCACATATTGGTTGCGTAGCTCGACACCTATTTTGGTGGAAACATCGGCCAGATCATTGGGGTTGTCGATGGTGAAGGCGCGGCCCCCGGTCAATTCCGAGACTTCGCCGAGCAGTCCGGGACCAAGGCGTTCCTCTTCGGTGGGGAAATAATGGTCGTAGATGCCGATGGCGTAGATCAACACGTCAGCCTCTTTCACCATGGCCTTAATTTCGCCCTCGGTGTAGCGGCTGTGGTTGTCGCCACCGTCGGAAATAACCAGCAGCGACTTCTTGGGGTATTTAGCCTGCCGCATCTTGCTCATGCCCAGGTAAATGGCATCGAGGAGCGCGGTACGCCCCTTGGGCACGGTATACACCAACTTGCCCTGCAAGTCCTCGATGGAATTGGTGAAGTCGGAGATCTCCGAGGGCTTGTCGGCAAAGGCGATCATGAAGAACTCGTCCTGGGGATTGGCGGTCTTGAAAAATTCGATGACCGCCTCGCGAGCGCGCTCGATTTTGGTGCTCATGCTGCCGCTCATGTCAAAGATCACACCCAGCGAGATGGGAGCATCTTCGCTGGAGAAGGTGCGGATATCCTGCTGGTCTCGGCCTTCATAGACGGCGAAGTTGTCTTTGTCGAGGCCAGTCACCAGGCGGTTGAGCGGGTCGGTGATAGTCACCGGCACCAGCACCATATTCACATCCACTTTAAGGGGCTTGGTGTGGGTCTTTAGCGCCGGATCAATGTCGGCCTCTTTGGGCTGCGGTTGCGGGCGCGGAGTGATGTGTACGTCATCGGCGGTATTTTGCGCCATTAGTTGCGCCGGCCTTAGCGCAGCGGTCAGCACCAGCAGCAGGACACAGAGCGTTCCCAGGGTTCGATTAAAAGACAGCATGGATGTACCCGAGACCCCGGACGGGGCCAGTTGGAGGTTCCGAAAAGAGTTGGTGGGGAGTATTGACCCACCCCCACTATGGCGGGCCATAAAATCCTCTTCTGGGGCAGATGTTAGCACAGACCGGGCCTCGCAGATTGCCTTTTTAATGGCCAAACCAAATCTTTCGCAGTTGCCGAAGCGGCGCGAGCTTCGGCAAACCCTATTTTGCTTCTCTGGACCACCCCGAGCGCAGCTTTGATGCAGGCGCAAATTAAGGATTTCCAAGTTGGGAGGGTGCGTTTCCGCTAGAATGCAGTTTCCGATGGCCATTGTCTTTCCCTTCCGCGCCCTGCGGTACAACTCGGACCTGGTGGCGCTGCCCGACGTGGTGACCCAGCCCTATGACAAGATCACGCCATCCATGCAAAAGGATTACTACGCGCGCAGCCCCTTCAACCTGGTGCGGATCATCCTGGGCCAACGGCACTTAGATGACGGGGAGGCCGACAACGTATACATCCGCGCCGCCGCTCACTTTCGAGAGTGGCGCCGGGATGGCATCCTCAAGGCCGATGACTCGCCGTCGTTGTACGCCTACACTCAGACCTTCGTCGCGCCCGGAGGCTCAGCACCGGTTACCCGGCGAGGATTTGTTGCCCTGGGGAAGCTGGAAGACTATTCCGAGAACGTGGTGTTCCGCCATGAGCAAACGCTGAGCAAACCCAAGAGCGACCGGCTGAACCTGCTGCGAGCCACCAGGGCGCACTGCGGACAAATCTTCATGCTGTACAGCGACAGCGGAGAGATCGACGACCTGTTGGCAACAGATGCTCAGCCGGCCATCGAGGTGGACGACGAGTATGGGGTAGTGCACCGGGTGTGGCAGGTTTCGGATGGTGAGCGGATCGCCCAGGTGCAACTGGCGATGCGCGATAAGAAACTGATCATCGCCGACGGGCATCATCGTTATGAAACCGCGCTGAACTATCGCGACGAGCGGTTGGCGGGAGCGGTACCTTCGCCCGAGGCTGACGCTCCCTACGAGCGCGTCATGATGACCTTCGTCAACATGGAAAGCCCGGGCTTGGTGATTCTGCCCACGCATCGCGTAGTGCATGGCTTACCAAACTTTTCCGTTGAAGAATTCAAGTCGCGGATACTGCCCTATTTCAACGTGGACGAAGCAGACCCCGCAATCGATGCTGGGCGAGCCGCCGTGCAACTGCGGGAAGCGGGCCGGATCAGCAATGTTTTTTTGGCTGTCACCATATCCCGAGCAATGCTTCTACACACCCCCAAATGTGTGGGAAGCGCACTATTCGGCGACCTGTCTTTGCGGCAGCAAGAACTCGACGTGGTGTTGCTCCACAAGTGTCTTCTGGAAGGTGTACTGGGAATTTCAGAGGAGGCTATTCGTAACCAGGACCATGTGTCCTACTATCGCGATGCCAGCGAAGCCCTGGCGCTGGTCCGGAGCGGTGCGGCACAGATTGCGTTTCTTATGAACCCCTGCCGGGCTGCGCAAGTGCGCGACATAGCATTCGCAGGAGAATTATTACCCCAAAAATCGACCGACTTCTTTCCCAAATTGCTGAGCGGTCTGGCCATTTATGCCCTGGAGTAAGAGGCTGGCGACCCGAGGGATGGCGCTCTCGTTGATGCTCGCGTTCGCTACGGTGGCGACGTCGAGCGAC
>JBBQVN010000066.1:0-18804 GCA_038211475.1 Terriglobales bacterium | reverse complement strand
AACCGCTGCGCCACCCAAAGTCCAAAGCTGGCTCTTCATAAAATTCCAAGACTTGGTTCTGACTCCAAGACTTGGGTTTCATAATCCTTCGCTCTCGTAAACGCTAAGTCGTCGCTCTGGCAAACTCCAAGCCTTGGCTTTTGATAAGCTCCAAGCCTTCGCTCTAACCCCCACACCTTCTGGTATCTATTCCTTCTGGACCCAGACTTTGTAGCTCTGGACCTTGCCCGCAGCATCACGCACGGCCTCATAGCGGGTGACCGCGACAGCGCCGGAGACGGGTTCGATGATCGTGCGCAACTCATCGCGAACAGAAGCCTCGTTGACAGCAGCCACGGCCGCGGCAGGGATTTCGTAGATGAAACCGCCGCCCGCGTCGGGGACCACCATCAAGCCGGTTGGATGCGGAATGCGTTCCACCGGTTTGTCTTTAAAGTTGATGACCAAGGGTGAGAAAAAGACGAAAACGAGTATGAGCGTGACCATGATGTCGTAGTGGAGGGTGCCGCGCTCATGGGACCACCAGATGTATCCGCGGATTGTGCGCCATACCGAACTCATGGGGAGGAACGCGAAGCGATGTTTGCTACCGGGGTAAGTGTAGAGTTCGCGGGGGATTTTTTCAATGAAGGCTTAAGCTCAAGGGGGCGCCCCCAACAGAGGGCAGAGGGCCACAGGGTAGATCAGGAGCTCACTACAGAGGGTACAAGGGAGACAGCGCAGATCCTGGCTTTCACCAAGAGTGTGCGGGATGATGAGCGGGATCGCGCTACATTTTGCGGGGATCGATGCGCTCGGCGCCGATATAGGGGCGGAGGACTTCGGGAATGACCACTGAACCATCGGGCTGCTGATAGTTTTCCACGATGGCGACCCAGGTACGTCCGACGGCAAGCGCACTGCCGTTCAGGGTATGCACCAGGTCTGATTTGCCTTTGCCTTCCGCGCGGAAGCGGATGTTGGCGCGACGGGCCTGGAACGACTCGAAGTTGGAGCACGAAGAAATCTCGCGGAAGAGACCTTGCCCCGGCAGCCACACTTCGATGTCGTAAGTTTTGGCGGAGGAAAATCCCATGTCTCCGGTGCAGAGTGCCATTACGCGGTAATGCAGGCCGAGCTTTTGCAAGATGGTTTCGGCGTTGCGGGTGAGCTTTTCCAGTTCGTCGTAGGAAGTTTCTGGCCGGGCAAACTTCACCAACTCCACTTTCTGAAACTGATGCTGGCGGATGATGCCGCGTACATCTTTGCCGTAGGAACCGGCTTCGCTGCGGAAACACGGGGTGTAGGCGGTCAGGCAAATGGGGAGCTGCGCCGCATCGAGAACTTCATTGCGATAAAGATTGGTGACGGGAACTTCGGCAGTGGGGATGAGCCACAGGTCGCGCTCGCCATGGGGAACGCGGAACAGGTCGTCGGCAAACTTGGGAAGCTGGCCGGTACCGTACATGGAATCGGAATTCACCAGGTAAGGCGGCAGGACTTCGGTGTATCCGTGCTCGCGGGTGTGCAGGTCGAGCATGAAGTTGGCGAGGGCACGCTCGAGTTTTGCGCCCAAGTCCCAATACACGGCGAAGCGCGCGCCGGAAAGTTTGGTGGCGCGCTCGAGGTCCAGAATGCCGAGCTGTTCGCCGAGCTCCCAATGCGATTTGGGCGGGAATGCAAAGGTGGGCGGGGCGCCCCAGCGGCGGACTTCGACGTTCTGCTCGGCGCCATGGCCCGCCGGAACGCTGGCGTGGGGCAGGTTTGGAATGCCGACGAGAAGCTGCTGCATGCGGGCTTCGTACTCGGCGGCGGTCTTTTCCTTGGCGGCGATGGTTTCGCGAAGTTCTTTGGTCTCGGCGATAAGGGCGGAAGCGTCGCCTCCACTCTTCTTGAGTAGGGCAACCTCGTCAGAGGCACGATTGCGGCGGGCCTTAAGCGTCTCAGCCTCAGCGATGGCCTGGCGGCGTGAGGCGTCGAGAGTGCGGAAATCCCCCAACACAGCGTTGGGATTTAAGCCGCGCAGGCGCAGCTTTTCTTCGACTAGCGCGAGGTGGTCGCGAACAAAACTGAGTTCAAGCATGAAGCTCTAATGTAACGGATATGCTGCCGGGCATGCACGCGAGACCGAGCCGGGAGAGAGGACAGAGCGAAGCGCAGGGGCATCGCAGCGCGGCGGTGCGAGGCTACCTGATAAACTCGTCGCAATGAGCACCCCCCCCTCAAAAAGCGGTTCGACGGCTGACCTGCGCGTGAGTTTTGCCGGGATCGAGTTAAAGAACCCCGTTATTGCCGCCAGCGGCACCTTTGGGTATGGGGTCGAGTTCGAGGATGTCGTCCATTTGGATCGGCTGGGTGGACTGGTGGTGAAGGGGTTGTCTAAGGAGCCGATGATTGGCAATCCGCCGCCACGGTTGTTTGAGACGGCTGCGGGCATGTTGAATGCGATTGGATTACAAAACATCGGGGCGCGTGCGTTTTTAGCCGAGAAGCTGCCCGAGCTTCGCAGTAAAGCAGGGGTGGTGGTGTTTGTTAATGTGTTCGGCTACACCCGCGAAGATTATCTGCAGACGATTGAAATTCTGAACGACGGCGAAGGCATTGCGGCTTACGAGTTGAACGTGTCGTGTCCGAACACTACTCACGGGGGCATCCAGTTCGGCAGCGATGCGATCCTGTTAGACGAACTGGTGGGAGCGGTCAAGCGGGTTTCCCGGAGACCGCTGATGGTCAAGTTGTCACCTAACGTAACCAGCATTGCGCAGATGGCGAAGGTGGCCGAAGGGGCGGGGGCGGACGCGTTGTCGCTGGTAAATACTTTTCTGGCGATGGCGATTGATGCCGAGACGCGCAGGCCACGCATCGCCAACGGGACTGCGGGGTTATCGGGCCCGGCCATCAAGCCGATTGCGCTGCGCATGGTGTATGAAGCTTCGCAGGCGGTGAAGATCCCCATCGTCGGCATGGGCGGAATCTCAAAAGCGGTTGATGTGGTGGAGTTCATGTTGGCGGGGGCGTCGGCGGTAGAAATCGGCACGGCAAACTACTGGGATCCCATGGCGACGGAGAGCATCGCCGATGAATTGCAACGTTACTGCATGGAACACGGCATCGAGCGGCTGCGCGAGCTTACGGGCGGGTTGCAGATGGAGTAATTGCGCCAAACGGCAATCGCCGCCGCGGCTTGGTGAGAAGAGAAGAGCGAGCAATGGAAAACGCCATCCGGAGTTCCCGGATGGCGTTTTCTTTGGGAGGGCTGCGACTTCTATTTCACTGCGGGTTCGGCGATGATCCGCATCCCGTAGAACGAGCGGTGCACGAAGAAGGCTGATACCAGGAAGAACCCCAGCGAGAGAATGTGCGTCAACCCTGCGCCCTGGGTGCGGGTGAGGGAGACAGCCAATTCGACGGCCAGCAGTCCGAACAACGTGGTGAACTTGATGACCGGATTCAGGGCCACCGAGGAAGTGTCTTTGAAAGGGTCGCCGACCGTGTCGCACACGACGGTGGCGTCGTGCAGAGGCGTGCCCTTCTGCTTGAGTTCGACTTCTACGACCTTCTTGGCATTGTCCCAAGCACCACCTGCATCAGCCATAAAGATGGCCTGATACAAGCCGAAGATGGCGATCGAGATCAGGTAACCGATAAAGAAGAACGGCTCCGCGAAGGCGAAGGCCAGCGTCCCGAAGAACACTGCGAGGAAGATGTTCAACATGCCCTTCTGCGCGTACTTGGTGCAGATCTCGACCACCTTCTTGCTGTCGCTCACCGAAGCCTTCTCGACTCCCTCGAGCTTGATGTTGGCCTTGATGAACTCGACTGCGCGATACGCGCCGGTGGTGACGGCCTGGGTGGAAGCGCCGGTGAACCAGTAAATCATGGCGCCGCCGGTGATGAGCCCAAGAACGAAGGGCGCGTGTAGCAGGGAGAGCTTGTTGACGTTGGCCGTGAGGCCGTTGGTGAGGGCCATGATGATGGAGAAGATCATCGTAGTGGCGCCGACGACGGCGGTCCCGATCAGTACGGGTTTCGCCGTGGCTTTGAAAGTGTTGCCCGCGCCGTCGTTCTCTTCCAGCAGGTCTTTGGCGCGTTCAAAGTTGGCGTCCATGTTGAAGTTCTTTTTCAAGTCGCCTCTGATGTTGGGGACCTGTTCGATCAGCGAGAGTTCATACACCGACTGAGCATTGTCAGTGACCGGACCGTAGGAATCGACCGCAATGGTGACCGGGCCCATGCCAAGGAATCCGAAGGCGACCAGGCCGAAGGCAAAGACGGCTTCCGCCTGCATCATGGCGCTCAGGCCCATGCCGCTGAAATAGTAAGCGACCGACATCAGGCCCATGATGGAGAGGCCGAGCCAGTAGGCGGAAAAGTTGCCAGCCACGAAGCCGGAGAGGATGCCGAGCGAGGCGCCGCCTTCGCGGGCCGCATTCACAATCTCCCGGACGTGCCGTGAGTCGGTGGAAGTGAACACTTTGACCAGTTCGGGGATGACCGCGCCGGCCAAGGTGCCGCAGGAGATGATGGTGGCGAGCTTCCACCACTGGGTAGTGTCACCGTTCAGGCTGGGAATGATGATGGACGAAACGGCATAGGTCAGCGCGATTGAAACCAACGAAGTAATCCAGACCAGAGAGGTCAGGGGCGATTCAAAATTCATCTTGTCGGCGTTGGCGTATTTGGCCCTGGCGATGGCTGCGTTGATGAAGTACGAGGCAGCGCTGGCCACCAGCATCATGACGCGCATAACGAAGATCCACACCAGGAGTTGTACCTGGATGGTGGGGTCCTTCACCGCGAGCAAAATGAAGGTGATGAGAGCGACACCGGTGACGCCGTAGGTTTCGAAACCGTCGGCGGAGGGGCCAACCGAGTCGCCGGCGTTGTCGCCGGTGCAGTCGGCAATGACGCCGGGGTTGCGAGCATCGTCTTCTTTGATCTTGAAGACGATCTTCATCAAGTCAGAGCCGATGTCAGCGATCTTAGTGAAGATGCCGCCCGCGATACGCAAAGCTGCGGCGCCCAAAGACTCACCGATGGCGAAACCGATGAAGCAGGGGCCCGCGTAGTCCCGGGGGACGAACAAGAGAATGAACAGCATGATCAGCAACTCGACGCTGATCAGCATCATGCCGATGCTCATTCCGGATTCGAGCGGGATTTGATAGACGGGATAGGGCTTTCCCTGCAAGGACGCGAACGCGGTGCGGGAGTTGGCGAAGGTATTGACGCGGATACCAAACCAAGCCACGCCGTAGCTGCCGGCGATTCCTACGAGGCTGAACAGAAGGATGATGATGACGCGCTGCGCCTCAAAGTGCTGTAGAAAACCGAAATACAGGACGATGATTGCGCCGATGAAGACCTCCAGCAGCAGGATGAACTTGCCCTGAGTGATCAGATAGGTCTTGCAGGTTTCGTAGATGAGTTCCGAGATCTCGCGCATGGACTCATGCACCGGCAGGTTCTTTAGCCGGGTGTAGATCACTAGGCCGAAGAGTAGGCCTGCGACGCAGAATGCGATGCCCATGAGGAGCAGGCGATGGCCGTCGATGCCGTTGAGAAAGGTGACGCTGGAAAGGTCGGGCAGCTTAAGCGAGGCTTCGCCACCGGGTATTTCTTCGGACGGTTGGGCGAAAGCCGTCGCGGCGGTCAGCGTGAGCAGAGTTGCGAGGGTCGCAGAGTGCTTCGCAATTCGGCCGACTGTGGACGCAAGTTGGGCGAGCCAGGTGCGCATGAAAAATCCTCCAAAATTATGGGTTGCTAACTCAGAAATCACAAAGAATTTCCCGTCCCGCGTAAAGCCGCCCGATGTTCCAGAGCGGGAGTATCGCGGGGCGAAGCTCCGAACGCGCTTCCACCGCAAGACGAAACAGGTGTGCTGAGTTTGGCCGCGTCAGAAAAGCTTGGGGCCGGGGAGTGCCGCAGATGCAGGCAGACACACCTCAACCGCGAAGCTAGCCTTTATAACATGGGAGGGAAGGCAGGTCAAACGGTGGTCGTGTAGAATCGCTGCCAGGATGCTGAGCAATTCGAATCTTTCTGGCGCCGCGCCCCTGAGCATCCGGGAGCGGGGGGCGCGCCTTTTCCGACCATCGCACCAACACAGCGCGTTTTCCGCTACTTTGCTGTTGATGTCGGCCGTGATGGCGTCGCGCATTCTTGCCTACGGGCGCGAGGCGTACATTGCATATGCCTTTGGGGCGGGTGCTCAGACGGATGCTTATGTCGCTGCCTTCACCTTGCCCGACTGGTTGAATTACATTGTCGCCGGAGGAGCCACATCGATCACATTCATCACTATCTACACGCGTTTTCTGGCGGAGAAGCGGGAAGAGGAGGCAGCCAAGACCTACTCCGTCATCTTGACCGTGATGACCGCAGTGCTGGTAGTCGGCACCATGCTTGCCGAAGTATTTACCACGCAGTTTGTGGGTTGGATGTTTGGCGGATTCACGCCGCAGCAAGTAGTGCTGTGCGCTCATCTGACACGGATCCTGCTGCCCGCGCAAATCTTTTTCTATGCGGGCGGAATTTTCGCGGCAGTATTGCTTTCTCATCGCATGTTCTTGTTTCCGGCGATCGGGCCGCTACTGATGAACGTGTGCGTAATCGGAGGAGGGTTGTTGGGGGCCAGACACTGGGGCATATCGTCGCTGGCCTATGGCTCGGTGACGGGCGCGTTCCTCGGCCCACTCCTGATTAACGCGATAGCAGCCAGGCGGGTGGGTCCGGCCTACCGAATTTCGTTCGACATCAGGAATCCTGGGTTCCGCGAGTGGGTAGGGCTGTCGCTGCCGTTGATGTTGGGGGTCTCACTGGTCAGCGCCGATGACTGGATTCTGCGCTATTTTGCCTCGGGAAGCGTCGGCGATATCGCTCGGCTCAACTATGCGAAGCGCCTGCTGATGGTGCCGATCGGCGTGCTGGGACTGGCGACCGGGCAGGCATCCATGCCTTTCTTCGCCCGCTTGTTCGGAGAGAAGCGCATGCAGGAATTCGCCGCCACGGTGAACGAATCCGTCTATCGGGTCACGGCTGTGTCGCTGCTTGCTGCAGCGTGGATGACGGCGGCATCCCTGCCGCTGATTGACCTGGTGTACCGACGCGGGCATTTCTTGTTCTCGGACTCCCGCGAGACGGCAAATTACTTCTTTCTGTTTTCCATTTCGCTGGCCTTCTGGTCAGCGCAGGCGATTTATGCGCGCGCCTTTTATTCCGCCGGAGACACGCTAACCCCTATGGTTGCGGTCACAATGATTACCGCGGCTTCGCTGGCGGTGTACGCCGCGTTGTTCCACCAATTTTCTGTTGCCGGACTCGCAGCGGCATCGGATATCGGGATTGCCACCAACGCGTTCGCGCTCGCGGTTCTGCTTGGGCGGAAGAGACTGGTCCCGCTGCGAAGTTTTCCGTGGAGCGAGTTCGGTAGGGTCTTGCTAACCGCGGCGCTCGCGTTCATGCTCAGCCGCGAGGTGGCGCGAGTGGTCCCAGTGGACGGGAGCCGCAAGGCGGACTTTCTAGCGCTGGGATTGATTACGGTTACCTGGGCGGGAGGAGTGGCCGGCGGCTTGTGGTTGCTGCGAAGCAGTCTGCTGCGCGACCTCCGCAACCGCAAACTACCCGCCAAGGGCTGATTTCATCAGAGGCAGCGGGTTTCAATTCGCCAGCGTGAGCTTCGTAGTGCTGGTCGCGCCCTGCTCCGGCATGGTTTTCTCATCGTGATGGCGAATCGCAGCGGTCAGTTGAGTGTTGGTCTTGGCTTTGATCGGAACAAACCGGCGCTGGTGGCACTCTATAATCAGATTGTCCACAATTCTTCCGGAGATCCCAACTCATTGCCGCCTATCATCAATGCACAAGACCTCTCCAAGAGCTTTGGAGCAGTTCCGCTTTTTCAAAACATCTCATTCACCGTGTCTCAAGGCGACCGGATCGGGTTGATCGGCGCCAATGGCTCGGGCAAGTCCACGCTGCTTCGAATACTGGCGGGGACCGTGGAACCTGACAGCGGGGACGTTGCCGTCCGCAAGCGAATCCGGTTGAGCTACGTGGAACAGGACTCCACGTTTGGAGCTGAGAACACGGTGCGCTCGGTGGTGGAGAGCGCGATGGTCCGCAGCGGGGTGCCTGAATCGGAGCGGGGCACGCGACTGGGGGAGACGCTGGGGCGCGCCGGCTTCGAGGATTTCGACGCCAATGCCCGCGAGCTTTCGGGTGGCTGGCAGAAGCGGTTGGCCATCGTCGAAGCGCTGGTGCAGGCTCCGGAAGTTGTGCTACTGGATGAGCCGACCAATCATCTGGATTTGGCCGGAATTGAGTGGCTGGAGGACCTGTTGCGGGCCGCGCCGTTTGCGTGTGTCGTGGTCAGTCATGATCGCTACTTTCTGGAGAATGTTGGCACAGAGACCGCCGAACTGAGTCGTGCGTATCCTAACGGCGTTCTGCGAGTGGCGGGGAATTACAGCGCTTTTCTACTCAAGAAGGAAGAATTTCTGCACGCGCAGGCTAAGCACCAGGAGGCGCTGGAGAACCGCGTGCACAATGAAATCGAGTGGCTGCGCCGGGGAGCCAAAGCGCGAACTCGGAAATCAAAGGCGCGCATCGGCAAGGCGAACGAACTGATGGGCGAACTGGCCGATCTCAATTCGCGCACGCGTGGGGGGAGCGCGAATATTGATTTTTCCGCGACCGACCGCAAGACCAAGCGCCTTATCGAGCTCACCGACGTGGCTTACGAAGTCGGCGGACGCAAGCTTTTCGATGGCCTGAACTTTGTGATTACCGCCGGAATGCGGGTGGGATTGGTGGGTCCAAACGGCAGCGGCAAGACCACGCTGCTCCGTTTGTTCCGCGGTGAGAACGAACCTTCCGCAGGTGAACTACGCCGAGCCGATCTGCTGCGCATTGTGTACTTTGACCAGACTCGTGTACTGGATGAAGAAGGCACGTTGCGGCGCGCGTTGGCCCCTGACAGCGATTCGGTTGTCTATCAGGACCGGGTGATTCACGTAGCGGCGTGGGCTTCGCGTTTTCTATTTACCAGCGAGCAACTTAACCAGCCGGTCAGCCGCCTCTCGGGTGGGGAGCGCGCCCGGATCCTGATTGCGCAACTCATGCTCCAACCGGCCGACCTGCTGTTGCTGGACGAGCCCACGAACGATTTGGATATCCCGACGTTGGAGATTCTGGAGGAGAGCCTGCTGGAGTATACCGGTGCCCTGGTTCTGGTGACTCACGACCGCTACATGCTGGATCGCATTTCGACCACCGTGCTTGGACTGGACGGTGAGGGTGCTATTGCGAGCTTCGCCGACTATTCGCAGTGGGAGGCGTGGCAGGTCGAGCGCAAGCAGTTGACCCGCGCCAATGACCGCGAAGATGCGGTCCGACGCGAGCGCGGCGCCGCGACTCCGGAGAAGAAGAAGCTTTCGTACTTGGAGGCGCGCGAGTTCTCAACTATCGAGCAGCGCATCGCGCAGGCGGAAGAGATGGTGCAAACGAAACGTGCCGCTGCGGAGGATCCAGAAATCGCCAGCGACGCGTCACGACTGATGGCAGCCCATGCCGACCTGGAAAGCGCCCAGCAAGCCCTCAATGTCCTCTACGCTCGCTGGCACGAACTAGGAGCCAAGCAGGGCTGAGCACCTGCGCTGCGTTCTGCCGCGAGCAGTCCCTCATGAAGCCGTCCCTCATGCGCGAGTGAAATCGATGTACCCGCGTTGCACATTGGTGCTGGTCAACTTCACCCGCAGCTTGTCGCCCACGTCGACACCCTGCTGCCCTTGAGCGAGCAGCCCTTCGACGTGGGGCTGCAGCACTCGCACGAAGGTTCCTTTTGGTGTTACGCCGGTGACAATGGCATCGAACGACTCGCCGATGCGATGGCTCATGGCGACGGCTGCGATGCGCTTGGTCATCTCGCGTTCCACCTTGCGTTCGGCATCTCCTTTGGCGGTGCAGTTTTGAGCGATCGCGGTTAGCTCGTCGTCGGAATATGGTGCGAGCTGGTTCGCGATCTTGGATTTCAAGATGCGCTGTGTGGCCAGGTCAGCGAAGCGCCGGTTGGGTGCCGTGGAGTGAGTGTAATCCTGCACCGCCAGCCCGAAGTGTCCCTGCTCGGGATCGCCCGGCCGCTCCAGAACGTATTCCCCCGGCCCCATCAGTTTGATCACGGCCAGGGACAGATCGGCAAAGTGGTCCGGGTCGGTGGTTTGGCGCTTGGTGAGGAATTCATTCAACGCTTTGGAGTCGGCTAAGGCAGGCAGTTGCTCGCCGAGTTGGGCAGCGAGGGCCACGATGCGGTCCCAGCGTTCGGGCGTTTTCACGATGCGCCGGATGGAAGACACATCCTGGAGCTTGCGGGCGACCACTTCGTTGGCCGCGATCATGAAGTCTTCAATCAAGTCGGTGGCCCGGTTTTTGCGCTGGTTCGCGATGCCCACCACCTGCTGATTCAGGAGCACGGGAGTAGTTTCGATGGTCTCGATATTGAGCGCACCGTGGCGGTAGCGTTCGCCTTTGAGGGATTGTGCGACCTCATCTTGCAGCCGCAATTGCGCTTGCAGATCCGCCGAAGCAGCGACTTTGGGCGGCGCCGCGGCGGTGTTTTCCAGCCAAGCGCCCACCGCATTGTAAGTAAGCTGGGCCTTGTTGCAAACGATGGCCCGGTACACATCACTGGACTTCACGTGGCCATCGCTTGCGACGACGAATTCAATCACCAGGCTGAGCCGGTCTGCATTTTCCATTAGCGAGGTGGTGCCAGTGGAAAGTTCCTCGGGCAACATGGCAAAGTTGCGGACACCGGTATAGACGGTGGTGGTCTGTTTGGCAGCGTGGTCATCAATGGCCGAGCCCTTGGGCACAAAGGCATCCACATCGGCAATGGCGACGAGAACTTGCGTGGTGCCGTCGGGCAGCTTCTCAGCCACTTCAATCTGATCCAGGTCGCGCGACGTGTCGTTGTCGATGGAAGACCACAGCCGGTCTCGTAGGTCGCGAATTCCGGGCGCAGGAGCAACCTCGGGCGGGTGGGCCTTCATCTGCTCTAGCTGCTGCTGTACTTGCGGCGAGAATTCCGGCTCGAAGCCGTTTGCCAGCATGGTTTGCTTAGCTGCGGCTTGTAGATCAACATGCGAAGATGCAAGGTTGTTCATGAAGAATGCGATCCCCGAGTCCTTGGACTAAGTGTGCGCCGAACCGTCGCAGATCGAGCGGGAGCGGCTCTCGGCATGATATTCTGTAAGAGCTTTTGTTGCTACCCGCCACAAGGCTATTTTCCCTGCAAGACCCTGGAAGGCCCATGATTTCAGTCAGCAATGTGTCCATGCGCTATGGCGCGAAAATTCTGTTTGACGATGTGTCCACGGCTTTTACGCCGGGGAAGCGCTATGGCTTGACCGGGCCCAATGGCGCCGGCAAGTCCACGTTCATGAAGCTTCTGACCGGTGAACTTGACCCGCAAAAAGGAACCGTAGTGCGTCCTCGCAAGCTCGGCGCCCTGAGCCAGGACCAGTTCGCCTTCGACGCCTTTCGTGTGATTGATACCGTCATCATGGGCAATAAGCGGCTGTGGAAGGCCATGGAGGAGCGGGACCGCATCTTTGCCAAGCCAGAGTTCACTGACGAAGACGGCATGAAGCTGGGCGAATTGGAAGGCATTGTTGGCGAAGAGGACGGCTACACCGCCGAAACCGATGCGGCGCTGTTGTTGCAGGGGCTGGACATTTCCGACGCTAGCCATCAACGTCGGATGGGCGAGTTGCAGGGCGGACAGAAAGTCCGGGTGCTGCTGGCGCAAGCGTTGTTCGGACATCCGCAGGCCTTGCTGCTCGACGAACCCACGAACCATCTGGATTTGGATTCGATCCACTGGCTGCAAGGGTTTCTGAACCAGTATGACGGTTCGCTCATCGTCATTTCCCACGATCGCCATTTCCTGAACAGCATTTGCACCCACATCGCCGACATTGATTACGAAACCATCATCACCTACACCGGCACCTATGACGACATGGTGGTGGCCAAGACGCAAATCCGCTCGCAGATTGAGTCGCAGAATGCACAGCGGGAAAAGAAGATTTCGCAGTTGACGGAATTCATTGCGCGTTTCTCCGCTGGCACTC
This sequence comes from Terriglobales bacterium, assembly GCA_038211475.1. Lineage (GTDB taxonomy): Bacteria > Acidobacteriota > Terriglobia > Terriglobales > Acidobacteriaceae > JANYBT01. Next base: position 6,697 of record JBBQVN010000066.1, on the reverse strand, counting down.
GGTCCAGTCAGGTGCAGTCGCGGCGCAAGGAAGTCGAGCGGTTGCAGGTGACGGAGTTGGCTCGCTCCAACATCCAACGCCCTTTCCTAAAGTTCGATCAGAAGCGTCCTTCGGGAAAACACATTCTCGAACTCGTAGGCCTCAGCAAATCGTACGGAGATACCGAGGTCATCCGCAACTTTTCCGCAGGCGTCACGCGCGGCGAAAAGATCGCGCTAATGGGACGAAACGGCGTCGGCAAGACCACCCTGGTCAATGCATTGCTGGCAAATTCTCCAACTATTCCGGAAGCGGAGCTGCGCAGGGCCAGCGGCTATGACGGGGCATTTGTTACTGGCGGGAAGGTCGTTTGGGGGCACGAAGCATCCGTCGGATACTTTGCCCAGGATCATAAGGCGTCGATCGAATCCGGCACGACCGCGTTCGACTGGCTCCATCAGTGGGACCTGTCGGCTTCACACGAAGAAATCCGCGGCCTGCTAGGGCAGATGTTGTTTCCCCGGGAGGACGGCAATAAGCGCACTGAGATTCTTTCCGGCGGTGAAGCAGCGCGCTTGCTCTTCTGCAAGCTCATGCTGCTGAAGCCGAACGTCCTGGTGCTGGACGAACCGACCAACCATCTCGATCTGGAATCAATCAATGCACTCAACATTGCGCTACAGCGCTACCCGGGCACAGTGTTCCTGGTGAGCCACGACCACGACTTGATTGACGAAGTTGCCACTCGCATCTGGCATTTCGAAGGCGAGCACCGAATCACAGACTTCAAGGGCGCGTACGAGGATTACCAGTCGGTTTCGGTATAGGTGGACGCCACGCGATGACCGAAAAGCTGATCTCCGTTGGCCGGGCTGGGACGGCGACCAAACTCTGGTGCCAGATGTCCTTGCAATTTCATCCCTGGTTCAGGCAACTTTGAGGAGGAGAGAAAAACCATGCCTCACATTCTGGTTCGACACAAAGTCGCTGACTACCCTACCTGGAAGACAGCCTTCGATTCCGCCTTTCAAGAGCGGCAACATGGCGGCGAGCTTGGCCATCGTATCTTCCGCAATGCAGACGACGCCAGCGACGTTACCGTGTTGTTTGAGTGGGAGAGCCTGGATCGCGCCCGAAGTTTCATCCACGCGGAAGCGGGTCAACCGCGCACTCAAGCGGGGTTGGTCGGGCCGCCCGACTTGACGATCGTCTCTGAAGTGCACCAGCTCCGCCGCACCGCCGCAGATTAGGTGCCTTGGGGTGATTGCAGCCCAATTTTCTCCAGGCAGCCGCCTAAGCTCGCGTGGGCCGAATCTGCGCGGACCCTGAATCCCGCTGGCTTTAATTGTTTAGGATTCTCATCTTCTTGCCCACGCTTTTCAACACGCTCAGTGCCTGCTCCAACTCGTCCTGAGTGTGGGTTGCTGTCATGATGGTCCGGATGCGCGCCTTGCCCTCCGGTACGGTCGGGAACGCAATGCCCGTACCGAGTACGCCCGCGTTAAACAGCTCTCGCGAAAAGTCCATGGTTAGTTTGCCGTCGCCAATGATGATGGGGGTGATCGGCGTTTCGCTGGCCGGAGTGGTCTTCCCGCCAATATCGAATCCCAGCAACCCCAATTCTTTTTTCCAGAAACGGGTATTTTCCCATAGCTTCTCCATCCGCTCGGGTTCCTGCTCCAGGACGTCGAACGCTGCAATGCAGGAGGCCGCCACCGACGGTGGATGTGAGGTCGAAAACAAGAACGGGCGGGCGCGATGGTAGAGAAAATCAATAAAGTCACGCGTTCCGCATACATACCCGCCCAGTGCCCCAATCGCTTTTGATAGCGTCCCGACTTGAATGTCCACCCGCCCGTGCATCCCAAAGTGATCCACGGTGCCGCGCCCATTCCTACCCAACACGCCGGACGAATGGGCATCGTCCACCATCATGATGGCGCCGTATTTCTCGGCCAAGTCGCAGAGGGCCGGCAGAGGGCCGATATCGCCGTCCATCGAAAATACGCCGTCGGTGATGAGCAGCTTCTTCCCGGGCTGGTCTTGGACGCTGGCAAGCTGCTCTTCGGCGTGGGCCACATCCTTGTGGCGGAAAACCAGAATCTTCGCGCGCGAGAGCCTGCAGCCATCAATGATCGATGCATGGTTCAGTTGGTCGGTGATAATGTAGTCCTCTTTGCCCAAGATGGCAGAGACGGTCCCGGCATTCGCCGTGAATCCCGACTGAAACACGACGCACGCTTCCACGTTTTTGAAGCGCGCAATTTTTTCTTCCAGCTCCATGTGGACCTTCATGGTGCCGGCGATGGTTCGCACCGCTCCCGAGCCCACGCCATACTTCCGTGTTGCCTCAAGCGCGGCCTCGCGCAGCTTGGGATGGGTGGTGAGGCCGAGATAATTGTTTGAGGCGAGGTTGATGACGCGCTTGCCGTCGAAGGTGCAAACTGCCGCCTGCTCGTCGTCCAACACGCGCAGCTTGAAGTGCGTGCCCTTGGCCTTGAGTTGGTCGAGTTCATCGGTGAGGAACGAAAGAGGATTGCTGCGGGTTGCTGTGCTCATTGTGCTCATAAGGACGATCTCCGCGACCTGAAGGAACCGAACGTTCAAGTTTAATACGCGTCGGGGCGGTTGGGCACTCGGCGGAAAGCGCAATAAGAAAAAGGCCCCAATCTTCACGGGCGTTCTGATTGCTATCGAACGCTCGAACAAAGAGCAAGCGATTTTGCCCCCACGCCAAGTCTGTGCCCGGCTTCTACTCATCGCGTATCATAAGAAATATCGAGTCGTAGCTCGGAACTTTCCTGCCGGGCTGGGTCGCCCTGCAAACAAATGCATGATCAATAGCAAGCGCATCGTCGTAGTTTTGCCGGCCTACAACGCGGAGAAAACACTGGAAGCCACGGTGCGGGAACTTCCCGAACTGGTGGATACGGTCATCCTGGTGGATGACCACAGCTCCGACCGTACCGTGGAGACCGCTCACCGGTTGGGCCTGCAGTATTACGTGCACGACGCCAATTATGGCTATGGGCGCAACCAGCAAACCTGTTACCGCGAGGCCCTGGCTGCGGGAGCCGATGTGGTCATCATGGTGCACCCCGACTATCAATACACGCCCTTGCTGGTGACCGCGATGGCGAGCATGGTGGCCTATGGCGTGTACGACGTAGTGCTCGGTTCCCGCATCATCGGCGGGACAGCGCTGCTGGGTGGCATGCCTCTCTACAAATATATTTCCAACCGCTTTCTGACTGCTTTTGAGAATCTGTTTTTACGGGTCAAGCTGTCGGAGTACCACACCGGCTACCGCGCCTTCAGCAGCAGAGTGCTGATCGACCTGCCGCTACTCGAGAATTCCGACGATTTTGTGTTCGACAATCAGATGCTGGCCCAGTGCGTTTACTTCGGGTTCCGCATCGGCGAAGTGTCGTGCCCGACAAAGTATTTCGATGAAGCCTCGTCTATCAATTTTGCACGCAGCGTAAAGTACGGATTAGGCGTGCTGGTCACGACCATGCAGTTCGCCTTGCAGAAGATGGGGATTGGTAAGTTCCTCATCTTCAGCGGTCAGGGACGCAAGCTCGAACCTGGCCTGAGCACCTACTACGCCCCCGGTACCAGAGCTGGAGGCTGACGACGAGTGGCCGCTCCTTCGTTCTCCCACCCGCGACTCACGACTCCCAGCTTTCGCACTCTCGCTCTCCTGGCTGCCCTCACGGGCGCATCCATCGTGGTGCACGGCTACCACCCCTATGTCGAAGACAGCGAAATCTACACTCCTGGCATCAAGCAGCAACTGAACCCCGCGCTGTACCCTCAGAACAATGCCTTCTTTGCGTCGCACGCGCACCTGACGCTCTTTCCCAACCTGATCGCTTGGTCGATACGCCTTACCCACCTTCCGCTGGACTGGGCGCTCCTGCTGTGGCAGTTTCTATGTACTTTTCTGCTGCTGTTGGGCTGCTGGAAAATTGGGCGCCTGGTGTTCCGGGATTCGCTGGCGCCCTGGGGCGGCGTTTCCCTGGTGGCGGCGTTGCTGACCATACCGGTGGCGGGCACCGCTCTCTACATCGCCGACCAATACCTGACCACACGCTCCATCTCAACCGCCACGGTGCTATTCATTCTCTTAAATGCGATGCAGCGCCGCTGGATACGCGCCAGCTTGTGGGCGCTATTCACTGCGCTGATCCATCCCTTGATGGTGGGCTTCGGAGTGGCTTACGTCGTGGTCCTGATCTGGCTCGATTGGCGCTCCACTCGGCCCGGTCAAAGTCCCGCCTATGCTGCACTCCTCCCCCTAGGCCTGTTCCCGCCCGTCACCGATGCCTACCGTGAGGTTCTCAATAGCCGCTCTTATTTCTTCCTTCTCCGCTGGGAGTGGTACGAATGGGTGGGAATATTTGCTCCCCTTCTCCTTTTGGCGTGGTTCGCCGCTCTCGCGAAAAGGCAAGGCCTCGAACTGCTGCGGCGCATGTGCCAAGCGCTCATTGTTTTCGGTCTGCTATTCACAGCCGCCGGGGCCGCCATTACTATTCCCGCGCGCTTCGCCAATCTAGCTGAGCTCCAGCCTATGCGAGCCTTCCATCTACTCTACGTCCTGCTCTTCGTTTTTGCCGGAGGCTTACTCGCCCAATTCATTCTTCGTCACCACGTCTGGCGCTGGCTGGCTCTGTTCCTCCCCTTGTGCGCTGGAATGTCCTACGCCCAGCTGCAGCTTTATCCGGGGTCGCCTCATCTCGAACTGCCCGGCGCCGCTGCTCGCAACCGTTGGGTCGAGACCTTCCTGTGGGTTCGCCACAACACGCCGCTCGACGCCTACTTTGCCCTTGATCCCCACTACCTCCAGACCCCCGGCGAAGACCAGCATGGCTTCCGCGCGCTGGCCGAACGGTCCCGCCTTGCTGACGCTGTGAAAGACTCGGGCGCCGTCACCATGTTTCCCAAGCTTGCGGAGACTTGGCTTGACCAGGTTCGCGCCCAGGCCCGTTGGACGGACTTCACTGCCGACGACTTCCGGACCCTCCACTCGCGCTTCGGCGTAACCTGGGTGATCCTCGAAAGACCAGTCCCCGGTTTGACCTGCCCCTACGAAAACTCCGGTTTGCGAGTCTGCGAAATACCGTGACCGTGCACTGCACTGTGGGCGCTGCCGCTGGCCTATCCGCGCTACAATCTCACTGATTGGGGCGAACGCCCCGGGCCCAGCATCTAACTTGTTTGATGAATATGCCTTTCATTCCCGCCAGCACCCGCCCCATTGCCCTTGGCGAGGTCCTTTCGTTCGCTTATGAGACGTTCATGAGCAACAAGATCCGCTTCGCCCTGACCGCTCTTGGCATGGTGATCGGCACCGCCTCACTGATTCTGGTGGTCACCATTGGCATGACCGGGCGCCAGTACGTTCTGAACCAGATCCAAGCGATCGGTTCCAACATGATTTGGGCGGAATACCAGAGCGGAGTCCAGCACATCTCCAGCTCCGCCCTCGACCCGCTCACCATTGACGATATGAACGCCGTCCGCTTGCAGGTACCTGGCATCGTCGCCGCCTCTCCCATGGTCCAGCTTTCTGAGCGCATTCCCGTGGGCGGCGGGAAGGAACGTGATATTCAGATTCTTGGCGTGTATCCCGATTACCGCCTGGTGCGTAGTTCGGTGGTGGTCTCGGGACGGTTTTTTGATTGGCAGGATGAGTCAGCCCACAACAAAGTGGGGGTCATTACCATCAAGATGGCGGAAGATCTGTACGGGTCTCCCGACCAGGCCATCGGTCGCGTGATCAAGCTAAGTGGACTGCCTTTCACCGTGGTGGGAACGTTCAAAGAGAAGGTGGATACCTTCGGTCAGTCTGAAGTTACCGATAACACCATGCTGATCCCCTACAGCCTGTCCCGCTACTTCACGGACACGCCTGCGGTGAAGCAGATCTTTTTTTCTGTTGCGGACTCCTCCATGGTGGTCCCGGTCACGACGCAGATCCAGCGCGTTATCGCCGCCCGGCACCGTGCCGAGTCGCTCTACAACGTATCCAACCTCACCCAACTCGTCACCGTCGCTGACAAGACCGCAACCGCGCTCACCATGGTGTTGCTGCTGGTCGCTACAGTCGTGTTGCTGGTGAGCGGCATCGGAATTATGAATATTATGCTGGCCACCGTCAGTTCCCGCATTCGGGAAATCGGCGTACGCAAGGCCATTGGCGCCACCAAGCGAGAGATCCGGCTTCAGTTTATGGCGGAGGCGATTCTAATTTCTCTGGTGGGGGGCATCGTCGGAATCGTAATCGGCCTCGCCATTCCCTACTCCGTTCGCTTCTTGACCGACTACCGGATCCCGATTTCCGGCCTCTCCGCCATCATCGCCATCGCGGTGTCGTCTTTGGTGGGCGTGATCTTCGGAACTCTCCCCGCCAGTCGTGCTGCGGACCTTGATCCGGTGGAGAGCCTGCGCTACGAATAGGGCCGAGAAGAACGTCCGGCCGTCCTGGTCCAGGTGCCTGCGCCAAAACAAACAAGCCAGGCTGGTTGGCCCGGCTTGCGTTGGTGATCAGGAAATTGTAGTTCCAATGTTCGGATTTAGACCGCCCGTGTCCCGCGGCTCTTCCTAGGCCACCAGAGCTAAATTTTCCAGTTCTGCCCGCAGCGCTGGCAGGGCACAGTTGACTTGGGTGACACGGCCCACAGCGTCCCGAGCCGCTTCGGGAGAGACTCCAAAC
>JBBQVN010000065.1:0-18967 GCA_038211475.1 Terriglobales bacterium | reverse complement strand
TTCTTCCGCTGGGAGATTGCTACCGCGGTGGCCGGCTCCATTCTCGGCATCAACGCTTTTAATCAGCCCGATGTCGAGGCCAGCAAGATCGAAACCAAAAAGCTGACCACCGAGTATGAGGCGAAAGGCTCCCTCCCCGATGAGAGTCCGATGTTTGAGAGCTCAGGAGTAAAACTGTGTACCGATTCCAGGAACGCCGCAGAACTCTCGGCCACAGTGGGCCCCAATCCGTCCTTGGTTTCATACCTCAAGGCACATCTCAACCGGCTGGGTGTGGGCGATTATTTCGCATTGCTCGCTTATGTCGAAATGAACGACGCTCACCAGACCGAGCTGCAAGGGCTGCGTCATGCCGTCCGCGATGCCAAACACGTGGCCACTGCGTTGGGCTTTGGTCCGCGTTTTCTGCATTCAACCGGGCAAGCCTACAAGGGCGGCCCCAACTCGGGAGTCTTTTTGCAAGTCACATGCGATGATGCGCATGACTTGGCGGTACCGGGACAGAAGTACACCTTTGGCATCGTCAAGGCGGCGCAAGCTCGCGGTGACTTTGCGGTGCTCGCCGAGCGCAGACGGCGCGCGCTCCGCGTCCATCTCGGCGCCGCTGTGGACGCCGGACTCAAGCAGCTTCATGAAGCCGTCAAACAAGCATTGGCATAATCTGCGTGCCGCGATAGTTGGGGAAACCGCCGCGCGTTCGAGCAGCGGATTCCGTCAATTCGGCGGTATTGAAATTTGCCGCGACTCGAAGATCAGGAGAACAACATGCAGCTTGGAATGATCGGCTTGGGCAAAATGGGTTCCAACATGACGCGCCGTCTCATGCGCGGCGGTCATCAACTGGTGGTCTCGGACCTGAGCGCCGCAGCAGTTCAACAGCTCGCGGGCGAGGGCGCCACCGGATCCTCTTCCCTTGACGATCTCGTAAGCAAGCTTTCCGCACCCCGCGCGGTTTGGGTCATGGTTCCCTCCGGCGATGCCACTGAGAAGACGGTGATGGCCCTCGCCGACCGCATGAGCCCCGGCGACATCATCATTGACGGCGGCAACTCTTATTACAAGGACGACGTCCGCCGCTCCGAAATTCTGCAGAAGAAAGGCATTCATTACGTGGACGTCGGCACCAGCGGAGGCGTGTGGGGTCTGGAGCGTGGCTACTGCATGATGATTGGTGGTTCGGACGAAGCTCTGCACATACTCGACCCGATCTTCAAGACCCTCGCTCCGGGCAAAGGCGATATCGCCCTTACCCCCGGACGAGCGGCCCTCGGCGGCACATCTGAAGACGGCTATATTCACTGCGGACGCTCCGGCTCCGGCCATTTCGTCAAGATGGTTCACAACGGCATCGAGTACGGCATGATGCAGGCTTATGCCGAAGGCTTCGATATTTTCCGCAATGCTACCTCCAAGGAACTACCTGAAAATCTACGTTACGAACTCAACCTGGGCGAGATCGCCGAGGTCTGGCGTCGCGGCAGCGTGGTCAGTTCCTGGCTGTTGGACCTCACCGCGATGGCGCTCACCGAGAGCCCCGATCTTGCCGAGTATTCCGGCTTCGTGCAAGACTCCGGCGAAGGCCGCTGGACCATCCAGGCCGCCCTTGAGGAAGCCGTACCTGCGGAAGTCTTGACCGCAGCTCTTTATACTCGTTTCCGCTCGCGCCAGGACCACACCTTTGCCGAAAAAATGCTATCCGCCATGCGCCAGAAATTCGGCGGCCATGTGGAGCCTGTTAAACCCTGACTTCCGGCTCGCCGCGCCCCATTGTGCGATACTGCAAACCACCGTCATGAACATGCTATGGAGCTGCGATAACCATGCCTTCGACTGAACCGGCTCTTCCCAGCGGACGACCCGGCGATCCCTGCGTCATGGTGATCTTCGGCGCTGCCGGCGATTTGACCCGCCGCAAGTTGATTCCCGCCCTCTATAACCTGGCCAAGCCGCAATTGTTGTCTCGTGAATTTGCCATCATCGGCGTAGCCCACAAAAAAATCACCACCGAAGAATTCCGCCAGCAAGTCACCGACGACATGAAGGAATTTGCCACCAGCACGGTCGAGCCTGACTTGTGGGAGTGGTTCGTCCGGCGCATGCAGTACATCAGCGCCGACTTTTCTGATCCCAATCTTTACCCCGCTCTGAAGCTGGCTCTGGAAAAGGCGGACAAAGATCACGGCACCCACGGCAATTACTTTTTCTATCTGGCCACCGCTTCCGAGTACTTCGGTCCCATCGTAGAAAACCTTGCCGCCGTCGGCCTCCTGACCGAAGACGATGGCCATTGGCGCCGGGTAATTATCGAGAAACCCTTTGGACGCGACCTTGAGTCTGCCAAAGCCCTCAACGCTCAATTGCTCAAAGTCGCCTCCGAGCATCAGATCTATCGCATCGATCACTACCTCGGCAAAGAGACAGTCCAGAACATAATGGCGTTCCGCTTTGCCAACGGAATTTTCGAGCCCATCTGGAACCGCCGCTATATCGACCACGTGCAAATTTCAGTAGCCGAAACCGTGGGTGTGGGCACACGCGGCCACTATTACGATCAGGCTGGCTCTCTGCGCGACATGGTGCCCAACCACATCATGCAGCTCATCAGCCTGACCGCCATGGAGCCGCCCATCTCGTTTCAGGCCGACGCCGTCCGCGACGAACAGGCCAAGATTCTTCACGCCATCCAACCGCTCTCTTCCGAGGATGTTCTGAGCCGCACCGTCCGTGGCCAGTATGGAGGGGGCACGGTGGACGGCCATCGCTTCCCTGCGTACCGCGCCGAGCCCGGTGTTCCGCCCGACTCCCGCACCGAAACTTTCGTTGCCATGAAGTTGAACATCGACAACTGGCGCTGGGCCGACGTTCCCTTTTATTTGCGCACTGGCAAACAGATGCCCGTCCGCAACACTCATGTCGTCATCCAATTCCGCCGCGCCCCCTTCGTGCTGTTCCGCGACACTACCGTCAATGACCTGATGCCCAATCAATTGGTGATGCACATTCAGCCCGAAGAGGGCATCTCCTTGCGTTTCGCCGCCAAGGCGCCCTGCCCGGTGATGAAACTTGGTTCGGTGGATATGAACTTCGAATATGCCGACTACTTCGGCAAGGCCCCCAGCACGGGCTACGAACGCCTGCTGCATGACTGCATGATTGGTGACGCCACGCTATTCCAGCGCGCCGACATGGTCGAAGCCGGGTGGGCCGTGGTGAGCCCGGTTCTGGATATTTGGAAAGCTCTGCCACCGCGCGCCTTCCCCAACTACGCCGCCGGTACCTGGGGCCCCAAAGATGCGGACGAGTTGTTGGAGCGCGACGGCCGTCGCTGGAGGAACTTCGACAAATGATTCTTGCCGGTGACATTGGTGGTACCAACACTCGCCTCGCCTTTGCCGACGTTCAGAACGGACGCTGCGAAATCCAGGAAGAGACCGTCTTCCTTAGCCGCAATTTTCGCAGCCTCGACGAAATCGTCCTCAAGTTCATGGCCGGTTCCTCTCGCAAGGCCGATGCGGCTTGCTTTGGCATCGCCGGACCTGTGCGCAACGAGCGAGTCGAAACTTCCAACCTACCCTGGGTCGTGCTGGCTTCGCACCTTCGCACTGAACTCAGCATGGACTCCGTTTTTCTCATCAACGACCTCGAAGCCAATGCTTGCGGCATCGCGGCCTTAGACGAGAAAGACCTGGTTCCCCTGAATCATATCCAGGCTCCCACCCCCGGCAATCAAGCGGTGATCGCCGCTGGTACTGGACTGGGAGAGGCCGGCCTTTTTTGGGATGGCAAGCACCACCACGTGTTTGCTTGCGAAGGTGGTCACACCGACTTCGCTCCCCGCACCGATCTCGAAGTTGAACTACTTCATTTTTTGCGCGGCCGCTTCGGGCACGTCAGTTATGAGCGCATCATTTCCGGTCCCGGCCTGGTCAACGTGTTTCACTTTCTCCGCGAAAGCTATCGCGGCCACCACGAGTCTTGGCTCGCCGAGGAAATGCGCCAGGGAGATCCCGCCGCCGCCATCTCCAAAGCCGCTTTGGCCGGAAAATCCCCGCTCGCCGAACAAGCGCTCGACCTGATGATTAGCGTGTATGGCGCTGAGGCGGGCAATCTTGCGCTCAAACTTTTCGCTCTGGGCGGAGTTTTTCTGGGTGGTGGCATCAGCCCCAAGATCCTCCCGAAGCTCGCCGGGCCCTTGTTCATGCAGGCGTTTCTCGGCAAGGGACGCATGCAGACCTTGCTTGAGTCGGTTCCTGTCAAAGTCATCACCAACGACAAGACTGCGCTCCTCGGCGCCGCTTGCTATGCCGACGCGAAGATCCACCACCAATGAGCATGAGCGTACCGCCACCAATGAGCGTACCGCCCGAAATCCGTGTTCTGAATACTTCTACGAATCTGTTCCGCGCCGCCGCCGAAGAGTTTGCCGCGATAGCCCGTGCAGCGGTTGCCGACCGCGGACAATTTACAGTCGCGCTGGCTGGCGGCTCCACTCCACGAGGCCTCTATTCGCTGCTGGCCTCCGACTACCGCGACTCTCTGCCGTGGAAGCAAACATTCTGCTTTTGGAACGACGAGCGCCACGTTCCGCCCGCCGATCCCGCCAGCAACTTCAACATGACGCAGGAGGCATTGCTATCGAATGTCGCCGTCCCTCCCCAAAACGTATTTCGCATTCTGGCAGAAAATGCCGATGCCGGCGCCGCCGCCCTTGCCTATGAGCAAACGCTACGTGACTTTTTCGCGTCCGCTCCCGGCCAGTTCCCTCGCTTCGACCTGATTCTGCTCGGCATGGGCCCCGACGGTCATACCGCGTCCTTGTTCCCAGGCACCGCCGGTCTCCAGCAACATGAGCGCCTGGTCATCGCGAACTGGGTGGAGAAGTTTCAGACCGACCGCATCACTTTCACTTTCCCGCTGCTCAATGCTGCGGCCGAAGTAATATTCCTGGTGAGCGGCCCGGACAAAGCTGAGATGTTGCCGCAGGTACTCGGGCCGCCAATGCAGCCGCCCCTCCCTGCTCAGCTAGTCTCACCCGCTGATGGCCGCTTGCTCTGGATGGTGGACCGCGCCGCCGCCGGCAATGCGCTCGAGTCGTCTCCTGCGAAACACTAAGTCTTGTAATCCTGATGCAAGCGCCGCACCCCTGGGTGCGCGAGAGCGCGGGCAGCGTTAGAGTAAATCGCAGATTACCTCGAAACATTGCGGAAGGGTTCTGGAAACTACAGGTGGGAAACTACGGGTTGGTCTTGTCTTGCGTGGGGCCGTCTTCGAGTTGTATTGGTGCAGGACTTTGGATCTTTCCGCTGGTCATCGCGCTATCCGGATTCAGCAAGCGATCGTGATTCGGTCCCAGTCCTAATTGAATCAAGGCGCGGGAATCCGGCACCGTTTTATTCTGCCATCCGTGGGCCGCTTGATACTTGCGCAGCGCTTCTTCCGTCGCGCTGTCCCATGCGCCAGAAGGCTCGCCACTCAGGTAGTGTTCTCGAATCAGCGCCGTCTGAATTTGATTTGTTCGCTCGGCGTCAATCTCCTTCTGCCCACGCACTTTCGCACTCTTCTTTTTCGATCGAGAATGTTTGCCGGGGCCCGCATTCGCGGCAGTCGAGTGGTGCGTGTGTCCAACCGCAGTTCCGCCATTGCCCGCAGCCGAGTGATGATGATGCCTTTTCGCTGACGTCGCGGACGCCAACGGTGTCGAGGCACACGCCAACGCCACGGCGAAGCTAACACTAATTAATCGCGGCAAAACCAAAATCAACCCTCTCCCGAATTCAAAATTACAACCAGAACCCAGCCAGACTTTCTGGCTGGGTCCTGAAATTATTGTTTACGGCAACGTACCTGCTAGGAAGATCGAGCCATCCTGACGTCCAGCGCCTTGCTGGCGTACCAGGAATACCACATCTTGCCCGCTCTTCAGGGACGATTCGATCCGGCTGAAGTCGTCCGCGCTGTTGACCGCCTTCTTGTTCACTTCCAGAATCACATCGCCGCGGCTTACTCCAATATCATCCGCGAACGCACCCTGCTTCACGTCGGTCACAATCACGCCCTTGCCTGCCGTCAGGTTCATGCGTTCTGCCAGATCCGGAGAAATCGGCCGAACCGTGATGCCGAACTTGCTCGGCTTCGGCTGCTCCTCATCGGCGGACGTTTCTTCATCTCCCAGGCGGGCTGCAAACAATTTCGCCCTGTCTCCCACCGTGACCACCGTCTCTGCCTTGTTTCCATTGCGCAGATAGGTCAGTTTTGCTTTCGACCCTGGTTTGCGCGCCGCAATGTCAGACACCAGATCGTCGCCCACTTTCACCTGCTTGCCATCCACCGCGGTGATCGTGTCCCCCACCTTCAACCCTGCTTCCTCCGCCGGGCTTCCAGCCACTACGTTTGACAGCGTCACGCCCGACCCGCCGCCGTACACGCGCGCTACTGCCGGAGATTCCTGTGCGCTAAACATCACTCCAATCGACCCGCGGACGACTCGATGGTCCGGCGCGATCAATTGGTTGTACACCGACACTACCGTGTTGGAGGGCATGGCGAAGCCTACCCCGGCATAGCTACTGGTTTCGGTAATAATCGCCGTGTTGATGCCGATCACTTCACCAGCCATATTTACTAGCGGTCCACCCGAGTTCCCGGGATTAATCGCCGCATCGGTCTGGATGAACGACTGGAACTGCCGGCCCGGAACGATATTCCGACCCTTGGCCGAAACAATGCCCGCCGTTACCGTTTCCTGTAAGCCGAACGGACTCCCGACCGCCAGCACCCAATCACCCACTTGCATGCTCTCCGAGTTCCCCATTTTGGCTGAGGGCAGCGGCTTCTCCACTTCGATCTTGATCACCGCCAAGTCGGTTTCCTGGTCCATCCCGATCAATTTGGCGTCGTGTTGTACGCCCGCCGGATCGTCCTGCAACTTCACCCGGATGCGGTCCGCCTTTTCCACCACATGCCGGTTGGTCACAATGTAACCCTTCGGGTCCACAATCACTCCCGAACCCAGCGAGCGCTCGCGGATGCTGCCGTCCCCGTTGGGACCGCCCGGGCCGCCTTGTCCACTCTGACCGCCAAAAAATCGGTCGAATAAATCTTGCTGATCGTCTCCTTGTCCACCCTGACCACCAGGCCCACCACGGCGGACGTGCGGATTCTTCACCGTTGATTCAGTGTTGATGTTGACGACGCTCGGTTCCAACTGTTTGGAAATCTGCGAGAACGTGTTGGACAACTGCTGCGGTGCCGGTACCGTCAATTGAGTGGCGTCGGACGACTTGGGCTCTTTCCCCTTGACTCCCGACGATACAATTGTGCCCAGCAAAATTCCCACGGCCAAGGTGGCCGCAATCGTCACTGTGTACGCCCAGCGGTTCGCCTTCAGGCGCACCAAAAAGGCGCTTGCGCGCGAATCCATACGTCAATTTCCTCCTGAGAATGCACCACAGAACATTATACCGATGAGCCTCGCCGTTCCCATTAGGAGAACCAAACAAGAGACCATCGCCTTACCCGTTAGACGCGCGAACTGGCCGAAAGTGTAGCCAATTTCGCACATTTTTTATACTACTCAGCCGTGCCCGCTAAGGCCAGCAGCGCCAGCAATATCCGTTTCAGCCCCAACTCCCGCCCCCGGCAATCGAACCACTCCTGCAAGGTATGCGCTCCACCGCCGGTCCCCCCACCCCCAATGGTGATCGCTTCCCGCCCCAGCGCGATAGGAATGTTTGCATCGGTGGACGCCCTTTGCCGCCGCGCCACATTGCCCAAATGCCCATCCACCGCATCCATCACCTGCAGAATCCTCGCCCCCTCCGCGACCTCGCCGGCCGGACGGTTCCCAATCATCCGCAAATCAGCGGTCAGCTTTCCGCCGCGTTTCCCGGCTGCCAGCCGCTCCGAGCGCTCATTCTCTTCTTCCACGCAACTCTCCATGGCAACCCGCAGCGCCCCTTCCAGTTTTTCCAGCTCCTCCGCCGACGCCGAGCGCAAATCTACCCGCATCGTGGCCGACTGTGGAATCGAATTCACCGAGGTCCCACCCTGAATCGTCCCCACATTAAACGTCGTCTTCGGCGATAGGGGAAGCTCCGCCTGGCTCAGTCTATGGATCGCGTTCGCCAACGCCACCACAGGATGAGGCGCCCCATAGTCGCTCCAGGAGTGGCCTCCCGGCCCGCGCACTTCAATCTCAAAACGCTTGCTTCCCAAGGCCTGCGCGATCACCGTGTCGCAGCCCGCTCCATCCACCACCAGACTGCTGGCAATGCTCTCGCTCCAGCGCGGCGTAGCAAACACATGCCTCATTCCGCGCAGGTCGCCCTCGCCCTCCTCGCCTACGTTCGCGATGAACAGGATCGGAGCGCCATGCTGCAGTTCCGCTTCGCGCATCACCGCCGCCATCGCCAGCAGTGCTGTCACTCCCGCGGCATTGTCAGAAATGCCCGGCCCTTCCAGACGGCTTCCCTGCTGCTTCACTTCCAGCTTCGTGCCTGCCGGAAAAACTGTATCCAGGTGCGCGCTCACCGCCACGCAGCGCTGCCCGAATCCTTCACTCCTCCCGAAAACATTCCCCAATTCGTCGCGGTGCACATCCTCCAAACCCAACTCGCGGAATCTCTGCTCCGCCCAAAGGCTGCGTTCTTCCTCGCCAAAAGGTGGGCCGGGAATGCGCGCCAACTCCATCTGCCACTGCGCCAACTGCGGCTCCTGGCGACGAAACCACTCAACCGCCCACCTCACTCCCGCCTGGGACGCAATCCGCGCGACCTCCTGCCGCGCCGTCGGAAACACTTCGGGAATGCCCGAGCTCGGAGTGAATGCCATGAATGCTCATCTTACATCGCCATTTGCCCGTCTTCGCACATCAGACGAGCACTGTCGAGCATTGTCGAGCACCGTCCGCACACCAAACTCGTAATCCGTACTTCCGCCAATGCGCGACTCACATACTTTGGCTGTGATCTACTGTGGCTGAATCCCCGGGAGGCGCACGCCAGAGATGTTTTGGCGATAGAAAGTTCAGCTATGAAATATTAGCAACGGCGACCTAGTTTGGCCGCGCCCCTCTCCTGTGACTAGAATGGAAGTGCGCGCCGAAGGAGCCTCGTGTCTTCCGATCTCATCCGCAATCTCTTAACCACGGCGAAGACCATCGCGGTGGTTGGCTTGTCTAATAACCCGATGCGTCCCAGTCATGGCGTCGCCGCCTACATGCAGTCCCAGGGATACCGCATCATCCCCGTCAATCCCCAAGTCAAAGATGCGCTTGGCGAAGATGCCTACGCCACCCTGCTCGACGTTCACGGCAAGATTGACCTGGTCGACATCTTTCGTCGCCCGGAGTTTGTAGAAGAAATCGTCGACCAGGCCATCCAACTAAAAATTCCCGCCATATGGATGCAGGAAGACGTGGTCCACGAAGCCGCCGCCGCAAAAGCCCGCGCCGCCGGAATCTTCGTAGTAATGGACCGCTGCATTCTGAAAGAGCACCGCGCCCGCTTCAAATGAAATAGCCCCCGCGTCCGATGAACGGACACCGCGGCGGCGACCACCATAGCCCGCCTCGGGGTTGTGGAAGAGCGGCCCTTGAGGGCCGCGTCAAGCACATTTTAGTGCTGAGGCTTCAGCCGCTGGCTTTTCCGGCGTCAGCGGAAGAGCGGAGCTTTAGCGCCGCGTACCCGCGCTATATTTACCGGCTTCAGCCCCCAGGGTTTACGGGAGTCCGTGGAGGAGCCGTGCCGCGTTGCCCCGTCCCATCAACGCGCCTTGATCGCTGCCACCGGACCGCAAGAGCGCTGCTTTTATCCCCCATCTTGGAGGTAGTGGAAGAGCGGCCCTTTAGGGCCGCGTTCCGCGCCAAAACGATTGGCCTTTAGGCCCGGTGGTTAAAGACGACCATTTCCATGTGACCCGCTTCACATCCGAGCCGTCCTGGTCGCTTTATCCTCTCCCATAAGGAGGATAACCGATCTTTCTTCGTCACCTCCGTGGCTGCGCAGCGTTGCGCCATCTTTCGCCGCGACGCCACTGCCCGATTGTTCGCCAAAACCCTTCTCGACTATCGCGCCCAAGGAAAATATCAGCTTCACGAACTTATCATCATGCCCGACCACTTCCATCTTCTGCTGACTCCTGCCGACGCCATCTCGCTGGAGCGGGCAATGCAATTTATCAAAGGCGGATTCTCATTTCGTTTGCATTCCAGCCGACCGGTTTGGCAGCCAAGCTTCACCAACCATAGGATTCAGGACGAACCGGATTACGAACATCATCGCGCGTATCTGTTACGGAACCCTGTGCGCGCCGGGTTGGCGGCGAGGCCCGAAGACTATCCATATTGTTTTGCGGCAATGGCGGGCGGTCTGGATCCTATGCCACCGGGCCTAAAGGCCGATGTCGTAGAGTGCTTGACGCGGCCCTAAAGGGCCGCTCCTCCACCGGGGCGCTCTCCCCCCGGACGTCGGGAACGCAACGCTATATGCGCCGCGCCAGCACATTCGATTGTTGAGTTTCAGCCCCAGCCATTTTCCGCAATCGATGGACAAGCGCCTCTTCAGCGCCGCTTAGCCCGCCAGATCAACGGGGCTTTAAACCGCGCCGCCTAAGACCCTGCAAAGTATAGGTCCCGGGCTGCCCCGCTTCGGGGGGCCAGTGGAAGAACGGCGCTTTAGGGCCGCGTTAAGCGCATTTTATTGACGTGGCGTCAGCACCCGGCTTTTCGGGGATCGTCGAAGAGCGACCCATCCCATCGACGCGCTTCAACCCTTGCCGCTTGAGCCGTCGTGACTCACAACCCGCTTCTTGTCAATCTTTTGCAGCCTCTCCCTCATCCGCTCCCCAATCCGCTTCTCTACTCCCTCATTAGTCGGCTCATAGTACTTACGACCACGCAGACTATCTGGCAGGCACGCCATATCCGCGACCTTGTCAGCCTCATCGTGCGCATATTTATACCCTTCGCCATAGCCCAAGCCCTTCATCAATCCCGTGGGAGCGTTGCGCAGATGCAAAGGCACAGGTTCGGCGACGGTATTTTCCACATCGCGCTGCACCTCCCCATAGGCCATATACAGCGAATTCGACTTAGGAGCCACCGCTAAGTACACCACCGCCTGTGCTAATGCCAGGTTACCCTCCGGCATCCCAATGAAGTCCACCGCATCGCGCGCCGCCATGCAAAGCGCCAGCGCTCCCGGCTCTGCCAGCCCGATGTCTTCCACCGCCATGCGCACCACTCGGCGCGCAACATACAGGGGGTCTTCCCCAGCTTCTAACATCCGCCCTAACCAGTACAGTGCAGCATCCGGATCGCTGTTGCGCACTGACTTATGCAATGCCGAGATCAGGTTGTAGTGTTCTTCTCCGCCCTTGTCATACAGCAGGACGCGTTTCTGCAGCACTTCCTGCACCAATTCGGCCGTGATTTCGCCCTTTTCCGCCAAGCCGGCCGCGATTTCCAGCACGTTGTACGCGCTGCGCGCATCGCCGCTCGAGTAAGCCGCAATCTTCGCCAGAGCTTCGTCCGATGCCTGCACTTTCAGCTTGCCGAGCCCACGTTCTTCATCGGCCAGCGCCCGCATTAGCAGGACAACAATTTCGTCCTCCCTCAGCGGTTTCAGTACATACACCCGGCAGCGCGACAGTAGCGCTCCATTGATTTCAAACGATGGATTCTCCGTGGTCGCGCCAATCAGCCGAATGTTGCCGCGCTCCACGTGCGGCAGAAAAGCATCCTGCTGCGCCTTGTTGAAGCGATGGATTTCGTCAATGAAAATGATGGTGCGGGTGCCATATTGCCGCGCCCGCTCGGCGTCGGCCATGACCTGCTTGATCTCCTTGATGCCGGCCATCACCGCCGAAAACTCAATAAAATCCGCCTTGGTCATGCGCGCCAGAATCTTTGCCAGCGTGGTCTTGCCGGTCCCCGGCGGGCCCCAGAAAATAATGGACCCAGTGTCGTCGCGTTCCATCTGCACTCGCAGCGGCCTGCCGGGTCCCGCGATGTGGCTTTGCCCAACGAATTCCTCGAGAGTGCGCGGGCGCATGCGGTCCGCCAGGGGCCTCGGCCCACCTTGCTCATCCACACTTCCCGCCACCGATGCAAACAATCCCATGGTTAAGTCCGCCGCCGCGCCGCTTCGTACAATATGATGCTCGCCGCTACCCCAGCGTTGAGCGACTCCACCCGCTCCGAGTGCGGTATCGCCACTCGCTCGTCCATCGCCGCCATCACCGCCGCCGGCAATCCCGCCCCTTCATTGCCAACAAAGATCGCCAAAGGCGCCTCCAACTTCGCATTCTTTAGAACGGTCCCCCTATGCGACGACGTCGCCACCATGCGCACGCCACGCTGGCTCATTTCCGCCACCACCTCGGCAAGCTTGCACTTTGCTACCGGCAAGCGGAACACCGACCCCGCCGAACCGCGCACCACTTTCGAGTTGTAGCAACTCACCGTGCCCTCTCCCATCAGCACTCCGCTGGCTCCGAAGGCTTCCGCCGAACGCAGCATGGTGCCCAAATTTCCCGGATCTTGAATCCCCGCCACCACCAAAATCAGTCCCGCCGTTTCAATCAAGTCCGCCAAGCTGGGCGTTGCCATTCTTACCAGCGCCGCCACTCCTTGCGGCGATTCGCTAGGCACTGCCTCCAGAAATAACTTGTCGGGCAACAGCAGCACTTCCACATTGGCCGCAATCTGTGGCAGCAACCGCCCCGCGCGGTTCGCGCCCGACTCGCTGAAGAACATGGCCCGAAACTTCAGCCCGCTCCGCACTGCCTCTTCAATAATTTTGACGCCCTCGATCGCGCAGAGCCCGTCCTCCGTAAGCTCTCCTCGACGGAATGCGGCGCGCAGTTCCCTGAGCAGCGTATTGTGGCGTCCTTCCACTCGTCGCCAGCGCTCGGATTGACTTGCAGGTTTCACTTCTGCCCTCAAATCCTGCATGATACGCGGTTTCCCCATCGCGGCGGCGCTCGTCGTGATATGTTTAATTTCGCCATTTTCCCCAGTTCGAAAGGATGGCAGTGCGCCCGGAAATCCTCAGAATTAACGCCACCAAACCCGAGGCCTCGCTGGTGCAGTATGTGGCTAGCCAGATTCAGGCTGGCCAGGTGCTGGGCATGCCCACCGACACTTTCTACGGACTGGCCGCCGACCCATTCAACTTGCGCGCGGTCGATCGCGTTTATGAAATCAAGTCGCGCTCCCGTCACAAAGCACTCTCGCTGCTCATTGAGAGCGTGGACCAGGCCGAAGAGTTGGCGCATTATCTGCCTGAGCATTTTTACGAACTGGCCCGCCGCTTCTGGCCCGGTCCCCTCACCATCATCGTGAGAGCGGCAGCGCGCCTGCCTCTAAAGGTCACAGCCAACACCGGCAACGTGGCGCTGCGAGTTCCAGCCGCCGAGATTCCTCTGGCCGTAGTGAAAGCGGCTGGCATCCCCATCACTGCAACCTCCGCCAATCTCAGCGGTGAAACCGAGTGCACCAGCGCGCAACAGGTTCTCGAACAGCTCGAAGAACGCATTCCCATGATTGTGGATGGCGGTCCTTCCCCGCGTGAGATTGCCTCCACCATAATCGACCTGAGCGGCGACGGCCCCTGGAAGCTCATCCGCGAAGGTGCAGTGCCGGCCAGCGCCATCAGCGAGATCCTCAATCAAGAATGACCTCGGACGCCCACCCAGCGGCCGGTCGCCTTTTCGTGCTCCTCGTAGTCCCGGTAGTGGGCTTGGCGGCAGTGTTTGTTGCCTTAGTCTCATCTGATATCGTCCGCGCCGCCGATGCGAAACCCTTGCGGCATGCAGATGCCATCGTAGTATTCGGGGCGGCCCAGTATTCCGGACATCCCTCCCCGGTGTACGGCGCCCGACTCGATCATGCGTTCGACCTTTACCAGCAAGGCTGGGCGCCGCTGGTAGTCACCACCGGAGGCGCAGCCGCCGATCCGGAATTCAGCGAAGGTGGAGTTGGGCAGGATTATTTGGCCCACCGCGGTATTCCCGAGCCCAACCTGATTGCCGAGACTCAGGGTTCCGACACTTCGGAATCCGCACGCCGCGTTGCCGCCATCCTCCACACCAATGGCGTGCGCTCTTGCATTGCAGTCAGCGATGAGTATCACGTCTTCCGCATTGGGCGCTTGCTCGCCCACGAAGGCCTGCAGGTCTATCTATCGCCCCGTCCCAACTCGCGGCCGCGCCACCGGCTGCAGCGTGGCATCGCGGTGCTGCGCGAGGCCACAAGCTATCTCGCCTGGCGAATCGGGATTCCCTAAGCTTCGCGCCCTCGATCCACACCGCCCGTGCTTGCGCCGCGCTATATAATCTCGGCTCGCTATGACCGTACTCATTTCGCTGCTGCGCGGCGTCAACATCGGCGGGCGCCACCAGATCAAGATGGAAGCCCTCCGCGACCTCTATGAGTCACTGGGGCTGCGCCATCCGCAAACCTACATTCAGAGCGGCAACGTCGTTTTCGCGACCAAGGAACGAAACCTCGCTCCCCTGCCGCAGCGCATTGAAGACGCCATCGAGAAGAGCTTTGGCTTTCGTCCCAGCGTCATCCTTCGAACCGCGCCCGAATTGCAAGAGGTGATTGCGGGCAACCCGTTCGCAGCGAGGACCGGCATCAACCCCAGCAAGCTTATAGTCACATTCCTCGCGAGCGAACCTTCCCCAGAGGCGCGCGACAAAGTGCTGGCAATCAAGACCCACCCCGACGAATTGCACCTGACCGGCCGCCATCTCTACATCTATTTTCTTAACGGCATGGGTCAGCCCACCGTGGCTTGGGGAATCATCGAGAGGGCTCTCAAAACCGCTGGCTCAGCACGCAACTGGAACACGGTCAACAAGCTAATGGAAATGGCGGCGCGGTTGGAAAGCGAAATGTAATCAACTGCGGCGGGCGATCTCGTAGCATCCCAGCTCGACTTCGCTCTCTGTCAGGTCTTCGCACCTGGCATCGAGAGCCTTGTACTCCGCCTGATGCTCTTGCCGAAAGCGCTCGTAGTCATCGCGAGTTGTCCAGCGATCAATGGTCAAGTAGCGGCGCGCAACGGTCGCGTGAGGGCTCAAGTCTGTCCCCAGGTAGCCGGCCCCATCGCTGAACAAACGCACCCAGCCGCCCTCAGGCCCGTACTGGCGCTCGAAGCGTGATTCCTCTCCAGCCTTCACATCAAACTGCCACAAGATCCAATACTCTCGGCGTGCCTCATTCATCGCGTTGACTCATTTTCGGCGGTTGCCTCGCCGTTCGATTGTGCGTACTTCGATTGTGCGAAGTTCGATTGTGCGGAGCTCGATTGTGCGTACTTCGATTGTGAGCCGTTCGATGGCGGAGGCTCGCGACCAGCACTTCGACGCGCCATCCATCTCTCGCTTCATCCAGCCTTTATAATGGAAAGCTCCACTCAAATCTATGATTCAAACCTTGTTCGGCAGCCTGGACGAAGAAAAACAGCCTAGCGTCTTTGAGCGCATGAAGGAAGCGGTGACGCGCACGCGCGAGAGCCTTGCCGAGCGCATTGACGACATTGTTTCCATCGGCAAAGAAATTGACCGCAACACACTCGAAGAACTGGAAGCCACCCTGATCGGCGCCGACCTTGGGAGCACCACCACCAAGGAAGTGCTAGCCAAGCTGCGCGACAAGGCCGACCGCAAGCAGATCAAGGACGTGGGTGAGCTCAAGCGCCTGCTGAAAGAGGAGATGCTGGCGATTCTGGCCGCCACCGGCGCGCCTCCCGCCAGGGTGCAGAAAGGGCCCGAAGTAATTCTGGTGGTCGGGGTGAATGGCACCGGCAAGACCACAACCATCGGCAAGCTGGCCCAAGTACTGCGCGGAAAAGGCAAGACCGTTTTGATGTGCGCCGCTGACACTTTCCGCGCCGCCGCCATCGAACAACTGGAAATTTGGGGACAACGCACTGGAGTCGAAGTCATCAAGACCAAGCCGGGCGGCGATCCATCGGCAGTGCTGTACGACGCGCTGCAGGCTGCGACGGCCCGCGGCACCGACTACGTGATCGTCGACACTGCCGGTCGTCTTCACACCAAGACCAACCTGATGCTCGAGTTGGAAAAGATGCGGCGGACAGCGCAGCGCATTGTTCCCGGCGCACCCCACGAAACTCTGCTGGTGATGGACGCCACTACCGGACAGAACGGACTGCAGCAAGCGCGCCAGTTCACCCAATCGGCGGGAGTGACGGGGATCGTCCTCACCAAACTGGACGGCACCGCCAAGGGTGGCGTGGTGATTGCCATTTCGCGTGAGTTGGGTTTGCCGGTGCGGTATGTGGGAGTGGGCGAGAAGGCCGGCGACCTCTTGCCGTTCGACCCGCAGGCGTTTGTAGATTCGCTGTTTGCCTAGAAGCGCGTTAAGCTTTTGCGATTTTTTCGTATGAAAAAAGCAAACTCATTGAAAATAATGCACTTAGCACCGCGGCGAGCTATGAAGAACGTCTCGGGGCTTCCGGATAACCGCAAATGGGGGTCCGACCTATCCCCTAAAGTGGCCCTTAAGGCGACGAAAACGGCCCGTGGTGAGCGTCCACTCTCCCGGACAGCCCTAGAGGTCATCCGGGCCGAGAAACGTCGCCAGCGAGCTTCCTGTGGCCGGATTCCAAAAATCATAGATTTTGCATGGCTTGGCTATAGCTTACAGCGAACGCTTGTGACGCACGTCACATCTGGCGACATGCTTCCTGTTCCGCCTTGCGAACTTTTGACGGAGCACCATGCGGCCTGAGATTTTCATGGCTCAGGCGCTGGATCTGGCTCGAGCCGGAATTGGACTGGCCTCGCCCAACCCTTGCGTGGGAGCCGTGCTGGTGAATGACGGCGGACAAGTGATTGGGACCGGGACGCATACCTACGAGGGAGTGGAGCACGCCGAGATCTTAGCGCTCGACGCCGCAAGCCAACGAGAGGGCCAACTACCGAGCTCACAGTCGACCCAGCTATCGACCCAACAATCGAGCCAACTACCCAGCCCACTATCCAGCGAGCCCACGCGGGGGGTGACCCTCTACATCAACCTGGAGCCCTGCTCGCACCACGGACGCACTGGCCCCTGTGCGGACGCTCTGATCGCCGCCGGGGTGAAGCGAGTGGTGGCGGCAATGGAGGATCCCAATCCGAAGGTCAGTGGGCAGGGCTTCGCAAAATTGCGCGCGGCGGGAATTCAAGTGGACGTCGGACTGTTCGCAGAAGAAGCGATGCGGCTGAACGAAGCGTTCACCAAGTACATTCGCACCGCAACGCCGTTGGTCACTCTGAAAGCGGCGATGACGCTAGACGGCAAGATTGCTCCGCCTCCGTCCGCACCGCAAATGCCGGGAATGGTTGCGCCATCGGGCGGCTCGATCACCAGCGAAGCCGCGCGAGCGCACGTGCAACTACTGCGGCATGAAAACGATGCGATTCTGGTGGGGGTGGGAACCATCGTGGCCGACGATCCGCTGCTCACCGACCGCAGCGGGCTGCCTCGCAGGCGAAAGCTCTTGCGGCTGATAGTGGACTCGCGGCTGCGCCTGCCCCATGACTCACGCATCGTGCGAACCGCCGAAGACGACGTGATGGTGCTGTGCTCCTTTGCCGAGGAAAAGAAAAAGCAGACCCTGCAGGCGCTGGGGATCCGCGTCGAGCAGGTGCCGGGCGTGCGCCCCGACAGCGTGCCCGACTTGCGCGGGGTGATGCAGCGCTTGGGGGAGTTGCAGATTACCAGCTTGCTGATTGAAGGCGGCGCCAAAGTGAACTGGGCTGCGCTGGTTTCAGGCGTAGTGGATAAAGTGTTTCTCTATTACGCGCCGAAGATTCTGGCCGGGACCGGTTCCATTCCCTTCGCTGGCGGCGACGGCTTCTTGCAAATGAGCGACGCGGCGCAAGTGAAGAACATTCGGCTGCACCGGTTCGGCGAAGATTTCGCGGTGGAAGGCTATCTGTAGAAGGGCGGTTGTCAGTTGTCAGTCAAAAGCAGTTGTCAGTTGCCAGTTTCCAGCCAAGAACAGTTGGCCGATTGGTTGGTGGTTATTGGTTGCTTGAGTATTCACCGGCATGGGGAACAGTGTCCGAGAGCACCGTTTATTGGTTACGATTTTGTTTATTGTTTTCTCTCCGGCTATTCCATGTTTTTAACGGGAATAGATTTTCACTGGCAATAGGACCTGCTTTTAATTAGCAACTGAAAACTAGCAACTGTGAATTGATTTTCGCTGGCAACTAACAACTCACAACTGCATTTGACTGATTTTCACTGGCAACTAGCAACTGACAACTGGCAACTGATTTTAGGAGGTGTTCATGTTTACCGGCATCGTTGAAGAAGTGGGCAAGGTGGTTGGCATTGCACAGCGCGGCGAGGACCGCCGCATCATGATTGAGGCTGCGAACATACCGGGGCAGCTCGGCATCGGTCACAGCGTTGCAGTTAGCGGAGTATGCCTGACCGCGGTCGAAGTCAGGAAGAAAACCTTTTGCGCGGATTTAGCGCCCGAGACCTGGGTGCGCACTTCGTTCTCGCGCATGCATGAGGGGGCGCTGGTGAATCTGGAACTGCCGATGAAAGCCGACGGGCGTTTTGGCGGACACATTGTGCAGGGCCATGTAGACGGCGTGGGCAAATTCGTTGCGCTGGAGCGAATTGCCGACTCGGACAACTGGTGGCTCAAGGTCGAACTTCCGGCCGAGATTGAGAAATACACGGTTTACAAGGGGTCAGTATGCATTGAGGGAATCAGCCTGACGGTGGCGACCCTGGACAAGGGCGTGTGCGCCATCGCCATCATTCCGCATACGGTGGAGATGACGAACCTGGGGACGCTGAAGCCGGGCGATCCGGTGAACCTGGAAGCCGACCTGGTAGCGAAGTATGTAGAGAAGATGATGACGCGGGAGACATCAAGTTCGCTGACGGTAGAGGAATTAGTGCGGCAGGGATTCTAAGGGGAAGAAG
>JBBQVN010000064.1:0-19170 GCA_038211475.1 Terriglobales bacterium | reverse complement strand
CGCACTGTCACGGTGACATGTGGACGCAACACGCACGATTAGACCGCTGTTCCACCGGGAAAGAAATTGGAAGTGAACGGTGATTTTTGCCGCTCTGTTTTGCCAAAGAGTCGAGCGAACTCTCAGTACATTGCCGCTGCGCAGAGGGCGCGATGGGCGAAGTGGCGCGCCGCTCAGAAGCAAGGATAGGCAGAGTCGCCGCTCGGGTGTCGAACACCCGAGCTAAGCCTCAACCGCCGGGTCTCCGCCGCAGCGGTGTGCCCTTGTATGGACGGTACCGGCGGTCACCCGGCCAGACGCCAATACGGAATCTCGCTCTTAGCGAAGTAGCGGAAGGCGTCCGGACCGTGATCGTGCAATTTCAACGGCTTTTCTTCGCCGCGCTGGGCGGCTTTAGGGTCCCAGGCGTAAGTCTGCATCTCCTGAATGGTCTTGGGTACTTCCTGGCGGCAGAATCGCACCAGGCGCTGATTCAGCGCCATCGAAGCCATTCGAATCCCTTCGTTCACATCGTTGTCTGCGTCCACATGCCAGATACCGCGTTTGTTCATCTCGGCCTTGAACGATGCCGCGGAGGGATCGATGATGACCTTGGCGTTGTTTTGGGGCCCGATAAACTCAGCCAGGTCGTCGGCATACTCGGCATCGGTCTTTTGCCGCATCTGTACGGCGGAGTCCCAGTAGTACTCGCGGACCACCCAAATCTTGTTGCCGTCATCAATGATGTCCAGGAAGACCATGGGGTTAGTCGTCCCATAATCGATGGCGATATACCGCTGCTGATGGCCGCCGGGCAGGCGAAGATCAGGCGGTTCGTCCTTTAGATCGTAGAGCAGTTCCTCGGACCAGGAATCCTTATAGATCGCGCCCTCCGCAATCACCCACAGCCCTTCGATGAATCGCTTATAGAAGAAACCCTTATAGAGTCGTTTCTGCCTCTCCACAAAGCCCGCCGGCAAGTTGGGGTTGTCGGCCATGGTGAAGTGTTCCGACCACAGAATCTGCCTTTCGCGCAGTTCGAGGTTGTCGAGATATTCGGTCTTGAGCCAGTGGTGGGGGCTGTCCGGGTTGGTGGTCCCATAGAGGCGGGCACCCTCGGGAGACATGCGGCTGAGCAGCATCTGAAAGAAGCTTTGCGGCATCAGGCTGACCTCGTCACAGATCGCAACTCCCACGGTCAATCCCCGGATGTACTTCTCCGAGCCCTCATCCTTGGCGCCGATGACCAGCCATTCCGTGCCGAACAGCTTGAGCTGCCCGGTATTCCGGGTGTAGCTGTAGTTCCGTGTGCCAATGAGCTCGAACAGGTCGGTCAGAACGTTGTTGAAGATGCTCTGCTTGGAGACTCCGGTGAAGATCTTCCGGCCGCCAACGTTGTAACGGCAACAACACATAGCTTTAAGGTGGAGGGCCCAGGTCTTCCCGCTGCGCACTGACCCCTCGAGGATGTTGATGGCCCGGTCTTTCTCCGGAAGACGCATGGCAAACCGCCGCACGCGACCGCCATAGTTAAGAGTGGACATTTAACCCTTCCTTTCAAATCGTTGGAATCTTATTAAATTCTGGGGGCATCGGCGACTTTGTCGCTCCAGATCGAGCCACAGCAGTCGAACCATGCCCCATTGTCGAAATGCGCATCTGGGCCAGGAGTCATTTCTTTTCGAGCTTTGCACCTCCGACTGGAGCAAGAGTTTTGTTGGGGAGACCTTGGTCCCCAGATTCAATCCGCGCGTCAGTGGTGCGCAACGTGTCGATCAAGGCCTCGAGATTGTCGGGTCCATCGGACTGGTGCTGCTCGAGTCTCTGAAACACCAGTTCCGCAGCCCTTGAATTCCCCGTTGTTCCTTTGAGGAAGAGGCCCTTCACCATCGCGTGGAGCTTGGAAACTCTGATCGGCTTATGATTTTCCGTGATCGTGATCAGCATCTGTCCCTCTTGCTCGATTAGCTCACCCGGCGTTACAGTTTTTTTCGGACGGCCTGTGGGGTTTCCAGAGTGCCCCGGCTTAAACCGGTTATGGCGTGGCGGCTTTTTGTATCCCACCGTGTAATCTGAATGGTTAGGCTTTGCCATGCGCCTCCTTGGTCTCGGTTACGATCTGATCGAATCGTTTTCCAGTCGCGGCGTGAATGGCGTGGTCGCCGGTGTGGCGCTGCCATCGTTGAATGGCGGTGTCAACGTAGATTGGGTCAAGTTCGATTCCGTAGCAGCAGCGCCCGGTTCGCTCGGCTGCGATCAGGGTCGACCCCGATCCCAGGAATGGGTCCAGCACTACGTCTCCCCGAGCCGAGCAATCCAGCAAGGCCTCGGCGATCATGGCTACCGGCTTCACCGTGGGGTGCAAGGCTAGAAGATTGCCTTCGTCCCCTTGTTTGGACAGGGTGTTTACGCCCGGATACTCCCAGACGTTGGTACGATTGCGACCGAAACGGCCCAGTTGGACGTTGTTTCGGTGCTGGCTTTTGCCGTTTCTGAACACGAACACTAGTTCGTGCCGGGAGCGGTAGAAAGAGCCCATGCCGCCATTGTTCTTGACCCAGACACATAGATTCAGGAAGGAACCGTAAGCAGCGCGGCCTGCCGCCAGCAGTTCTCCCATATGTCTCCAGTCCATGCTGATGTAGTGGACCGACCCAGGCTTACTGAAGCGCGCCATGCAACCAAGGCAGGTGTTTAGGAAGGTATCGAACTCAGGGTCATTCAATTCGCCGGACCCCATCAGGAATTCGCGATGCTGGACCGCCCCATTGCCCCCGGCATGACCGTGGATGGGGACGTTATAGGGTGGATCGGTAAAGACCACGGCGGCTCGTTTCGCCCCCATCAAGGTCGTGTAAGACTCCTGCAGCAGGGAGTTTGCACACACAATCCGGTGTCTTCTGCCTAGTTGCCAAACATCGCCAGGCTGGGTGATTGCCTTAGGACTGTCCGATACTTCGAAGGCATCATCCGGGTCTGGCTGCTTGGTCGGTAGGGTCGGTGGGGACAAAAAGAAGTCAATCTCCGGAATCTCAAAACCGGTGGTCGTGATGTCAAAATCAAGATCAAGGGTTAGGAGATCTTGAAATTCGATTGCGAGGATCGAGTTATCCCAACCCGCCTTTTCTGCAAGACGGTTGTCGGCAATCACGTAGGCGCGGATCTGGTCGGGCGTCAGGTTTTCCAGCCGGATGGTGGGAACACTGGAGAGGCCGAGCTGCTTCGCAGCCTTCCACCGGCCATGCCCGGCAAGGATGGTGTTGTTCTTGTCAACCAGAATGGGGTTGGTGATCCCGAAGACTTGCATGCTTTTCGCGATTTGGCGAATTTGGGATTTGGAGTGAGTTCTGGCGTTGCGGGGATTTGCCTTCAGACTCCCCACCGGTTGCTGGACTATTGAAAGCTCCGGTCCTAAAGTTTCCATAGGTTCTCCTTTCACGTCTTTGCAGTGGACAAACCACTGCAATCCCCTACCAGGGGTTGGTCGCGCCAAACCGCCGCGAGTGAATGCATGAGGTTGACAAGATTGAAGGTTCGTTTTGGCTTGAAAATGTTGAATCAGGGAGGGACTGTTCCCCAATTCCCGACGGGCGTAGGGCATTGGGGCTTGAGAAATCACTACAGCGAGAAGAAAGTTTTTGAGAATTGACATTGTTCGTCTCCTAAAAAGCGCAATGGCAAATCGGGTTCCGCCGTAGCTAGGACCGTTCAACAGCCCTCTGCCTAGGTATGCGGAGCTGTCCTTTTACCGCATCTTTGAGTAAAGATTTGCAGTCCGGTCACCGCTTCAACGTGCGGGAAATGCTACTTTTTGAAGCTTCAGGACGATCTTCAGGGAGCCATTGCTCTACCTCCCTTTTCGGGCGAGGTAGAACTAAGCTTAAAATTCTTCAGGGTACTGCTTCAGGAAGCCTTCAGGTGATTCCCTTGAACGGGCCCCACCTGAAACGACTTGTCTCCGAACATATCTCACACTATCACGACGACCGAACCCATCTTGGACTTGATGGGGAGACGCCCGGCGACAGGGCTCCCGCTTGACTCGCGGCCGAGCCATTGCTTTGCCACGAGTTGGAGGCTTGCACCACCGTACCGACCGAGTCGATAGCGAGGATCGAATTATCCCTACCCGCCTTTTCTGCAAGACGGTTGTCGGCAATCACGTCGGCGCGCATATGGTCGGGCGTCAAGTTCTCCAGCCAGATGGTGGGAGCACTGGAGGCCGAGCAGCTTCGCAGCCGCCAGCCGGCCATGCCCTGCAATGATAATGTTCGCCTTGTCGACCAGAATCGGATTGGTAAATCCGAGGATGGGGATGCTGTCGGCAGTCTGCCGCAGCTGCTGCTTTGAATTCGTCCGCGGGTTGGGTGGGTTGAGTTTGAGCGCCTCTGGTGGCTGGCAAATAATCGACCGATCTTCGTGATTCATACGTCTCCCTTTTCCGGCAGGGTTCGTTGTTCTTTCTTTTCCGCGACCCAATCATCGTTGTAAAGATATCTGTTATGTGCTCTCCGCTGTTGTATGATATTTGTAGAGCGACGAAACGAGCAGGATCCATGCGCTCTCTCCAGATTCCCGAGAACGAGGTGCAAAGATGGCGGTTCGGTCTGTAGGGCGCAAGGCACCCAGCGGCCCGCTGGGTGGTTCACAGTGGGCCGAGCCCATTGCGTATGAATCCGGGTTTAGGGTCGAACGGAAAGGTGAGAATCTGATCATCCAGGCCGCGACGCCGCGCTACCGAAAGGCGGACGATCAACACGACCTGATGGCCGAGTATCGCCGATCCGGCAAGGACCGCTCGACCGGCAAGCAGACCACGGGCAAGGACGCACCCCACATTCGCTTCGCAAATGCGGACGACGATGGTCAGCTCATCGATTTCACGAAGCGCTTTGGCCCTGTCGTGGCAAGCGCCTTCACCCGCTTCCCGGGTCAGTTCATCGCCGTAGAACCGCCAAAAAAGCTAGGGGGTGGGCGAAGGCTCTACCAGAATGTTCAGCTTCCGCAGGAAGGACGACAGGATCTTGCGGAGCTCGGGTGCGAACAGCGAATTTACTCCGCTGCCTTAGGTCTAGTAGTGGAGCAGCGTAAGAAAGCAATCGAGTACGATTTTCAGCTCGCCAGCGAAGGAATCGGCACTATTGCAGAACTGATCCGCGACTGGCCTCGGCAGTGGGAACGCGAACGCAAGCTGCGAGGTTGCAACCCGCCATGGAAGATCGAAAGAGACACCATCAAGAAGATCAGGGCATACGGTGAAGTAGATCCCCAGAAGGTGCACCCTCAGTACTTCGCCCAATGGGTGATCTGTGAGTTGTTGAATGTATTCCCGCCCAAGGTGTACGCGACGCCCGATGAGCACCACCATTCACTCTGGTTCGGCATCCGACCCGTGCTTTACGCGATTTTATCCCGAGAGTTCCATTTCGAAAGGGAAGTGGCGCTTTGCGCCAACCCGAATTGTCGCGATTACTTCGCAGCCGAACGCTACGGACAAAAGTACTGCAATGAAACATGCTCTCGCCAACATCGCCAGCGGGAGTACTGGCAAGTTCGCGGCAAAGACATTCGGAAAAAGCGACTAAAGAAGAGGCTGAAGGTGAGCTGACCGTTTCAAGAACAGAAGGTACGGCGAACCCAGTCGGAGCCATGTCGCAGGCCCAGAATCATGTTGCAATCCTAGCGGGAACCCGTAGCTGTTCTCCCGAAACTTGTGCTTCGGGTTATCCGGTTTCAGTTCCGTGAGCGGGTGGCCCACCGTGCCAATAGGAACTAAACACTCGTTCGATCGGACTTGAGGCGAACCCACCTTTCCTGCATCTTCTTCACCAAAAGCAAGCAATTAGGCGACCTGCTGAGCAGGGCACAAAATCGTGATTTATCCCTATTGAACCTTGACTGTAATCGTAAAGTCTTTATCGAACGTAACCGGACCAAAGATAGTAGGAGAGATCTGGTTGTGGCTAACAAAGATTCGTCCACCAACCTTTCCGTTCTCGGGGACTGTTCCCGCCACGTCAGACCAATTCGCTTTAATGGATTTATCTTGGGATCGCCCGTTTAAGTATCCCTGTTTATATACCGGGTCGCCATCCATCATGTATCCGACATCCACCCACCACTGGATTCTTAGCCCGTTGTTGATGGCTTCGCCGACATGGTAACTCCGATTGTCAAAAACGCTGGTATAAAGTGCCTCTATCGTGCCTCCCGCGCTGACTACGTAGGCTTCCCCAGGCTTCATTGAGCGACAAAGAAAGTGAATACCTCCTTGATCTGGGATATCGTAATGGTCCACTCCCGAAGCGAGCGAGTCTGCTATCTTAAATGTACAGCTTGCGCAGAAATGTTGCCCATTTTGGCCCTTAACACATTTGTCGCAAGATGAACCGCATTTCGACGCCATAGTTTCCGGTTCCACCGGGATGAGTAAGGAATCCGTATCCGCACCGAGACTTACAGTGAAGCTCAAGTCCTTATCCGGATTTCTCTCAAAATCATATATACGGGATTGGGACCCATCCCATATCTTTTGAATGGCCGGACTCTGAACTTTTTTTCTATTCAGACGAAAATCGATTGTCTCTGGGCGACTCTTGCCCTTGCTAACCCATTGAATTCCCACTTGTACAACGGTGTCGGAAATGTTGGCGACCCAGAGAGTGACCCCAATTGAGTTTTTCAAAGTGGCGAGACAAGCGATGTAACCCGCCTCTGACGTTTGAGAGAAATATGTACGAATGTAGGCGCGCGCCCTATCCTCCGAATAGTTGTAATCGTACTTTTGATACTCTCTAGTCGCAGCATCGTGGAACTCTTTATAGTTTCCATAGCCGCTTATAGGTATACCTTCGACCAGCACGGACCCGCCGGTGTCAACTCCCTTTTTAATATTATCGAAAGTTGTTTTGTCGAGTGTATAGGCCCAGTTGACGCGGACAAAAGTGCTGTTAATCTCTTGCTCGACACTCTTCCCCAAGTTTTTGTCGCAGTCCTGAATCCTGTCTGCAAAGGATGGGGCACAAAACAAAGAGAAATACAGAGACGCGGCCCAAAGCAATGAGAGATAACGGAGGCGCATAATTTCTCCTAACTGAATTGCACGCACAGCCTTTAGGCACCAGACCGGCCAAAGTTTTAGGACCAGAAGACATGAGAGTTTCATATCACAGCCTTCATGGGCTGTCAAGATGGAAAAGGAGGCTGAGCGGCCGCCGCACATATTTCGGTCCGGCTCTCGCGCCCCGCCGATCCCCTTACACGGCTCTTCGCCCCGTCACAAAGTGAAGAACCAGAGAGATGATCGCGAGCACTAACAACAAGTGAATCATCCCGCCGGGGACATGGAACACGGTGAAACCGCCGATCCAAGCAATCAATAGAATCACGAACAGGATGGTCTAAATACTCATTATCTGCCTCCGTTCGATTCCAGTTTTGCCAATCGAAATCAGGCCCCCCAAGACGGTGTAGCAAGTCAATTACCGTGGGCTAAGTCACTGGTGGGCACGTTGATCTTCACGCGCACGATAAAGCCCTGCTTGTCGATATCAAGATATTCAACTGCTTTCTTCTTGCCTATCGCCGTAAGCAAAATGCCAAGAGCACGTGGGCTTTTCGTTTTGACTTGAGGGTAGCCTGTGATCCTGGCGGAGCACGTCCCTTCCTCCGCTCCGCAGCTCGCTTCCTCAACACACCCTTTTTCGCTGCACGCAGCGGTTGGTCGCAGAACGGCAGTGCGCAACTCCGCCGGATCCCCCGCTCGATATGTAATGCGCACGTCTGGTGCATTCAGAAGCGCTATTTCTAAAAATCGTTGTAGAAGCTCGCTCTTTGTGATAGCAACCAGATTAGCGCCCCCTCCGACAGGCTGAATGAGCACTTGCGTCCATCCCTGGAGGCCAAGGTAATCAAGGTCGTATACCCGACCCGAGAAATTCTGATCAGTAGGAGCTTCACCGCGCTGCAATCCGGACCCGGACATTGGGGCACAAAGTGTCGCGACGAGAAGGGCCAGCCCGAGTGTTGCACCTTTCATATACACCTCCTTAGGTTTAGCGACCTAGTCGGGATTTTCATTTTGTCCCGACGGCTAGCAATTGTGCGCTGCTTTACGTTGAAAAGCAAGTGACTGTACTCGTCCAGTTGAGTGGTGACACCTCTCATTTCATTTCGTTGGGATGGGTTGAGATCGAGGAATTCGATAAAGAGGCGTTCCTCTTCTTTTACCCCAAGGTCCGACCTTGGTCCCCCGCGGTTCTCACTCTTCAACCTTCATGCATTTTTGAAGAGGACCGGGACCATTGAAGAGTTTGCCCACAGTCTGGGACCCAGCGTTAGCAACATTGCACTTGACGACACGACAATCCTAGGTCTTGCCGGAAAGACCTACCGACGTAAAATCGCAATGAAGGATCTGTTTCAGGGTGCTCCGCAAGTCCTCGCCTTCATAGGCGGGATTTCGGATCTAGTCGTCGTTGATTCTCACAGTTACTTTTAGTACCGCCATAATCATAACTACTCCGGAATGATTCACGAGCCGGTGGATGATGGCACCTACGAATCTCTTCGCCAGTCGCTGTTGGCCCATGAGGGCCGTTTATGATTCGTCACAAATTGTTAAAGTTGGGTCGCTACTTCTTCCTGTTACTACTGTTTGGGGCAGCGGCACAAGCGGAAGACTCTCTCTCACCTTGGTTGGGTATTTGGGATCTTAACGTAGATGGCCTTGCCCACGAGATCAGCATTCAGTCATCGGATCGAGCATGTAGCCAGCCAGTCTGGTGTTCGCTTGATCTAGCTTACAGGGATCAAGAGGGAAGGTGCATCCAATACGCGTGGTCAAGATGGACCGTCCCGCAGACATGGTCTTCGAGGTGAAAACGGCCCAAGGAATTGTCCGATATTTCGCGTATCGGTTCAGCAAGGACCGCAATCGTCTCGCCGGCGTCACGAAGTGGGGCGGAACTGCGCGCGGATTCTATGGTGTTAAGCGATAGACAGGATAGATAATGCCGACTCCAATTGACTGTGTATCATCACAACACCATTTGGCTTTGAAATCAACGACTTCGAGAGCCTGCGGTAATCGCCCCTGCTGTACTTGGTCAACGTTTTCGGGCGGTTCAGGCTGTTGGCTTTGTTTCCCCGCGGCCGATCTTTGCGCCCTGTTTTCGTTCAGAATGATTGGTGACACTCGCATAGAGTGTCAAAATGCAAATTCGCAAAGGGAAACCGCCCCGCTCGCAGCAGTTGGCTGGCATCGGCGGTGAACTGAGCCGAGCCGCCAAGAAAATTGAGGAACGAAAAGGAATCAATGGCTTGGTGTATGACGGCGGTTCGCCTAGCATACAGGCTGTCTCTCGGCCGAAACCATCAACCTTTTCCTCAGCGTGCTTTAGCGGCCCCATAAGCCATTTCTCTTCGCTCTTGCGGGGGCAGCATTCAGCTCTAGCCTTGCCGCCCCGTAAATTTCACCGAGCCTGCCCAGTGCAACGGCGGCTTCTTTCGTGGCGGAAACTGAATCGGATTCTGTCGGGCTGGCGTGCTCCACCCCCCGCAGGGCGTTATGCAACGTCGCCCGTTCTTAAGCGTCTAGGAGCTTGTTGAAAATCCCATCGCAGCGGGGTTCTGGTAGTTTTCTAAGGCTAATTTCAGACCGAAAGTCTTGTTTTGGCTTCCCATCAAGTGCCGAGCGCCGTCGGCACGGGCGGTCGAGGCTGAATCCCATCCGGTCAAGCGCTCTGCGCCCGTAGTTTCGGGATACGGATCAGGTTGAAAGCGGCGCAACTGAACACGAACAATAATCCACCTTCGCCAGCCCTCGCAGCTCCACTTTCTTCATCGGTCCGATTTGCTTCAGCCATCCGAACGGTTTCTCCACCAGCCGGCGTTTGCTTAGACTCACCTTATAGCCCGGGTGTCGGCTCGTCCGTTCGTCGATGGCTCCATGCTTTCTGTGTCGGTAGCCCGGTTCAGAAGTCTAAAAGCCTCTCCTCTACTCTGGCTTTGCCACTAAACCTGGATAGGTATAAAAGGGCCGCATTTTGGATTCCTCGCGGCCGGGCCACAAACCACTGCGTGTCCTGGCGGGGCGAGCAGTGGCTATTCAAAGTGTTTCAGAAGGAATACGGGTATGAAGTCATCAAACGCGCTTCTGACTTTGTTCGTTTTGCCGTCCGTGGCGGTTACCCAACAAGAGAGTTCTCGAACACACTCACCGGAGTGTCCGTCGCCATGTTGGAAGATCGCGCTGCTGTCCTGATTCCGTGGGCGCCGGGAGAGACGCCGGAGCCAAATTCTGTTACGGACCCCTTGGTGCTCGAGCAAATAGGAGCCTTATGTGGTCAAATTCATCGTATCGGACCCTCGTTTCCCCGCACAGGCGATCTCACTTTCGCGGGATCGAGCCGTGGGCTGGCCGAGAAGAGAGATTCGCTCATGCGCCTCGCGACGGGTCGGGGAACCGAGTCCCAGGTGGCCGACCAGGCACACAGACGAATCCTCATTCTCGACAATCTGGGTACAGCGCTGGAGCCAACCAACGCGAGGTCAAGCGTGGAATCATCCACGGAGATTTTTCAGCCGCGCATGTCGTGCTGAATGGGCAAAACGCCTCGTCAGTGATCGACGTTATGGGTGAGTTTTACATTCCTGGTTGGGAGCTCATGCGGGGTTTCTTCCAATCTGTGCCTTGTGGTACAGATCGACACCCAGAAGCTCTCGAAGCACTCTGGCGCTCTTACTTGAGTGGCTATTTGAGTGAGCAATGGGTTAGGCGCGCCCGGCCTTGTCACCCACTGCGCTGTTGTTCGGCGCTCCCACAAGGACATCTGCGAAGCCATCGCGATTCACATCGCCAACACCCGCAACATGACGGCCAAAATCATCATTAACATTTTCGGCCTTGAATGTCCGTAACAAGCGCCCGTCACGCCCTGAATAGATATTTGCGTAGCCGGCCCCTGGGGCGCTTGCGATTACATCCGGGACGCTATCTGCATTGACGTCGCCGGCGGCTTCCAATCCTGATCCGAGCTGGTCGTTCGCGTGGCCATCGGCTTTCCACAGCAGCTTCCCTGACTTGGTTGAGTAAACGTAAATGCGTCCAGAATTCTCTCCGCCGGCGTTTGAGGTCGGCGCCGAAGTCACAAAGTCGGGCACACCGTCTCGATCGACGTCTCCGATGCTGCGCGCGATCCAGCCGAACTGGTCATTTGCGGCCTCCCCATCCCATTCTCGAATGATCATTACCGGCTCAACGAACGGATCGTCGAAATCTTTTTTAGTCGGCAGCAAGGCGGTGTAGCGAGGGTCCGCTTTCAACACGGCCAGTTCCGGCGTAGCGTCGATCTGAGTCATATCTAACTTGTGGCTTGCCTTGGCTTTCGACAACCAGGCAAAAGCTTCTTCGTTATCGTGTTTCGAAGCAAAGAGAGTTGCCAGTTGAAACATCGGCGTGGGAACCGCCGGCTCAACCTCGAGAGCTTGTTGATAAGCCCGGAGCGCGCCGTCCACGTTCTTGAGTCTTTGGTCAGCCAGCCCAAGGTTTCGCCAGGCTCGACCATTGGTCGGGTCTCTCTTGGTTAGCTTTTCAAGAATCTTGGCTGCTCCGGCGGCGTCGTTGGCTTGAAGGCGGGTCATTGCGTCCCGCAAGGTCGGCTCTGGCGCGACCGCTATCGGTTTTGAGGAACAGGCGCCACAGAAAACCAGCAGCGCGAGTACGTAATATTGCTTCGTTCTAATTTGTCCGTCACTCATGGCCCTGCCACTAATATCCCAATTCGAGCGGGAGGCGCTATCAGAAAATTGCTAATTAAAGAAGTGCTTGGGCGGACTTTGCGGAGCCACGAAGGTGTTGCTCCGAATTCGCGTCGGAAACAACTGGTGAAATGGCTATGGCTTGAAAAACCCGCGTCGAGAGCGATATCAGTCAGAGGCCGCGCTGATTCCAGTACTTCTGTCAGCGCCATCCGCAACCGCAGACACAGACGATACTGATGCAACTTCGTGCCCGTCACCCTATGGAATATGTGGCAAATATGGTACGCGGAAAATCCCACTTGGTCCGCAATGCCCCTCAAGCTCATCGGTTCTGCCGGACGCGCGCTGAGAATGGTTTCGATGTCGTGAACTGTCGCACGCTGCCGTGGACTGACCTTCGGGCGAACTACCGTGCTGAATGGAGCGTACGCGGAACGAATCACTTGATCGAGCAGATCCACGACAGTCGCTTCCGCCGCCAGGACATCCACCACCTCCTTCGAGACTTGTGTGAACAAATTTCGTTGTCGCAGATAGGTGGAGGCGCATGCCCATCCGCGAGTCAGAAAGAAAGGTCGTTCGGCACGGTCGTCCACCCCAGGATCAAAGGCGCTGACTGCATCCCGCGCGAGGCGCGGCTCGACGCCAAACCAATCGCAATGGTCTCCCTCTGGACTAATTGCGGTTCGCCCATAGCTCTGACCGGCATTGTAGAAAGTTACGACATTGGGGTTGGCAACGAATGAAGGCTCGTGCTCGTGCTGGATCTCAACTGCCGTCCGTGGGAACACGAAACAATAGTTTTCCGCGGGGCCAGTATCCTGAAAAGACGGATTCCCTGGGTCGCAGCGAAAGGCCCCGATGCGCACCAAGTCACTCTCGAATAGGACCCGATCAAATCCAGATTGCAATGAAACCATCTAGTCTTTTTCACTTACCTAGGGCCAGCGTTCGAGATTGCCCTCAGGGAGTCGTCATCTGTGTCTAAACCATAGACGAACGGGGGCCCTAAAGGTCACTACTGTGCCGCTGCGCGGCTTCGACGCCACCGGATCGTTTGCGCTAACTTTCTTGAAGACTTGTTGCCTAACTGGAAGCTGAGGCCTCCGATGAATTTCGGACACACCTCGACGGTATCGACCTGGATCAAAAACACAGTCGCGGGCTTTGTCATGAATCACGGGCTGAAATCCTATGCGTTCTACCCGCAGTGTTTCCGGACTCGCATAAAATGCATATCGAGCTCCGGTTCTACTCCGGATGCTATGGACGATCGTCCGCAGGTTTGGAGGCGTATCCTCCACCATCGTACTGACAAAGAGCGCAATTCTGAGCATTTCCGGACCGAACGCCAGCGCGAGTGGGATTGAAGCCACGAGAGCCGTAAGAGCGCCGCAGGATATTCCACTTAGGTAGATGGCTTTCACGCCCGCAACGATGCCCTCGATGTTTCAAAGCAGTCCAACATCTACGCAAGGAGCCTCGGATCTTCACTCGGCCCCTTTCACCATGCCATCACCTGATACCATACTCTCGCTGGGTCCACGTTACCCATACCCCACTCAACCTGTTCTAGTCGGTGCTGGCGGTTCGGGCATCGGTTCCTTCCCCGCACAGCCCTGCCGCCCCCTTCCTGGATATGGCCGGCGGGTAACCCCTGAGTACCGTGGAATGGCTCTCCGAGCTTCCTGGGATCAATGCGGCGTTTCGCTAGGTTCTAGGTTGACCGCGTCACTTTGTCACCGAGCTTGATCCCAGGCTCGTCTTCCATGGCTCAGCTTTCAAACTGAGCCACTCCGAGCAATTTTGTGGGATTGACTCGGTTCGGAGTGCGAGATAGCCTAAGTTATACCAAATTTGCGGACGGAGTTGCGGACTGGTGATGCAGCGCCATCAGGAGAAGACATTGAGAAAATTCGCGGAAAAATATTGGGTTGCGACCCTGGCGTTAGTACTGACGGGTGCTACCTTCCTCACGTTCACCCCGGAACCTGCGTACGCCCAGAGCCCGACATGGATTGCAACCTGGGGCGCATCCCCGGTCACGCCGGATACGGGCATCACCATCGCTAACCTCACAGTGCGGGAGAGCACACATTAGCATCGCCGGAACTCAAGTCCGCATTCGCGTGTCGAACGCGTTCGGCACAGCTCCGGTCAAGATCGGACATGCGACCGTAGGGGCCAGCGGCGGATCGGGATCGAAGAACATTCAGGCGGGCACAATCCACGAGTTGACCTTCAACGGCCAGCAGACGATCACTATTCCAGCCGGGGGCCAGGTAGTGAGCGACGGTACGAATTATGTCGTGACGGCTGGGCAAAATCTCTCGGTGAATCTCTATTTGCCTGACTCCATCGTGGCGCCGTCGATTAACTACATTTCGCAGGTGCTGTCGTACTCGTCCACCATCGGAGATCACACTGAAGAGACTGCGGGCACGGCGTTCACTGGCGTTTCATTCTCCTATTACCTGTTCGACGGTATAGAAGTATCGGGCTCGGGAGCCACCGGAGCGATCGTGGCGATTGGCGATTCCATCACCGAAGGCTTCGGCTCATCGTTGAATGCCAACCGTCGGTGGACGGATTTCCTCGCCACCCGTTTGCAAACCAAACCATCTGTCTTTGGCGTAGTGAATGAAGGTATTGGTGGCAATCGGCTGTTGCTGGATGGGGCTTCTCCGGAGTCAGCGGAATCGCGCGGCTCAATCGCGACGGGTTTTCCCAGGCGGGCGTGAAAGACATCGTTCTGGCGCTCGGCATTAACGATCTCCTGCAGATTCCCAACCAACTCGATCCCAACCAGATCACCGTCGGCTACCAGCAGATCGTTGCTCAGGCGCATGCTGTGGGACTGCGCGTGATCGGCGCGACCATCACGCCCTTTGGAGGAGTAGCGGGCACGACCGCGGCCCAGGAGAGCGCGCGGCAAAGCGTCAACGCCTCGATTCGTGCCGGCGGCCTGTTCGATGCCTTTGTGGACTTCGACCTTGCCGTTCGGGATCCAGCGAAACCCTCGCAACTTCTGGCGGTTTACGACAGCGGCGATCACCTTCACCCCAACAATTCTGGCGACAACGCCATGGCAAATCAGTTTGATCTGTCGGTGTTTTAGAGTCGAACGGCTGGACCTGCTGCGGAGGATGAAGGGATGAATGACGGGGCGGCGGAGGCGACGGGCCCAGCCGCCCCATTCAATCTTGCGAAGAATTACGGCTGAAATTCCACTCGCTTCGTAGCCAAAACCTCGCCCGCGTGCCGTAAAAATTGCCGGAGGCATCGAAGATCACACCAGATGACTAGACGGGAGATTTAGATTGCATAACTGGAGCCCACGGCGGTGTCCGTGGTACTCCTTGACAACCCCGAGTCACGCCCTAGCCCCTAAATAGTCTGCTCCAAACCTGAAACTGATGAGGGGATGGAGAAGGCGGGGGAGGCCAGTCCTACCGCGAGCAGGGTGCCTTTCCATTGCGGAACTTGCATCCTAACACTCTATCGAAAGTGTCACTTATTCTGGACGAGGACATTATCGCTTGCGCCCACCTCCCCACCGAGTGGCGTCGAAGCGAAGCGCGGGCTTGCGGATCTGCTTACCCACTACGGCAACCGCACGAGGCATCCTCGCGCAGCAGGTTGCCCACTCATCCATAAGAGCCCGGCGCTTGTCGAGCAGGTCACCGCGCCGGTGAGTCGCACCGCAGCCTGCACGTGTTCCAGAAGCAAGGTGGGAAGTGGCAGGTGGTGGCGAATGCGCAATTGCCGATCGCGCCATAGGACAGTTTTTGGGTCGTTGAGGGTACGTTAGCGCTGGATAACGACAGTTCGTCGCCTACGGGGGTTGGACAGTGGGCACACCGCTCGGAAAGGCAGTCGTGGTGGTTCAAGATTCAGGGCGAGGCATGTCCCCCGAGAAATTGCGGGCTATCGCGGCGGGACGTGGTGGAGTCGGCTGCCGCGGAACGCGAGCTGTTTACGCGGGAGCGAGGGCGTCATGTTGTACCCGCCGCCCTTGTATTTCCGAAGAATTTCAGTGCCGTCCTTCAAGACGTACCACACCGTCCCGTCCGCATCGTGGACCTCTGTGGGCGGCCACCGATCTGCGGCGGTAGGAAGCTGGCCGCCAATCGAGTCTTGAGGGCTCTAAAGGGCCGCTCTTCCACCCTCTCGCTCTTCCATCGGACTTTCTTACCGTTCCGCGTTGAGCGGATCGCTACATTTGCCGCTGCCAGAGTTTGCCTTCGCGGGTCGCCACATAGAGCGTTTCCCCGATCGCCGTCATTCCGACCACATGCTCGGCGAAGCCGTAAAGTTGCCAGGGAATGTCACCTCCGACCGGTTCGCGCCAGTGCAGGTTGTCGTTGGCGGTGACGCACAACAGCTTGCCGCCCGCCGCGGCCAGGCCAACTACCGTGACCGCGTGACCGAGGTTCTCCCATGGGATGTCGTAAGGTTGTGTGCCTCGACACCACAGTTTGTTGTTCGTGGTGGTGGCGTACAGAACACCGTTGAGCGAGGTCATGGCGGAGACGAGCTGGGCCTGGCCGATCTTGGTCCAGGGAACGTCAAAGCCGTCGATGCTGCGCTGCCACAGGTCGCCCAGGCTGGTAGCGCAGTAGAGCAGGCCATCCGTGGCGGCCAGGCCAACTACGCTGCCGGCGTGGCCCAGGTGCTGCCAGGGGATGTCATGCGTGACGGGGTCGCGGCTCCACAAGCGGTTGTTGCTGGTGGTGCAGTACAGCTTGCCGTTCCACGAGGCCATGCCAGTCACCAGTTCGGCGTGGCCGATTTCGGTCCAGCCAGGATCGAGCAGGTTGACGTGTCCCTGGATAAAAATCTCGTCCACGTCGTCGGTCAGGGGTCCGCGATGGCCATACCAGAGGAAGGCCCAGGCACCCTCATAGTTGGGGGCGGCGTTGACCGGAAAGTTAGCGCGCGAGTCCGGGTTCTGCAGCACATAGCGTGACGGCAGGTAAGAGAGCTGCGCATTGGTATAGCCGGCCACGGTGATGCGCGGATACGGCCAGATGCACCGGATGGTAGGGCCGAAGTCCATGGCGACCTCATGCGAGCTGGCCACCAGGTACCACTGGTTGGGCGAGACGCCGATGCGGATGCCCTGCAGTTGCGTGGGCAGCACGGCGGGCGGGCCTTGCGGGAACGAAGACATGTAGGCTTCCCAGCGCGCGATCAGCTCCACCAGCACATTGTCATTCTGCGTCTTGGACCAGGCGGTCGTCGCGGCGAAAGTGCTGAGGTCCAGCGGCTGGATGGGCAGGTCTACGGAATTGAGCCACGCGTCAATCGGGCCGTCGAGGGGATGCATCCCGGTGTTGACCACTGCTTGCACATCCTTGGCCAGTTGCTGTCCTACGGAGTCGATGTCGCCGGCGACGCTGGCGCTGCCCGGGTTGCAGGTGCCGGCGTATCCTTGGACGAACATGGCAGTGCCGCCGCCGCCCTTCTCCACTTCCTCGCGAGCGACGCCGGGGAAGTCGGAGTAGACCAGGTTCGTGTTGCCGTAGCACACGGGATGGCAGTTCGCGAAAAAGACCGTGGCGAGCGGCATCCCGGGAGGGCCCTCCACACTGCTCCGGAGCAACGGGCTAAAGACGCGCAGTACATCGAGCGTGGGGTCGTAAGTGCTGGGCAGGCCGTGGTAAGGAAAGTGGCGGTCATTGCCGATCTGTGTGGCGCCTCGTCCCCAGGAAAGGGAGGCAGTCAGCATGTTGCCGAGCGCATCCTCAATCACGCCGGTGGTCTGGTTGGTGACGAAGTTGAAGTAGTCGGGATCAGCCTTGCCCACGCCGAGCTGCCAGGTGGGAATGGTGGCGGCCACCGGCCCGCCGTGGGTATGGCTGACGTTGATGCAGATGTATTCCCCCGCGATGCCGTGCGCGGCGGTGATGCGCGCGCGGACCGCGGCCGTCATGGCGGGATCGAGCGCGCCCAGGTCCAGGGTCACCAGCACGATGGTCGCACCCGCGGTGTCCCGAATGGCGAGGGCGCGGGCGCTGATGCGCTGGTAAACACCTTCGCAAGCCGCTTCGCGATTGCCAAAGCCCCACAGCCAGATGCGTCCGGCAGTGATCAGGTCTTGCGCCGGGGTGATGTCGCGGGTTGCCACTCCGGCTCGAAAGTAGGCCATGTGCGAGAACTCCTAAGCCGCGATCTCCAAGTTTTTGGACAGCGCGCCATTGTGCACTACTCCACACGGAAACACAAGTTGTCTTCTCCCTTCTTTTCCACCCAGCCCGCTCTTCAACCCAGCCGTTCCAGCGGCTCAAGGGCGGCTCTTCCAGGCTCGTCCCAGCTTGGAACTTGAAACCTGGCCGCAGCATTGCCATGAGCAGCTTGCTGTCGGCCATGGGCCCCTACTGATTGCCCAGAATCAGCGGCAGGCCGTTCTTCCCGCCGCCGATCACCACCACCTTGGCGTTGGCGCTCTTGGCCAACATCGGCATTCTTATAGGGGGCGCCGCGGTTGGCAATCTCCTCCTCTCTTCCGATTTTCTCCTTCCTTTCACAATCCATTCATACAATGGAACTGGAGGACACAGATGACTATGAAGTTCATCGCGCCGGATGACAACAACGCCAAAGACACGACGGTGATGCAGGTGAAGTTGCCGCATCCGGTCGCGCCCGGCGATGTTTTGTGCTCACTGGTGTACCCCGTGGCACGCCACCCCTTTGGGGAGTCCTTTTGGTGCGCAAGGTGTGCAGCCCTTACAGAAATTCTGTGAGAACATAGCCCAGCGCTGCCTGCCAGTGGGTACATTTGGGGGTATATCTGTGGGAGACATCCGTATGGAGTTGATTAATAACTAGTTATTACTTGATATGAATCCCTCTCCCGCCAAGTGGCTAGATTCGCGCTCCTAAGCGAACGGGAGAGCCTTCTCCTGAGAAGCGGAGATGCGCCCGATTTCGACCCTTTCTCTACTGGCCAATTCCGCAGTTCACTTTCGCGATGCTGTAATAGCTGAGAAATTTGACTTCTGGCTCAGGTGCATGGTCCTGGCAC
This sequence comes from Terriglobales bacterium, assembly GCA_038211475.1. GTDB lineage: Bacteria > Acidobacteriota > Terriglobia > Terriglobales > Acidobacteriaceae > JANYBT01. The sequence goes on along the minus strand of JBBQVN010000064.1, from coordinate 398 downwards.
TCGGTTGGCGCAGCAGGCCCGCGAAAGTATGACGTTAACGGCGGAATGAGAGACCCGGTCAACACTGGCGGCGCCGGCGATGAACCGGTCTAGCTGAGCTTGCTTTCCGTGATGAAGCGGTGCAGAATCAGTCACTGGATCCCCGCATCCAGCAAAAAACCTCAGTTGGAGGCAATATGCTGCCCTGGTTCGTCATCCGGAGGCGCCTGAAGCGAGTAATGGTTTTATCAGCCGCGTCCACCATCCTGTTCGTGTGTGTCCCGGCTGCGTCCGCCCAGGAGATCATCTCCTTCGATGTCCCGGGGTCATAGTCAACTTCACCGCGCTCCATTAACATGGCTGGGACTATCACGGGCAGCTACCAGGATCAGCACTCCATCGGTCACGATTCGTGCGTA
>JBBQVN010000063.1:0-19524 GCA_038211475.1 Terriglobales bacterium | reverse complement strand
CTCAGTCGCCGCCCGGTTCTGCCTAGGACGAACGGCGGATCCTTCTCGATCCTTAATGCTATTATATCATGTTAGTGCGGGGTTTTGTCCTATAGGTCGGAACTATATGTTCTGATTGTTTTGTTAGAGATACGGGGAAAGCGAGGGCGAAGGGGGCTTGACAAGAATTGGCTGAGGGGCGGAAAAGTTATCGCGAGACTACGGGTGAATTTGAATACGGGATAATTCGCTAAGTTCGATAGTGGATAGGCCCACTTCTCGCAAAGAACGCGAGAAATGGGCCACCCCCGTGAGGAATCGTCTCTATCAGATGTCGGCCGCCCGCCTGGGGCTCTCCCCGCGTCAACATTCGTTTAAACACCCATCAACGGCTTGTAAACCGTCGCGTGCCTGTAACAATCACCGGCTTGTAAACAATCGCGGGCCTGTAAACAATCGCTTGTCCACTATACCAGTACGGGGCGCTTCATCTTGCCTACGAACTCCGCCAGTATCTTGGTGATGCCTGGCTGCTCGCGGTCCTCTACTTCGTATGCGACGCGGACCGAGGGTTTGTCTATCTTCACGGTCTTGGCCAGATCCACTGGAGTGGCAATCACCACCACGTCGCAGGGAGTGCGGGCGATGGTTTCTTCGAGTTCCTTGCGCTGGGCCGGGCCATATCCCATCGCGGGAAGGATGCTGCCCATATGGGGATACTTTTCATAGGTGGCGCGAATGGTGCCCACCGCATAGGGTCGCGGATCAATCATCTCGGCCGCACCGCATTGACGCGCCGCTACCACGCCTGCGCCGTAGGGCATCTCGCCGTGGGTCAGGGTGGGTCCGTCCTCGACCACCAGCACGCGCTTCCCTTTCAACAGCTCGGGTTGCGCCACGGTCACACGGCAGTCCATTTCGACGATTCTGGCCTTAGGATTCGCCGCCTTGATGTTGGCACGGACGGTGGCGACGTTGGCGGCTTCGGCCGTGTCCACTTTGTTGATGACGACGACGTTGGCTCGGCGCAGATTGACCTCGCCGGGATAGTAGCCGAGTTCGTGTCCGGGGCGGTGCGGGTCGACGACGACAATCTCCAGGTCGGACTTGTAGAACGGGGTGTCGTTGTTGCCGCCGTCCCAGAGAATGACGTCGGCTTCCTTCTCGGCCTGACGGAGGATAGCCTCGTAGTCCACACCCGCATAGACAACGGTTCGCTTCTCCAGATGGGGCTCATACTCCTCGCGCTCTTCGATGGTGCACTCGTGTTTTTCGAGATCGGCGAAGGTGGCAAAGCGCTGCACCGCCTGTTTGGCCAGATCGCCGTAGGGCATGGGATGGCGGATGACGACCGGAGTGCATCCTAACCCGCGAAGCTCCGCTGCGACCCGGCGCGACATGGGACTCTTGCCGCAACCGGTGCGGACGGCGCAGACCGAGACTACGGGGGCGGAGGAGGCGATCATGGTGCGCTCGGCGGCGGCGAGCCAGAAATCGGCGCCAGCAGCGACGGAGCGGGAGGCCAGGTGCATCAGGTTCTGGTAGGACACGTCGCTATAAGAAAACAGAACGACGTCCACGTGGTGATCGCGGATCAGCTTCTCCATGTCTTGTTCTTCGACGATGGGGATGCCAGCGGGATATTGCGGGCCGGCTAATTCGCGGGGATAGCGGCGTCCGGCGATGTCGGGAATCTGGGTCGCGGTGAAAGCAACGACGTTGTACTGCGGGTCGTGGCGGAACAGGACGTTGAAATTATGGAAGTCACGCCCGGCGGCGCCGAGCAGAAGCACGTTCTTCATAAGAAGTCTCCGAAGTAAATCTGAGCAACCCTAATGCTCTCCCACAGGGGGCTGGGGAAGCAGTGAGGGCGGTCACACATAGGTGTGCATAAATCACCGGGGTTGCCGTAGGTTGGCGGCCAGCTTGCGGCACCGGGGGTTGCAGGAAGGGTGTCGTCGCTATGGATTCAGGTTCATCTTTGCCCCTTTCCCCGGCGCGGTCTCGGTGGTCAACAGACTGGCCACGGCTGCAGCCAGACTCCTACGTGGGACTTACTCGAGCTGAATTGCGCGGGAACCGGCTTGCGTCAGTGTTGACGAAACTTCGGCGAGAGCCTGCGTTCAGAAACTCAGCGTACTCCTTCGCTAGGCGCGGGTTCAAGTGCAGGCGGTCTGTCGGGAGAGCGGCACAACGGCCACTGGCGTGCAAGTCTGCTTTGTGACCCATGCTCGCTAAATGCGCGAATCCGGTCTGTGGCGCGAGCTTTCGACGCATCTCGGAAGGCAAGTTGTTCTATCTGGAGGCGGCTCGTCGCGATGCGCCGGCAAAGTTGGCGGACGGCGGCAAGCGTCCGGTGAGGCGAGCGGAGCACTTTTGGTTGTGCGGACCGTGCAGCACTCAGGTCACATTGTCGTTCGATTCAGACCGGGGCATGTTGACGGTGCCGCGGCAGGAACGCGCCCACATTCGACGCACGGGCAATTGAGGTTGCAGCTTGGCGATTTCCATAAAAACGGCGGTGGAGAAGTTCACTTGCAGCATCTGCGGCTGCTCGACGGGGCAGCCAGCGCAGTGGTATTTGCTGGTGGAGAATGCGTTGCTGGATCGAGTTAAGATTCTGCGCTGGGAGCGCGGCACGGCAAGACAGAATGGAATGCACTCGGTGTGCAGCGTCGACCACGTACGGGAATTGGTCGTTCATTGGATGGCAACGAGCAGCCTGAGCTACCCCTTTGTGCGGATGGCCGGGAAAGATCTTCGCAAGGGGATTGTAGTTAGCCCTCCGCCAGTTTCCTCTTGCGAGGTCAGTGCTGGGGCTGCGTGCTTGATTGCGGAGTTCGCAGTACATCGGGAAAGCCTGAACCGAGCGATGGTGGAAAACCCGGAGGCGTTGGCGCCGATTCTGGAAGCGCTTCTGGAGCTTGCGCAGGCCGCGACGGCGGCTACAACAGTGGTCCCGAAGCCATCGCACGTGTTGACCGAGCCGCTCCGCAAAATTCAATTAAATCCTTGACGACGGAGACCGGGGTTGGCGGTTAATTGCCGGCCCCGGATTTTTTCCAAGCCTTCCAGTCGCGGATTGTGGCCTGCTCCATGGCTTCAGCGGCTTTCTGCAGCCAATTGGGACGGCTCTTCTTTAGATATGCGGAGATCTCCGCGGCGGCCCGAGGGTTGCCCAGGTGAATGTTGGCAGTCTCCCATCCCATGGAGTAAAGCAGCTTTAGTTGTTGGCGGCTGGCGGACATGGCGTGCAAGCGAACCTTCGAGCACTGGGCCGACAAACGGCGTACGATCCACTGGCCGCGCAGCCGCAGAAAGGGATCGGGACAGCGTACCGCCTGGTTGAGGAGCACCTGGTAGAAAATTTCCATGAGGCCGATCTTCCCTGCCGCCCAATAAGCGGACGAGGGAACCAGGGCCTTGCACTCGCGCGCCGCCCATCCGCCCTGCCACTGCAGTAATCCAACGAAGCGCTCGTGGCCTAGGCTGCCGAGTCCAGCCCGGCGCGCCAGCACGCGGAATTTCAAGTTCCTTGCCGGCATGGAACTGTTGAGCGCGTCCCAGGCGCTGAGGGGCACGCCATCGCCCGCTGAGGGCAGCACCCGCAACTGTTGCCAGAAGGTCACCGGATCGCGGAACTTGCTCTGCGCGATATCGCGCAGCCAGGCGTGTTCTTCACCCAGTAGAAAGGGACGTCCGCCTTCTTTCAGAGCATTGGTGTAGCCCTCGAGGACGGCGGGAGCCACCTGCTTGGGGTTAACCGACAAATCTTTTTCGCGAATGGCCAGGAGCGCGCTAACGACCACTCGCACCAAGTCCACGCTGAAGGGCAACCAATAGGACTCGTCGAAGTCATTGACGCCCCAGACCAGGCGGCCTTCGGCATCGCGCCAAGTGCCGAAATTCTCGACGTGCAGGTCTCCCACCGCGAGAATTTTTGGACACTTCTTCAGGTCATGGCAGACCTCAGGCCAGACTTGCAACCAGCGGTAAAAAGTGCAGCGCAAGAACCGAAACGCACTGGCAGCCATTTGCTGGTGCTTGAACTTGAGGTCGGCTTTGACGATGGAGGTGCGCTGCCCCAGCCAACTTTCGAACGAACTGGTGGACTTCACGATGTTCATTGGCTGCTCCTACACGGCGCAGCCATTTTAGCCTGCCTAGTGGATGTAGTAGGCGGCGTTGCTTTCGAGGAAGTGTTTCTCGTTCTCTTCCAGTTCGTCGCCGACCTTCACCGAGTCAGAGGTGCACACCGGAACGCAAGCCCCGCAGTCAATGCAGCCCTCGGGATCGACGTAGAGTTGCGTCGCCGCATCGAAGCCCGGCTCGTCTACCTTGGGATGGATGCAATCGGTGGGGCAAACCTCGACACAGAGAAAATCCTTAATGCAGGTATCGGTGATGACGTAAGCCATGAAGCTCCTCGGAAACGAAAGATGGATGAAATGCTCATTTCCACCTTACGGCTGGGGACGGTAAGGCGGCCGTGACCCCGATCACATAACGTTGGTATGGGCGCACAATGACAGGTGACGGCCGTCACAGCCAAGCCACCGGAGGCAGCTTATAAAGGACACATACTAGAGAAGGCAATTAAACGACCCTAAGCCTGGCCTCCTCCTACATACCCCACACAGCCGCTCCCCAGCGGCGGGCCAGGCTCGAGACTCCTCGAAAAAAAACATCTTCACACCAACGGCACTTTCTCCAGCAACGGCATCTTGTCCAACAACGGCACCCTCTCGAACACCAACACCTTATCCAACAACGGCATCTTCCTCAGCAACGGCGCCTTCACACCAACCGCACCTTCAAATACATCGGCACCTTCAACACCGTCAGGATCGGCACACCCACCGATGGCTCAACCAGCGACGTTAGGATCGGAACCGTCCGAAATTCTGCGGCAAGCCGTCTGCACACCGACACTTAGGCGGCGACCGCGTGTTAGTGCGAGCAAGCAGCGATACCTTGCTGTTTGTATACCTCGCCATCTTTCATTACGAACTCAACTTTTTCCAGCACGCTGACATCGGCCAGCGGATCGCCTGCAACCGCGATGATATCCGCGTACTTGCCGGGCTTGATGGAACCCAGTTCGCTGGATTTCCCCAACAAGTCGGCTGCCGAACTGGTGGCCGCCTGGATGGCCTGCATGGGCGTCATGCCGTACTTGACCATGAACGCAAACTGCTTCCCGCTGGAGCCATAGGGGCACACGCCGGCGTCCGTACCGAAGGCCATCTTCACGCCGGCCTTCACCGCCTTGCGAAAATTGTCGCGCTGCTGCTGGCCGAGGGCTGCATCGTGCTGCAAAAAGTCCGCTGGCATGCTGCCCTTCTTGCCGTCTTCCTGGATGCACTCTTCGTCATAGATATCCATGTCGAGGTAAGTGCCGTGCTGCTTGGCCAGCGCAATGCCCTCGTCGTCAATCGAGGTGGCGTGTTCGACGGAAGCGACGCCGGCGCGAATGGCATTTTTGATGCCCTCCGCAGCATGGGCATGAGATGCGACCCGCAAACCGAAGGCGCGCGCCTCGTCCACCGCGGCCTGCAACTCTTCGGGAGTGAACTCCACCGAACTGGGATTGCTTCCGTGAGCGAGGACCGCCCCGGTGGACAACACTTTGATGACATCGACGCCATTGTGAGCCAGCAGGCGAACTTTTTGCCGCACTTCCCAAGGACTGTTGGCCTCGCCGTAGTGCAGGTCCCAGGGCAACTGAATGTCAGGCGCCATCCCGGTCATCGCGCCCGCTCCGCCGGTGATGGTGATGTAGGCGCCAGCGACGAACATCCGGGGACCGACGATCTGGCCCTTCGCTATGGCATCGCGCAGGGCGATGTCGTTGAGGGCGCGGTACGTGCCGACATCGCGCACGGTGGTGAATCCCGACTCCAGCATTTTGCGCGCATTCGACACCGACTCCAGAGCGATTTGCGAGGCGGTCTTTCTTAACACGTTGATGGGATCGCCACCGACTTGGCCATCCGCTACATGAGTGTGGCAGTCAATCAGACCAGGCAGAACTGTCTTATCAGAGAGATCGATCACTCGGGCGTCCGCCGGAATGGTCAGGTCCGGACCCACGGCTGCGATTTTGCGGTCACGAATGAGAATGATCTGGCGGGTCAGGACGGAGCCGTCATCGGGATCCACTAATCGTCCGGCTTTGATGGCGGTGACCTGGGCCGATGCGGCAGTGCACAGCAGCAGAACGCCCGCAAGAATATTTTTCATGAGCCTTCCCATCCTGAGTTGAGTTTCGACATCCCGCAAGCGAGCCCGGGATCACCGAGCGATGCCGCGCTTCAAGTCATGGGCCAACAAACGATGAAACAACTGCTCGCCTGCCTCGCGCCGCACCGATAACCGGCCTGCGCCATAGGCTCGCGACTTCAGGCCGCGTTGCACGTCTTCGCATATACCGAGATCCTCGCCCTGTACGCGATCACCGACTGCGATCGACTGTTCGTTATACTCGCGCGCTGCTTCGCTGACATCGCTGAAGTAAAAATCAAAGATCACGCGGCAGTGGTCCACATCGAGGGGCAAAGCCAGGTTGGTGTCCATGTAACCGGCGTAGTGGTTGATCATGAGATTGGGATATTGGTAGAAGTACCAGGCCCGGTCGCCGCGGCGAGTGGCCCCGGTGGCCGCGTCTTCGGTGGATACCACCATGGGACTGGACTGCAGGCAATAGCGGTCTTCGGTTTCGATCGTATATTCCTTATATTCGAGAACCGAACTGAGCGCCTTGTGCAGGTGAGGGACGTGATATCCGCCGTCGAGATAATTATCGATGAATACTTTCCAGTTGCAGTGCAGGTCGTAAACTTTGCGCGCGAAGAAATGGAGCTTGCCCAGACCCAGGGGAGCGGCTCGCGATACCAGCCCACCCAAAAAACTGTGCAAAGGGCCAGCTTCGGGATCGAGGTTGACGAAGACGAAGTTCTCCCAAGTTGCTACTTCGACCGGCGCCAGCCCATTTGCCGCACGATCGAAGTTCTTCACTCCGTCGAATTCAGGCATGCCCTTGAGCGAGCCATCCAGTCCATATTTCCATCCATGATAAGGACATTGCAGGATGTCGGCGTGCCCGCACGGCTCGGTAACGACGGCAGCAGCGTGGTGGCGGCAGACATTGTAGAACGCACGCAGCAACCCGTCGTTGCCGCGCACCACAACCAAGGGTTCTCCCGCCACTTCAGCGCGCACGAATTGGCCTGCCTGCTCGACCTGCTCCAGGCGGGCCACCAGTTGCCAGCTCTTGCTGAAGACACTTTGACGCTCTAACTCTGCAATTCGATCATCCACATACCAGGGGCCCGGAATAGTGAAGGCTTCGTCCAATCTCGCCTGATCGTTGTAGCTATGCAGAATCTGCTGTACGGACTGATTCGTAATCATCGCTGCTTCCTTTTCGGTTCCCGTAACTTCGAAGTTTGGTTGGGCCGCTTTGCTTCGACAGTGGATGTGCCAATCGCCCGCTGTAACACATCCAGGAACTGCTGAATACGAGCTTCTTTCTTTTCCAGCACTTGCCCGTGCCGGCGGAACAGGCCGGGGTCGAGGGCCTCGGTGAGCAAGGCGTCCTGAAAGCGGTCCATGGTCCATTCCAGAATCGAGACGATCATCTCGACATCGAGGTCGTTGCGCAGGTCGCCGCGACTCACGCCATAGTGCACGAAGGCGGCCCACCCATAAGGATCTTCGGCGACCAGAAAACGATTGATCTCGCGCCGCAGCACCAGGTCCGTCCCATAGTTGCCGATGAGGTAAATACGGTAGGGCACCCAGTTTTCCTGCAACATCTGATTGGTGCGCGCCAGCCAGTACCGCAGGGTTTCGAAGAAACCTCTCTGCAGAACTTCGGCGGGGGCATCGAGATAAGGCGGGAACGAGCGTACTGCCTTTTTGTAAACTTCGAAGAAGAGGCCGTCTTTGCTTTTGAAGTGCTGGAAAATCGAGCCCTTGGCAATGTCGAGTCCGCTGGCGATGTCACTCATGCGGGCGGCGTGATAGCCGTGTTCGGCAAAGTGCCGCATCGCGCTCTCCAAGATGAGCAACCGCTTTCCTTCCGAACGAGGGCGTTGCGTCGGATGCCGACGGTATTGCGGAGGAGTGATCGCGCTGGTCGAGACACCTGCCATGGAATGACCTGGAGTCAGCACAATAACCTACATCAAGCGCAGATGGCAATAGCATCTTCAATTCGTTTATGAGGGCAGCGATGACGCTGGCCTATGCGATTAGATGACTGTTGGTCATACATGTCCTTCGAGATTAGCCAGCGGCGGAGGACGTGGCAATGCAGGGAGGCTGAGCGCTTTCTTCAATACAGCAAGAACGGACAGTCGACTTCCGCTATCATCTGCGTCATGCATGAATCCTCGACCGATGGTGTCCATGATTCGACTGGCGATCTAGAAATGCTGGTCGGGATCGCTGTGGCTATGGTCCTTCTGCACCTGGTGACCGACGGCAAATACGGTTTCCAACGTGATGAGTTGGCGACGCTGGACGATGCCCGCCACCTGGCCTGGGGCTATGTGGCCTATCCGCCGATGACGCCATTCTTCGGCCGACTCTCGCTGGAGTTCTTTGGTACCAGCCTTCGCGGCTTTCGTTTTTTTGCGGGCGTGGCGACCGCCGCTACCCTGGTGCTCACTGGGTTGATGACTCGCGACCTGGGCGGACGTCGCGGCGCCCAACTGGTGGCCGTAGCCGCAGCAACTTCGTTTGCCATTGCTGGCGGGGTGATGATGCAATATGTCGCCTTCGACTACTTAGCCTGGGTCCTGACCGCTTACTGCATCGTCCGTCTGCTCAAGTCTGAAGATGCGCGCTGGTGGCTGGGGATCGGCGCGGCTATCGGCCTGGGTGCAATGGCCAAGTACAACATCGCGTTTTTCGTGGCTGGAGTAGTCGCCGCAGTGGTGCTGACACCGGTTCGCAAATATCTGTTGAGTAAATGGCTGTGGTTTGGAGTGGCACTTTCATTGCTCATCTGGTTTCCCAACCTGCTCTGGCAGATCCAGCATCACTTCATTTCGCTAGACTTCCTGCGACACATTCACGCCCGCGACACCCGCATCGGCCGCACTCAGAGTTTCCTTCCCGACCAACTCAAACTTTCCGCGGTGATCATCTGGCTCCCTGGTCTCTACTATTGCCTGATTGCCAAAGAGGGTAAGCGCTACCGCATGCTGGCGTGGATGTACCTAGTCCCCCTGGTCATCTATTGCCTAATCAAGGCCCGTGCCTATTACCTGGCCGGAGCCTATCCGATGTTGTATGCCGCGGGCGCGGTGTGGCTGGAGCAGAAACTGGCGCAGATGGGCCGTGCCCCGGCCAACCTGGTTCGAGTCGCGGCTTGGGCTCTATTGCTGCTGACCATCAGCCTTACTTCAGCAGTCACGTTGCCGATTGCTCCGATTAACTCGGCCTGGTTCACGTTCGCGTCCAAAATTAATGGAGACTATCGAGAGGAACTCGGTTGGCCCGAACTAGCTCGCACAGTTGCCCAGATTCGCGATTCCCTGCCCGCGGCCGAACGCGAACATCTGGGCGTTCTCGGCGCCAATTACGGGGAAGCTGGCGCCATTGCACTTTACGGCCCACAATATGGACTTCCCACCCCGATCAGTGGAGTCAATTCGTTTTGGGAGCGCGGCTATGGTAATCCTCCGCCCCAGACGCTGATCGTCATCGGACTGAGCCAAGGCAAACGCGACGAGATTTTCTCTTCCTGTGAATTGGCCGGGCACACTGGCAACCCGTATGGCATCGAGAACGAAGAGACTCAGGACCATCCCGATATTTTTGTGTGCCGCGGTATGCGCAAGAGTTGGCCAGAGTTCTGGAAGGATTTCCGCTACTACGGGTAAACTTTTTTCGCTGCCGTCTAGGAACTACCAATCAGGATGCCGGTCGCAAACACCAGCAGTCCTCCGACCACCACTTGAAACGCGGCGGAGAGGAATGGTGTGTCCATATAGCGATGGCGGATATAGCTGATCAGGGCCAACTCCACCATCACGACCACCATGGCAACCCCCATCGCATAGCGAAAGTCGCGGATCAAAAACGGCAAGGTGTGTCCAATGCCGCCGGCCGCGGTCATCAAACCGCTCACCGCGCCGCGTAGCCAGGGATGTCCGCGTCCGGTCAGCGAGCCATCATCGGAGAGCGCTTCGGCAAAACCCATCGAGATGCCGGCGCCGATGGAGGCCGCCAAGCCCACCAGAAATGCATCCCAACTGCTGCGAGTGGCGAGCGCCGCCGCGAATACCGGCGCCAAGGTGGAAACCGAGCCATCCATCAGCCCCGCCAGACCGGGCTGCACAATCTGCAGTAGAAACAAACGCCGCTCCGCCGCTTCTTCCTTTTGCGCGATATCCGGAGTTATGGTGGCTTCCAGAGATTCCGCCGCGTTTTGGTGCTGCCGCTCCGCCTCGGCCAGGTCGCCAAGCAGCTTGCGGATGCCCGCGTCGGTCACCTGTTCGATGGCGCGCTCGTAGAAGCGCCGGGTTTCTAGCTCCATCGTTTCGGCCTGCTTCCGTACCGCCGCAATGGGAAGTGGGCGCACCAGCCACAGCGGCTTGCGCTGAATAAAGCCTTTGACGTCCTGCCGCCGGATGAGTGGGATGTGTTCGCCGAAGCGTTCGCGGTACGTGTCAATCAACTGGGTGCGGTGGTTCGACTCCTCCTCGCGCATTTCCTCAAACAGCTTGGCCGTGCCGGGATAGGTCTCGCGCAATCCGTCGGCGAAGTCGCCATACACTCGGCCGTCCTCTTCTTCCGAAGTGATTGCGAGCGCCAGGATCTCGCGCTCTGACAAGTCCTTAAACTTTCGTGCCATCCCGCCTCCTGAAGTACGACTCACGATTGTAGCTGGGTTTCCCAAATTGGGAAGCTGTCACGATTGCGAGTGATCTCTATCACGGCAGGTTGGGTTGCCATTCCTCACAATGGATTTGCAGGATCCTCAAGAGATTTGCTGCTCAATTCATACTTGGATCCGGCAGACGTTTGTAAGAACTAGGGGCGTAGCCCACGGCTCGTCCCGTTCATTTTGAAACAAGGAGAACACATGAGAACCAGGGGTTTCGTGGTAGCCATCATTCTGTGCGTCGTAGCCTCGGCGAGTGCATTTGCCCAAGAACTGACGCGCGCTTCCGCTTCTGACAGTTGCGCCGGATTCACGCTCAGGGTTCAAGGCGAAGGCCTGGCCAAGCGCGCCGACGTAAAGTTCACCATTACGATCGTGCCGGCAAAAGGATACAACATTACCATCACTGGAACTGCGCCGGTCAAGCCCACCGAAAAAGGAGAATTCGGCGGCACCTTCACCCGCAATTGGTCTGACTATAAAATCACTTTGAAAGATTCCTACACTCTCAGCGGCAAGGCGCGGTTGGCCACCGGCACTGAGAAAGTGGTGCCCATCAACTTCGGTCTCAAGACCCTGAGCTGCAAATTGACTTCGAATGCGTGCTTGTCCACCAGTTCGCTGGCAGTCTTGACGCAGGGCAGCGCAGTGACGGCTTATGTGCCGAACGGCGCGTGGTCCACCCTCACCACCGGCCTGCAAGTAGTTCCCATTGAAGGCGGCGGCACGGTGGCTTCGGTCGCGACCACAAACGTGGTCAATTCCTGCTCCTCGAATTCGGCCACTGGAGTCACGGTCTGCACCGCGAACAACACCGACGTCTATCTATTGAAAGGCGGCAAGCTCACCAACACTCTGACCAGTGGTGCTGATGCACTTGCAAGTTTCTCGGGCGGAAGCTGCATGAACTGCGGCGTAGCTATCAACAACCTCACCAACACAGCGGTCCTAGCCATTGGGATGAGCACTTCCCCATCGCAGAGCGGCCTGCAGTTCCTGGATCTGGCCACCAATACGTTCCAGACTCCGGTAGCGTCCAACTACATCATCTCGGAAGATGTGGTTTGGGACCAGAACCGCAACTTGATTCTATCGCCCGGCGAAACCGGATCCTATGACATCTTCCAGACTTCGCCGAGCCTGGTGGAATATAGCAACGTAGTCGGAGGGATTCTGGATTCCGGCGGCGAAGACTGCACCACAGGGATCGCGTTGGCGGCGGATGAATTCAGCGGCGACCTTTATATCAGCGACCTTACCCAGGCCAAATTCTCCGTCGGCACCTGGAGCGGAGCGGGACAATTCCAGTCGTTCCCGGAGTTCATCCCGTTTGCTGCGGGAACATCGGGAATCGCAGTCTCCCCGGGTTCGCAGCTGGCGGTCGTAGCTGGCGAATTCGGTGGCAACCAATTCGGAGTGGTGCAACTGCCGGCCGCTTCCGGATCAGGCATTCCTGCGGTCGTCGACTATGTGGCCGCCACTTTGCCAAACACGCCAGACGGCCAGCTCTGGCAGCAGGGCCTGGATCCGCATACCGTTACTGCGTATGTCGGCCCGACCAGCAAAATCCCTTATGCCCTGCTCGCCAACGGCGCCGGTGTTCCGCCGACGTACCTGGCGATCGTGGATATGCAAGCCCTGATGAACGCACCAAGAGTAGCTGGGTCTCACAACGTTGACCCTGCCTACGACATGCTCGCGAATGGCGTGGTGAAATACATCGCGACCTTCTAACGCAGATCAATCGCAGCAACTAAACCGACCGCCCGGAGAAATCCGGGCGGTTTGCAATCCGGAACCCACTTTGACCGCGCCTCCACTGTGTACGTTCTCACGAATGCCTGGACAACGCATCACCGGAGTGACAAGCATCAGGTCACGGGATTGGAGATCCGTCTCTCTTACAGATCCCAACGATTTGTCAACTACCCTCATGCTATGTTTTAGAAGGAATGCGTAGCGAAATCGAACAAGCGGTATCGCTGTTGCAACGCCACGACGAAGCATCTCTCGAACAAGCGCTGGCTCTGCTGCAGAACACGGTCTTCTCCTTCAGCATGCGCATCTGCGGCCAACGCGAAGACGCCGAAGATACCATGCAGGAAGTGCTGGTGAAGTCGCTTCCCTACTTGCCCAAATTCGACAGTCCCAGGGCGCTGGTAGTGTGGCTGTACAAAGTCGCCAAAAATCGCTGCCTGATGAACCGCCGCAAGAGCAAGTTCGCCCCCAAGGAGGAACTTTCGCTCGACCAATTGATGCCCGACCGCCGCGAACTCGAAGCCCTGACCGGAAGCGAGTCCATTAATCCCGAGGACCTGGCCATTCGCAGCGAGGAAGCACAGTTGCTGCGCGCCGCCATCCAGAATTTACCGCCTACCTACCGCACCGTGCTGGTCTTGCGCGACATGGAGGGGCTCACCGATATCGAAGTCGGGGAAGTTACCGGTCTCAAGCCGGGAACCGTGCGGGTCCAGCTTCATCGCGCGCGGCTCTTCGTTCGCAAGGAGTTGGAGAAGCTGCACCATCCCGCCACCAAGCCGCGCACAATTACACTGCACGCCGCTGCCACCCCTATGCCCAGCCCTGCACGCTGCAAGGCGATGTTCGCCGAGCTCTCAAATTATCTGGACGAGCAATTGGACGACAAGCTATGCGGGGAGTTGGAACATCACATGGAGGGATGTGAGCCATGCCAGGCTTTCCTTTCCAGTCTGGAAGGAGCCATCCAGCAGATCCGGCACTCTGCCGTTGAATCCCCAGACCCCACCGCGGCGGCAGAACTCCGCGAGCGGTTGTTGGCTAGTTACAAGGCATTATCCGCTGCCAGAAATTAACGGCGACTAGGGTCTCGGTTGGGCCCGAGGAGGCACCGCTTCCGTTTTGTCTTCGCGTCCAGAACTGACGCAGGCGGCGCTTTGTCATGTCGGAATGCCGAACTTCGGTAAAATCCACCGGGTCAGCACCAGATAGCCCACCACTACCGCAATAATCTCCATCCAAGTCGTCACGATGATCTCTCCGTTCCGTTCTACCCTCTCACGCCTAGCTTGCGCAAGATTGTAATCATGGGGCACCAGTTCGTCAGTGCCGACTGGAACAAGTTCAACCCTACGAATGCCGTAAATAGATACCAGTACGGACTGACCCAATATCCCAGTGCCAGTGATGCCATAACCAAGACTCCGGCCACTAACCGCACATAGCGTTCTACGTTCATTGTCTCACCTCCGCCCAGCCAAAGCGCTAATCTGTTGTCAGTTCTAACGCTGCTACGGGCTCGCCCTCGTCGCTACCTTTGTTCTCACCCTTGTCGTTGCTTCGCTGGCTCAGATAATAGAGCACCGGTACCGCCATGCGAGACAGCACGGTGGAAGCGACTTCCCCCGCCATCAGAGAGATCGCCAGTCCCTGGAAAATAGGGTCAAACAAAATCACGCTCGCGCCTACCACAACGGCCGCTGCTGTCAGCAACATGGGACGAAAGCGTACCGCCCCCGCATCCACCACAGCATCCTCCAGCGGCACTCCCTGAGAACGGCGCAGTTCGATGAAATCTACTAAAATGATGGAATTGCGCACGATGATCCCCGCCCCGGCGATGAAGCCGATCATCGAAGTCGCCGTGAAAAATGCTCCCATCAATGCGTGCGCCGGAAGAATGCCGACCAACGTCAGCGGGATGGGCGCCATGATCACCAGCGGCGTCAAGAACGATCGGAACCACCCCACCACCAGCACGTAGATCAGCACCAGAACGGCGGCGAACGCGAGCCCAAGATCGCGGAACACTTCCACCGTGATGTGCCACTCGCCATCCCATTTCATAGAATAGCGATCGGTTCGTTCCAGCGGTTCGGTGCCCATGGACTGCTCTACCTGATATCCCTCGGGCAGTTTAATTTTTGCAATCTCCTCTTTCATTTTCAGGATGGCATAGACCGGGCTCTCCTCCTGTCCCGCCAGGTCTCCGGTTACATACACCACAGGCCGCAGATTCTTGCGGTACACGCTGGTGTCGATGGTCCGCTGCTGCACCGTGGTCACTTCGCCCAGCGCAACCTGCGAACCGGACGCCGTGGGCACTTTCAGTCCTAGAAGGTTCTCGACACCTGAGCGGTCTTGCCGCGACAACCGCACCTCGATGGGAACGTCCTCGCGCGAATTTGGATCATGCAACAAACCAGCGGTAGCTCCTCCCAACCCCACCTGCAGGGTGCGGGCCACCTCGGCGGCCGACACTCCGTGCAGTGCCGCTTTGTCCCAATCCACCCTGATGTCGTACTTGCTCTGCGCATCTTCCACATACCAATCCACATCCACTACGCCGGGCGTCTGCTGAAAGATCTTCTTGATCTGTCCGGCCAGTTCGATTCGTCCCTTGGGGTCGGGCCCATAGACCTCGGCTACCAGAGTCTCCAGCACCGGAGGGCCGGGCGGGACCTCAGCCACCTTGATGCGCGCCCCGTAGTGATTGCCAATCTCAATCAGACCCGGTCGCAGCCGCCGCGCGATTTCGTGACTCTGCGCTTTCCGGTCGTGGCGCGAGAGCAAATTCACTTGAATGTCCGCCTGATTGGGTTGCCGCCGCAGAAAATAGTGGCGCACCAGGCCATTAAAGTTATAGGGTCCGGAGGTGCCCGCATAAACCTGATAGTTCGTGACCTCTGGTTGCTGGCCCAGGTAACGGCCCAACTCCTGCGCGACTTGCGTGGTCTGTTCCAGAGGCGTTCCGTCCGGCATGTCCACAATCACCTGGAATTCACTCTTGTTGTCGAAGGGAAGCATCTTCACCCGCACCCACTTCAACGGAACGAACGCAACCGCCATCAGCAGCAGCACCACCACGCCGATCAGGAACATCCCGCGCCGTCGCGAATCGCGGATCAGCGGGTTCATCAGCCGCCGGTAGAATTTCGTGGTCCAGCCTTCCACTTCGTGGCTGCCTTCCCCCAGCCCCGCGTAGTGGCGCAACAGTCGCAACGCCGCCCATGGCGAGACCACAAAGGCTACGATCAATGAGAACATCATCGCCGCGGACGCGCCCACGGGAATGGGACGCATATACGGCCCCATCAACCCACGCACCAGCGCCATCGGAAGAATTGCGGCAATCACAGCGAAAGTCGCGAGAATGGTGGGATTTCCCACTTCATCCACCGCTTCCACCGCAACCTCCGCCAGCGGGCGGCCCAGGTTTTCCCGCAAACGGAAATGGCGCACCATGTTCTCCACCACCACGATGGCGTCGTCCACCAGAATTCCGATTGAGAAAATCAGCGCGAACAGCGTAACCCGGTTCAGCGTGTAGCCAAGAAAGTAGAAAATCGCCAGCGTCAACGCCAGGGTCACCGGCACTGCCAGCAAAACCACGCCCGATTCGCGCCAGCCCAGGGCAAAAGCGATCAGCAATGTGACCGACAGCGTCGCGAGCAGAAGATGCTTTAGAAGTTCGTCAGATTTGTCTTTCGCCGTTTCTCCGTAGTTGCGGGTCACCGTTACATTCAGATCGGGAGCAAGCATGTTCCCGCGCAGAGAATCAATTTTCTTCAAGGCGCGCTCGGCGATGATCGTGGCATTGGTCCCCTTGCGCTTGGCCAGCGTCAGGGTCACGGCAGCATATTCAGAGTGCGGGGAGGACGATCCCTTGCCCGCCGCGAAGGTCACATAGTTTTCCGCTTCGGCGGGCCCATCTTCAATTTTTTCCGCCACATCGCGCAGGTACACCGGGTGGCTGCCATGCACCCCAACCACCACCTGCTGGAGTTCTTCGACGCGATTAAAACTGCCTCCCGCTTCCACCGCGAACTCGCGATTATCGCGGGCAAAGCTTCCTGCCTCTGCCCGGGTATTGGCGGCTCCCAACTGCTGCACGACTGCGCCGGGGGTTAGTCCATAAGCGGCGAGCCGCTGCGTGTCGAGCACCACTCGCAATATTCGCGGCTGACCTCCGATGATGGCGGTCTCGGAAACATCATCAAGCTGCTTGAGTGAGTTTTCCAGTTCTCCCGCCACCTGTCGCAAGCGGTAGGTGTCATAATTTTTGCCCCACAGGGTGAGCGCCAGGATGGGCACATCGTCGATGGACCGCACCTTGATGAGCGGCTGCGATACGCCCGGGGGAATCCGGTCGAAGTTGGAATACAGCTTGTTGTACGTTTTTACGATCGCGTCTTCTTCTTTGGTGCCCACATAGAAGCGCACGATCAACATGCTCATGCCGGGATGGCTGATCGAATACACGTACTCGACGCCGGGCACCTCGCGCAGCAACTTCTCCATCGGCAAAGTGACCCGCTGGGCCACCTCGTCGGCTGAAGCCCCTGGCATCTGAACAAACACGTCCAGCATCGGGACCACGATTTGCGGTTCTTCTTCGCGAGGTGTTTGCAGGATGGCAAACCCACCCACCAGCAGCGCGGCCATAATAATCAGCGGCGTGAGTTTCGACTCGATGAAGCCCTGGGCGATGCGGCCCGCGAGGCCCAGAACGCGCGGTCTGGCAGTTTCGTTCATCACTGGGTCTCGACCCGTTTGCCGCTGAACTCCACCACGCCCGGCGCTGCAACTAGCCGATCCCCATCCTGAAGGCCCGCCAGCACTTCCACCTGTGCTCCCTCCGCCGCGCCTGCTGGCGCGCCGAGCGTCACATACCGCAGGTTAGCGACCTTGTTCTGATCCAGCACATAAACTCCGCGAAGTTGCCCGCGCTGCACCACGGCTGTTTGCGGAATGAGCAATGACATCCGCTCGCCGCGCGAAAACTGCGCCCGTGCGAAGAGTCCTGACCTGAGCTGCGAGTCGGCCGGCAGTTCAATCTTCACCTGGAAGCTGCGGCTACCGGCATCTGCCGCCGGTACTATCTCGACCACCTTGCCACTGACTTCCGAATTGCCCAGCGCGTCCACCACCACCGGCACCACTTCTCCCAGACGTACGAAACGCAGGTCGTTCTCATTCACCGTCGCTTCCAGCCGGTAGCGGCGCACATCCTCCACCGTAAAAATCCCCATGCCCGCGCTGGCCAGCGTTCCCGTATCCGCTTTCTTTTCCGTCACCACGCCGTCAAATGGGGCGCGAATGCGGCTGTACTCTTGCGCGGTGCGGGACTGCGACAATGCGGCCGTGGCCTGAAGCTCTCCAGCTCGAGCCATATCTCTATGGGCCAGCGCGCCATGGCGACGCGAGTTGACCTCATCGAATTCCTGCGGGCTCACCGATTTCCTCTCGTACAGCGTTTGGTAGCGATTCAAGGTGGATTCGGCCAAAGACAACTCTGACTCCGCTGCAATCACTTGCTGCTGCGCTGCGCCTTGCGCCGCGGTGGCTCTCTCTACCGACGCTCGCGCCTGCGAGTCGTCAATCACAGCCAGCACTTGACCGCGCTTCACCCTGTCGCCTTCGTGAGCGCGGATTTCCACGATGTTGCCCATCATCTGGCTCGCCAGTACCGTGGTCTGCGTGGCTCTCACTGTTCCCACCGCCTCCAGAACATCTGGAATGCTCGTCTTCTGTGCCGCCAGCACAGTGACGTTGTGGATTGTCTCCGGCGGCGTGACGGTCGTCGTGCGCTCGCTCGAACATCCCCCAAATCCTGCGGTCAGCGCCATGGCGACCAGCAGTATCCCGAGTCCGACCGTTAGCTGAATCCTCTTCATGGCATCACGACCGCAGACCGCGGGGTCAAAGTTCCGCTAGCTAATTCCAGGCTGGCGTAGCTGGTGTGGAAGTGGTACACCGCCTCCCAATAGTCAGTCTGGCTCCGGCGGGCCGATTCTTCCGCGCCCAACAAATCTGTAATCGTGGTCAGGCCGACATCGTAGCGGTCTTGATTGATGCGAAGACTCTCTTGCGCCTGGATGATCGCCGCCCGCGCTACTTCCACCTGCTGCCGGCTGGCGTCGGCGTCGTAATAAGCTCGCCGTACTTCGAGCCGAACTCCGTCGCTCGCGGCTTTCTTCAGCGCTCCCACTTTTTCCTCCAAGGCTCGTTCGCGTTGTAGCTGTGCTCTCTTGGCACCGCCCGCAAACACGTCGAATTGCACTTCGATTCCGCCCAGCCAGTTGTTGCCTCCGCCTCCAGCCAGCAAGGTCGGATTGTCCAACTCCCATCCTGCAAACGCATTCACTCGCGGCCCAAATGACGACTTTGCCATCGCTACACTTTGTTTCTGCGCCGATTCTTCCGACGCAATGCGCTTCAAGTCCGACCGCTTGGCGAGGGCCTGGATTTCGAGATCGGGCAATGGTGGCATGGGCAATGTACGGTCGGCGAGAGCATCCAGAGGTTGATACGCAGACTCCAGAGGAGTTCCCATCGCGCTGTTCAATTGCGCAAGTCCAAATGACAAATTGTTTTTCGCTCGGATCATCTCTTGCTGCCGCGCCGCCATCCTAACCTTCGCAGTCAGCAGGTCCGATTCCACTACCAGCCCGCTATCGAATCTCGCCTGGCTGCGATGGACAATGGCCGCCGCCGTTTCGCTGGATTGCTCGGCGACTTGCAATTGTTTCTGCGCCAACAGCACGCCGTAGTAGGCCTCGACCGTGCGAAACACAATTTCCTGGCCCGTGCGTTCGAGTTGTTGCTCTGACGCTTGCTTGCCGAGTTGCGCCCGAGTCACCCCGTGCCAACTGGCGAAAGAATCAAAC
>JBBQVN010000062.1:0-19837 GCA_038211475.1 Terriglobales bacterium | reverse complement strand
ACCTACCACGCTTCGCAGGACGTCACCTACCTCCGCCAGTGGCTCAACCTGCACGCCTGCCGACTCGCCCTGCCCACCTCAGTCAAATACGATCCTCGCAGTCCGGGCAATTCCATGGTGATCTCCGAACGATGGATTGGCCTGCGCGAGCACCCTACCACCCCGCGCTCTTAGTGCCGACGGCGTCGGCGTTAGTCTTGGTCTCACTCGAAGCCTTGCCGTCCTGATCTAAGAAGACTCTAGCTTTCCCTAACACTGTCCCGGCTACACGAAGGGACGTACTCCCGGATTCGAGAACACTCTGCGGGGTCAACTCAGCGCTCACTCTCTACCCTTCACCCGGTAAATTCGTATCCCGCCGCCTGCAACAGTTCGCTGGCACGTTCCCAAAACTCTTCTTTGATCAACACATAATCCGTGCTGAAGGTCGAGATCGTGAAGATCGGAATCTGGTTCTCGGCCATCGGCGCGATGAACCGATACAGGATTCCGGCCAGGGTGAACGGCAGTGGGCCCTCAAGCTGAAGGCACACCCAGCCCGCTTCGATGAACGAACTTGGCAGCGGGCCTAGCGCTCCTTCATGGCAGACGATGGAGAGCTCCTCGGCGGTGCGGGTGATGGAAAGGAAAGCTTCCGCGCTCCTCGACAGGAGAAGGGCCCAGTCGGGAACGGGAGCTTCGGGCTCCAGGCGGCAGATGGCAAGGCGGCCCGGCATACGGCGGTAGCGCAGTGACAGTGGAGTTTCAGAAGAAGTGCTTGGCGATATGGTCATGTTCATGGGCGGAAGTGCTCCCATCCGAGAGCTGTAAGTTTGGTGCTGCGGCCGTGATCGTCCGTCAGCACGAGTGGTTTTGCACGGGTAATCTGGCCGATGCGGGTGACTGTCAATCCCGCAATCTGTGTCGGTACTCGCTTCCCGAGAGGCGCCGTAAATAACAGTTCGTAATCTTCGCCGCCGTGCAGAGCCAGCGTCAAATCCACCGCGCGGGGCGGACGCCCAGTCACCGCCCGCGGAATCGCTTGGGCTTCCACCTTCGCCCCCACCCCGCTCTCTTCGCAAATGTGGGCCAAGTCGGTGGAGAGGCCATCGCTCAGGTCGATCATAGCCGAAGCAATTCGGTGCTCGCGCAGAAACCTCCCGGCTTTGAGGCGTGGTTCTGGGCGAAGGTGGCGAGCCAAATCGGCAGCCCGCAATTTTGCTTTGCGATTGCCGCGCAGTGCTGCAATCGCCGCGGCGGATGCCCCGAGCGCGCCCGTGACGTAAATCCCATCGCCGGCACGAGCCCCGGACCTCAGAATCGCCCGCCCCTTAGGCACCGACCCCAACACCACAATATCCGCCAGAATGTCTGCCGGGGACTGCGCGGTATCACCACCGGCCAAAGGAACGCGAAATTCAGATGCTAGATTTAACAGCCCCCGCAGAAATCCATCCACCCATTTTTGCGGGAGCTTAGCCGGAAGAGCGAGCGAGAGAAAAATGGCGACGGGCTCTCCGCCCATGGCCGCGATGTCGCTCAGGCCGCGGGCCAGGCATCGCCAGCCAATCTCTTCAGGCGAATGCCATTCGCGTCGGAAGTGGACACCTTCCAAGCTGAAATCAGTGGTGACCAGGGCCTGATGGCCACGAGGAATTTGCAGCACCGCACAGTCATCGCCGATTCCCGTGACCAGCCCGTTGAGCCTCTGCGTTCGGCTGGCAGCACTGTCGGCTTTCCGACGGAGGGCTACGATCAACGACTTTTCAGGCAGCGGCGACACAACACACTATATCGCAGGCCAAGACTGTGGCATGCCGGGCCCATCAGAAAACTATGGAGTGTGCCTTGGGCCCGGTGCGCCAGCTGCCGAGAACTGCAGAGCACCCACCCTAACTGATTGATTCCATTGCACTAATAACATTTTTGTGACCTTTGGCGTTGACAGCGGGGAACCGGGTTTGCTACTTTCATACATTGTTCATAATCAGTTGAGGCTGAGACATCGCACCTCAGCGGAGCAGTGTATCCCCTGTAATTTTTGTAGTATTTGGCCCGAGTGAGGCCACCTGGACGGTAGCAAACTCCATCCCAATCGGAGCACCGTCCGGCAGTAAGCGTCGTTTTGCCGGAACGCAGGAGCGAGATTCCGGCGGAGGCGCTAAATAAATCTGTAAGGTAGGTCCCCCGTTGCGCAAACGTTTCTACATTTTTTTTGTGGCACGAGATGAAGACGGCCGGCTGCAAAAAATTTCCATCCCCATCCAGTATTTGTACGTATTCGTGCTCGGGACCGCGTTTGGGTTCCTGGGTCTCACAGGGATGGCCGGTTCGTACGTTCGCATGGCAATGAAGGTCGCGCGCTTTAATCAACTGCGCACCGAAAAAGATCAACTGAAGGGCCAGTACTCGCGGCTGGAGCAGGTGGCCCAGGAGCGCGAAGTGCAAGTGGCTTCGCTCGGGTCGCTCGCCAGCGAAGTTTCAACGCTCTATGGATTGAAACCCGCCCAGGCGTCCATCGTGGCCGCCAACGATACCGCGATGAAACCCTCCCAGGTCAGCTCCTCCCTCGACCAGCTCTTCGTTCTGAAAACTACGGCGCTCAGCGGCGCAGCCACCGTTGGCCTCTCGCTTGGCCTCACTGGCGGCGCCTCCACCGAGGACTGGTACCGCGCGAATTCGGCTCCCAACCTGTGGCCTGTCGAAGGAATCGTGACCGGATCATTCGGTGAGCGGGCCGATCCCTTCAACGGAGAAGGCGCATTCCATGCCGGCGTGGACATCTCCGCAGCGGTTGGAACCCAGGTCGTGGCCCCGGCGGATGGGATCGTGACTTTTGCTGAGCAGTACTCGGGCTACGGACGCGTGGTGATGATTGAGCACGCTCACAGCGTGAGTACCCGTTACGGACACCTAGCCAGCTTTTCGGTGGTGGCCGGGGAGCGGGTGCAACGCGGCGACGTGATTGGATTCGTCGGCCAAAGCGGGCGCTCGACCGGACCCCACTTGCACTACGAAGTCCGCATCCACGACACTCCAGTAAATCCCTACAAGTTCCTCCGAACCACCGTCGCCAGGGCGGCGGGACTTACCGCTTCAAACTGAACCAACCTTTTCGCACGACCACCACGGCTTATGCCGTGGTTTTTCTTTGCCGCCAAAGCCATGTTGGCTATAGATTAAGATGAAGCAGCCGAAGACTCTGGCGGCAACGAGGCAGCCGGTTGGACCAGTTCTGGGCAGCACCCCACATCACGGCGGTGTCGGTAATCGACATTCTGCTGGTCGCAGTGATCATCTACCAGTTTCTGGTGCTGATCCGCGGAACCCGGGCGGTGCCCATGCTGGTGGGTGTCGTTCTCTTGGCGCTGGGCTTTTACTTTGCGCGGATTGGTGAGCTCTCGGCTCTGAATTGGTTGATCAGCACCCTCCTGCCCTATGTCGTGTTTGCCCTCATCGTGGTCTTCCAGCCGGAAATTCGTAATGCGCTGGCCGATCTGGGCTCGCTGGTCTCGCTGCGCAATTCTTCCGCCTCCCAAGCCGGCGCCTACGATGACATTGTGCTGGCCACTAACTTGTTTTCGCAAAACCAGACTGGCGCTTTGGTGGTGATTGAACGCGAGATCGGGCTGCGCACTTTCATTGAAAGCGGCGTCCCCCTCGACGCCAGGATGACTTACGAATTGCTGGCCACCCTGTTCCGGCCCAGCGGCCCGCTGCATGATGGCGCCGTGATTGTACGCAAAGACCGCATCGCCGCCGCCGCCTGCTTCCTGCCCCTCTCCATGAATCCCATACTGTCCATTCAGATGGGCACGCGGCATCGCGCGGGAATTGGCATCACCGAAGAAACCGATGCCGTGGCGGTGATCGTCTCCGAAGAAACCGGCAGCATCAGCCTGGCCGTCGGCGGCAAAATCGAGCGCGACATTTCCATTGAGCACTTGCGGGAGCGCCTCAGCACCCTGCTGGGGCGGTATGTGGGGGCGGCCACCCTGCCCACCATGCATCGCGAAGACGAAGCCGTCATCATCAACGCGGGCATAGTCGAAGACGATCCGAGCGCGGAGGGCGCAGTCCACCATGACTGAACTCTTTCGCATTTTCGTCTTGCACAACTGGAACCTCAAGCTAGTCTCCTTGGTGCTCGCCGCTGGGCTATGGCTTGTGGTCTCGCGAGACCCGATGGCTGAGATTGCAGTGTCGGTCCCGGTGGAGTTGCACAACATCGCAACCAACCTCGAAATCTCTTCGGATAACATTCCCCAGGCCCAGATTCGGATACGCGGCAGGGAACGGCTGGTCCGCCGCATTGGCCCCAATGACGTGCACGCCGAGATTGACTTAGGCGGAGCCCGGCCAGGCGAGCGAACCTTTGACCTGACCGCGCAGCAAATCCGCACCCCACGCGACATGGAAGTCGTACAGGTTGTGCCTAGCCAATTTCATCTCGAGTTTGAGACGCGGCTGGTGCGGCAAGTCGAAGTGCATCCCCGCGTGACTGGCAGCTTTGCGCCGGGACTGCATGTGGCCAAGGTGCTTGCGGAGCCCTCGGTCATCACCATCAGCGGCCCCCGCAAGCACGTAGAGGCGGTCGAGATGGCGACTACTGATCCCGTCGACGCATCGGGCGACATGCAGCGCACCTCGTTTGTCACCCACGCCTACATTTCCGATCCGCTGGTGCAGGTCGTCAATCCCCAGCCGGTGCGAGTCACCGTGATCATGACGCGAGACTTGGCGAACGCGTCCGACCCGGAACACCAGAACCCATAGCCGTTTCTTTGATTTCCGAACTGAAAGATTAGAAATCAACGATCAGTAATTCAACGATCAACAATTGAACAATTCAACAGTTCACACAATCAACAGTTGAACAAGCGTTTTAGACCAACTTCGGCCGCCCAACTTTGAACGGCTGATCATAACGGCCTACTATGAACGATCCACTATGAGTAAGCAGAGACAATTGTTCGGCACCGATGGCATTCGTGGAGTGGCAGGCGAATTTCCGCTGAGCCAAGCCGCCGTGTACGCCATCGGACAAGCCTTGGGTCGCGACCTGGCGGCTGGCGGCTCTGCCGCGCGCGCCGTCATCGGGCAAGACACTCGCGAGTCCAGCCGCTGGATTGCCGACCGCTTGACTCAGGGACTGGCATCGCAAGGCGTGGGGGTCGAGACTGCGGGCGTCATCACCACACCCGGAGTGGCCTACTTGGCGCGCACCCGCAATTTCGCGGCGGGTGTGGTGATTTCGGCGTCGCACAATCCCTGGACCGACAACGGGATCAAGATTTTTTCCGGCGATGGATACAAACTGCCCGATGCTCATGAGCTGGCCATTGAGCGAGACATTTTCGACATGCTCGCCGCGGAATCGCCCGCGCTCAACATCGCGACAGGCTCCAGCCTTCCCGGTAGCCCGGAGTTACGGCGGGCTTACATTGATTGGCTGGCCCAGAGCGTCCAAACTGACCTTCGCGGCATGCGCGTGCTGGTGGATTGCGCCAACGGCGCGGCCGCTGTAGAGGCGCCAGAATTATTCCAGGCGTGCGGCATCGATGCCACTTTCCTGTGCGCGGCGCCCGACGGCAAGAACATCAATCACGACTGTGGGGCGCTGCATCCAGCCAGCCTGGCCCGTGCCGTCGCGGCGCAACCCGGCGAGTTTGCGTTGGGTGTTACCTTCGACGGAGATGCCGACCGCGCCTTGTTCTCAGACGCAGAGGGACACGTCGTCAATGGCGACGGTGTCCTCCTGCTGGCGGCGCGAGACATGAAGTCGCGCGGCGTTCTGGCCAATGACATGGTCGTCGCCACCACTATGTCCAACATGGGACTGGAAGTAGCGTTGCGCGAGGCGGGCATCCAGATGCTCCGCGCCAACGTGGGCGACCGCTATGTTCTGGAAGAAATGCGGCGCACCGGGGCCACCCTGGGCGGCGAACAGTCGGGACACATTTTGTTTCGCGACCACGACGCTACCACCGGCGACGGCCTGCTTACCGCACTGCGGGTCATGGAAGTGATGGCGCGCACCGGCCGCTCCCTCGCCGACTTAGTAAGTGGACTCAAGGTTTTCCCGCAGACCATCCAAAACGTAAGGGTGCGGGAAAAGACCCCGCTGCTCGAAATTGCAGAAATCGAGAAGGCAATTCTGGCGGCAGAGCGTGAACTCGAGGGCAACGGGCGCGTCGTAGTGCGTTACTCGGGCACCGAAGCCCTGGCGCGGGTGATGATCGAAGCCCAGTCCGAAGAAAAGATGACCCGGCTAGCAGCGTCGATTGCGGGAGCCATCCGCGCGAAGCTGGGGGCGTAGCAGGTTAACTACTCCGCTTGACCGCACAGGAATCACGCTGTGGTCCTTGGGTCCAAGCCTATGCCTTACCCTGTGTTCCCCTGTGCCCCCTGTGGTAAAGGTTTCGTGCGGATGGCGAGCGACCGCGAAAACAGGGTACAAAGATCGCGCACCGAAAGAACGAGCGGGCCAACGAGGCTTTCCCTCGACCCTGCGGTGATGCCCCCCGCCCAATGCCGCAATCCCGCCGCTTGCGCTCGTTTTCCGGCCACTCGCTGCGGACCCACTGCCGCTGGCGTACGCCTGTGCTTTAATTATTGTTACTGTTCATCATGCCTTCGAGCGCTACCGTTCTGCGGCGCAATCTCCTGGCGGCCTATCGCAACCTGCGAGGCGCGGCCATGGTCGCGCATGCCATTGCAGATACCGACCACCCCTTGCTGGCGCACATCATCCCCATCCGGCGCTGCAACCTGGCCTGCGAATACTGCAACGAGTATGACGATTTTTCCAAGCCCGTCCCCGCCGAAACCATGTTCCGCCGCGTGGATAAGCTCGGCGAACTCGGCACCTCGGTGGTCACCATCAGCGGCGGCGAGCCCTTGCTGCATCCCGAACTCGACGCCATCATCGCTCGCATTCGCAGCCACGGGGCCGTCGCCGGCCTCATCACCAACGGATATTTGCTCACCGCCGACCGCATCCAGAAATTAAATCGCGCCGGTCTCGAGTGGCTGCAAATTTCCATCGACAACGTCACTCCCGACGACGTCTCCAAGAAAAGCCTGAAGGTTCTCGACAAGAAGTTGCAACTGCTCGCCGAGCATGCCGACTTCCACGTGAACATCAACTCCGTAGTGGGCGGCGGCGTCAGCAATCCCCAAGATGCCTTGACCATTGGCAAGCGCGCGCTCGAACTCGGCTTCAGTTCGACCGTCGGCATCATCCACGATGGTGGTGGCCAGCTCCAGCCGCTGAAGGACGAAGAGCGCGCCGTGTATCACGAGATGAAGTCGATGGAGAAGAAGAGCTTCACCCGCATCAACGCCTTCCAGGACAACATCGCCACCGGACGCCCCAACGAATGGCGATGCCGCGCCGGCGCCCGCTATCTCTACATATGCGAGGACGGCCTGGTGCATTACTGCTCGCAGCAGCGCGGTTATCCCGGCATTCCGCTGGAGAAGTACACCATCAACGACATCCGCCGCGAATACCTGACCGAAAAATCCTGCGCCCCGCACTGCACAGTCTCCTGCGTGCATCAAGTGTCGATCTTCGACAGTTGGCGCACCCCACAGCACCCCGACCTGATCCACCACGCCTCGGAACCGGGTGGCCTCGTCCAAATCTCGTCCGAGTAAGCCCAACCTGTTGGCAGTTAGACCTAGAGGGGTTTCACAAATGGGCGGGGCTAGGGCGATGGTTCGCTGTAGGGCGCGGCTTCATCCGTTCCCGCTGGTAGCGGTCTTGTGACGGGCGGGGCTTCATCCGGAATCACAATGGATCGCGGGTAGGGCACGGCTTCAGCCGCACCGAAAACGCCGCCCATAATCCAGGAGCTTTTTAGCCCCCGTGAAAGCCAGCCCCTCCGTCGCGAATCCATTTATGAAACCAGCTCTAGGCACCTTCTAACTCGCTCATCGACGAATCCCCGGATGCTGACAGTACCCCATCACCAGTCGCTCCCGTCATCTTGCCTCCATGATTCCCTCGCGAGTTGATGTCTGCTATCCTCGCTCTGCCGAACCCGGCTTGCACCGTGACCGAACCCGCACCAACTCCGCCGCCGTCCGACCTCTTCGAAGGCATAAAGAACCTTCTGCTCAGGTCTTGGTGGGGACTGCTGGTGCTGGCTGCGTTCACCATCTGGTGGCAATGGGACAAGATCGAGAAACTCCCGTTCGTCGCTGCCATCCTCGAGCGCTTCACCCGCCGTAAGCTGCCCGCTGCGGACCAACTCGGCTTTTCGATCGCCTTGGCGCATCTGGAAACGACACCGGCCACGGTCATGAAAAGCTACTGCTGGCGGAACTGGAGAAGATTAAAGGCGTCAAAGTCCTACCGCTCGACCGCACCATTAAGCTCCCGGAGGATGGCGCTGTGCAGGACAGTGTCGAGGCTGGCCATCGTCAGGCCCGCGAGTTCCTCAAGACCAGCCATGCCGACGCTCTGCTTTGGGGCAGCGTGCTCAAAGTAAGCGGCAAGGAAGCCATGCAACTGCGCTGGACGGCTTCCGCCGAAGGCCCAGCCGCCACCGGCAGCGGACGCTACCAGGCCGACCCTGACCTGAATTTGCCGCCCCTCTTCTGGAGCGATCTCGGGAAGGTCATCGGCCTCATCGTTACTACGCGGTCGAGTTTCCTCTATGAAAGCGGCACTTACCTTGTGGATCGCATACGGCCGTTTATCTCTAGCGTGCGCCAGATTCTGGCCAACCCGCAGGCTAACTGGTCAGACGACGACCGGGCTGGGCTTACCTTCGCGCTGGCGCAAGCGTTGAACGGTCTCGGCGCGCAGGCTGGGGACAATCAGGCCCTTAAGGACTCTGCGGAACAGTATCGGCAGGTTCTGGCTTTCTGGACCCGTGATTCCAAAAAGTTGGAGTGGGCGGCGGCCCAAAACAATCTGGGCACAGCTCTGCAGTGTTTGGGGGAGCGGGAGTCAACGACGAAGAATTTGCATTTGGCGGTAGCGGCCTACCAGCAAGCCCTCGAAGAATATACCCGCGAGAAGGTGCCGCTGTCATGGGCGACGACGAAGAACAATTTGGGCAACGCTCTCCTGGCTTTGGGCGAGCGGGAGTCGGGGACGGATACTTTGCATTTGGCGGTGGCGGCTTACCAGCAAGCCCTCGAAGAACGTACTCGCGACAAGGTGCCGCTAGAGTGGGCGGCGACGCAGAATAATCTGGGCGGGGCTCGTCTTATTTTGGGAGAACGGGAGTCGGGGCCCGAGAATTTGCATTTGGCGGTGGCGGCCTACAATCAAGCCCTTAAAGAACGAACCCGCAAGAAGGTGCCGCTGGACTGGGCCAGGACGCAGAACAATCTGGGCGCCGCTCTCGAATCCTTGGGGGAGCGGGAGCCGGAGTTGGAGAACTTGCATCTGGCGGTGGCGGCCTACAATCAAGCCCTCGAAGAACGCACCCGCCAGAAGGTGCCGGTGGACTGGGCGATGACCCAGAGCAATCTGGGCAGCGCGCTTCGCAAGTTAGGAGAGCGGGAGTCGGGGTCGGAGAATTTGCATTTGGCGATGGCGGCCAATCGGCAAGCCCTCGAAGAGTACACCCGTGACAAAGTGCCGCTGGACTGGGCCGCGACGCAGCGTAATCTTGGGACCGCACTGTTGGAACTCGGCAAACGCGAATCTAGCCGGGCCCTCTTGCGCGACGCCGAAACCGCTCTCAATAACGCCCTCAGCGTCTTCCCATCCGACTACTACCACCGTCCTCGCGCCGAAGCCGAGCTCAAGCAAGTCCAGCGAGAAATCGCGGCACTCCAAGCCTCCGGCGGCAAGTAGTGAGGGTAGGGCGCGGCTTCAGCCCGTGAGGTCATCGCGCCGCCGCCGCTCCCCTACCTTCGCTCCACCTTCCATGCGTGCTTGTCCCCGCACCTAACTAATCCAGAAAGAATCGCGAAACTCGTCCCTCGCACCTGCTAAACTCGGGAAATCGCATTCGCCGTAAGGTGGGGGTCGTCACCATGAATTTCCGCGCAACCTTCCGAATTGCCGTGTTGGGGACTTTGCTATGTCTGGCGGCTTCGTCTAGCCTCGCCAATCAAGTCACCACGGTTCCGGCCAGCTATGCATTCAAGGGCACCTACGTCGGCCTGACCTCGACCACCGTCGCCTTCACTTTGACCAACTCAAACACTAAGAGCATCAAGGTGAATAGCGTGTCGTTCACTTGCCCTGAGTACAAGCTGGCCTCGGGCGTGACTCCCATCACCATCCAGGCCAATGGAGGCATCACCCACTACTCGGTGTACTTCGCTCCCGACCTGGCCCAGGCCTTCAATTGCAACATGGTGCTGGCCTTCGACGATGGCACCAGCAACAATGTCAGCTTACAGGGCACCGGTCTGAAATCCAGTGCCGTGGCGGCGCTCGACAACACTTCCTTCCTATTTCCCAGCACCACGGTTGGCGCCACCACCGCCGCCAAGACGGTCAAGATTCAAAATACCGGCACTGGTAAAATGAATCTGACCGCCATTAACATTCAGCCGCCTAACTTCGTAGCCACCGGCCCTACCTTGCCGGTTTTGATCCAAGCTGGGCAACGCGTCTCGGTCAACGTGACTTATTCACCCACGGCGGCGCATGCCGACACTGGCGTCATGACTTTTGTGTATGATTCGGTTCCCGCCAATGGTGTAAGTTTGACCGGGGTTGGTGCAGCCTCCGTCCCCGTGGCCATCGCAACTCTGACTGCGCTGCCGACGGCAACTCAAAGCTCCGCGTACCAGGCTGGCTTGACCACTAGCGGAGGTACGGCTCCCTTCACCTTCACCCTGGCATCGGGGTCGAGTTTGCCCTCCGGCCTGACTTTGTCCAGCGCCGGTCTGATTTCCGGCACGCTCAGCGGTTCGGTCACAACCGGCACTTATAATTTCACCATCAAGGTCACTGACGCCAGGAGCGGCACCTCCAGCAAAGCCTTCACTCTAGCGGTAGCTGCCAAGACCGGCGCAGCGTGCAACAATATTTCCTTCGACATACCCAGCACTTCGACTCCTCTTACCGCGCTCAACGACCTGGCCACCGGAAGTTATCAAGGCTCTGAAGGCGGACTCTATCCCAACGGCAGCAATGTGCGGCCCGCCCAGACTGACGCCGACGCGGTCACCTTTGGTTCGCAAATCACCGCCCTGAATGCCAATGGCCAGCCCGACCCGAACGGTGTATATGTGCTGCTCGGAGTGGGCGAATCCACCGCGCTCGATGAGTTCGGCCAGTTCGCCAGCCTGGCCAACGCCGACCCTTCCAAGAACAAGAAACTCGTAATCGTCAACGGCGCCCAGGGCGGGGCCACTCCCTTCCAACTTACCAGCACGACCTCGGCCTACTGGAACACTATCCTCAACAACTATCTGGTCAACTCCAACGTTACCGCACAGCAGGTGGTCGCCGCCTGGATCGAGGACACCGACGGCATTGCTTCAGGAATGTTCCCCAGCGATGTCACCACTCTGCAGTCCGAGTACGAGACGGTGGCGCGCGATCTGCACACTCTGTTCCCCAACCTGACCATCGCCTACTTCTCAAGCCGCTTCTACGCCGGCTACTCCAATGGAATCTCCACCGTCAATCCTGAGCCTTACGCCTATGAGGTTAGTTTCGCCGTCAAATGGGCGATCCAGGATCAGATCAATGGCGTGAACAACCTGAATTACAAATCGAGCAAGGGTACCGTGGTCGCGCCCCTGATGATTTGGGGCCCGTATTACTGGTCCAATGGTTTACTCGGCCGCCGCGACGGCTTGGTGTGGACTTGCCAGGATTTGTCCAAGGATGGCACGCATCCCTCAAACCCGATCGGCCAGCAGAAGGTGGCCAACCAACTGCTGCAGTACTTCAAATCGGATACTTCGACCACCCCATGGTTCCTGCAGCACTAGACGCGCGGCTCGAACGAAGGCCACGGGAACGCGAGGTAAGGTCGAGGCGCATTGCGGCGGAGGGTTGTTTTTCGGCAACGCAACCGGATATAGCTGCTAGAGATGGCAGGTGTGTACAGATTTCTGTACGGCATTTTACAATTTACGTCCGAGGGGGCTCCAGACCCCGTCAAGCTTCCGGGGGCACTCAACCCTCACCCGGACCACTGTCGCCTCACCACGGCCTCTGTAACGCCGCAAAACGGCATTCTGGATGAGGGGCAGACTCCCGAAACCACAGAAGACTGACAGCCAGACCCCCCAAGCGGGAATTGCCGAGGGCTGGCGCATGGAATTTAGCTGAAAATTTTGGAGCAAAAAAATGATTGACTGAAAGGCAAGATCCAACTTTTCGCGTCGGATCCTTCCGATGGCAGCCCAATCATCACTTTGCCGACGTCACCCGGTAAATCTGCCCCGCATCGTCGTCGCTCACATAAAGCGCGCCGTCGGGACCAACCACGACTCCCGCGGGACGCCCCATCCATACCCCCTTGCGCTTTTCGCCAGGCGCTACCCATCCGGTCAGAAAGTCTTCGACGCCCTTGGGCCGACCCTTGTCGTCCGTCCGAACCCGAACGACCTTGTAACCGGTGGGCACGCTGCGGTTCCACGAGCCATGCAGTGCGACGAAAATATTGCCGCGGTATTCAGCCGGAAACATCTGTCCTTCGTAGAACGTCAGACCAAGCGGCGCGGAGTGAGCTTGGATCTCCACCTTGGGCGGAACCATCTTGGCACAACGGTTATCGCCGGGTTTGGTCTGGCTGGGGTCGGGAATGCGATTGCCATAGCAGTACGGCCAGCCGAAGAATCCGCCGCCCGAGCCGAGGTCGTTGATCACCTCGGGAGGGATGTTGTCGCCCAGCCGGTCCCGGCCATTCACCGTGACCCAGATGGTATCGGTGGCCGGATGAACAGCGAGGCCGACCGCGTTGCGTAAGCCGCTGGCAAAAATCGTCATGTCGCTGCCATCGTCATTGAACTGCATGACGGCGGCGCGGCGCGGGTCGTCCTCCTGGCACACGTTGCAACTGGATCCGGCCGAAACATACATCTTGCCGTGATGGAACAGCAGAGTGCGGGTAGAGTGGCCGCCGCCAGACGTGGGCAGCTTGGCGAGGATCTGTCCGTGGGACGCGGCCAGCTTGGCTTCATCCCAGTCGAACCGCTGTATCTGGTTGGTTTCCGCGACGTAGAGCATGCCGTTGTGGAAAGCGATGCCGTGGGGCTCGTTGAGTTCTTCCGCAACCACGACGGCACGCTCGGCGCGGCCGGTATGTTTCGGATCTGGAAAGGCGACGACTTTGCCTTCGGTGGAATCCGTGGCCACCAACACTCCGCCGGGAGAAAACGCCATCATGCGCGGGTGCGGAGTCTGGCCAAAGGGGGCGAGGTGAAATCCGGCCGGCGCCTTCAGGCGCGACAAGTCCAGCTTCTCCGCCCGAGTGCAAGCGGTCAGAAGCAGTGGCACAGCAAGCAGAGAAGACCAACGCAGCATTGGCGGCTCCGAAAAAATAACTTCGCACTAAGATGCCAGACCCGCGATAGAGGGTGCAGCGGAGGAACGAAGCTCTACTGCCCCGCCACACGCGTCACCACATCGAACAGCACCCTCGGCCCGCGCCTTACTTCTTCCACTCTGATGCGCTCATCGTTGCCGTGTTCGGTGGCGCCTTCTTCTTCGGTGGCCAAGTAAGGAGAGTAGCCGTAGGACTGGATGCCTAGCGGACGATAGCGCTGGTTCTCGGTGTAGCCGCTGGTGATGTGCGGGAGCACTGGGGCTCCGGGAAAGTAATGCGCGCTGACTTCGCGAATGGCGGAGTATAGCGCGGTGCCGGTCGGCGAGTAGTTGGCGATGCGGAAGTCCGGCGACTGCGGCTCAACCGTCACGTTGGGATCGTTGATGACTTGCTTCAGCGCCTCCAGCACTTCTTTCGGGTTCTCGCCGGGCAAGATGCGGACGTCGAGGTTGGCCCATGCTTCCGGCGGAATCACGTTGGTCTGCTCCGAGCCGCCCAGCATGGTCAGCGAAATCGTATTGCGCAGCAGGTAGTTGGTGGAGGGGTCGGACTCCAGCGCCTTCACGAAGTCTTTGTCGGCCAGTGCTTTGTTTGCGTCGCGGAACCAGGCGGCGCGCTGTGGAGTTTCGTAGGGAGCCATCTCGCGCAGGAACTCGTCCACTACCGGCAAAACTTTCAGCGGGGTGCGGTAGGCAATCACACGATCGAGCGCGCGCACCAGTCGGTTGGGAGCGGAGTCGGGATTGGGACGCGAGCCATGGCCGGGGCGCCCGTGGGCAGTGACCTTCATCCAGTAGGCAGTCTTTTCGCCAACGTCCACGCTGATGAATTTCGGCTTGCCGTTTTCCAGGACATTCTCGCCGCCTTCGTTGATCAGGAATTCGGCGTTGCCCAGCAGGTCGCGCTGGTTGGCGATGAACCAATCGGTGCCGTTGCCGCTGGCTTCTTCGTCGGCGACGGCGAGAAAAATCACGTCGCGGTCGAGCGCAATCTTTTCGCGCTTCAGCATCACCATCACCACCAACTGGGCCAGGCCTTCATCTTTCATGTCTTGCGCGCCGCGCCCCCAGACGGCGCCGTCCACAATGGCGCCGCTGAAGGGCGGAACCTTCCAGTGCGCGGCGTCGCTGGTGACCACGTCCATGTGATTGAGCAGGACGAGGGGACGTTTGGCCGCCCCTGAGGTGTGCGGCAGGCGAGCCCACAGGTCGGCGCGTCCCGGCGCAATCTCAAAGATGCGACTCTCAATGCCTTCGGCGTCGAGAATGCGCTTGTAGAATGTAGCGGCGCGCATTTCGTTTCCGGGAGGGTTGGTGGTATCCACGCGGAGGTACTCCTGCATCCACTGGACCGCGAGATCGGAGTACTGGGTCATGCGGGCGGCAGGGATACTATCCGAGGCAAGTGCTTTGCTGGCAGCCTTTTGGGCAAGGGCCGGCGAACAAAAAGTGCAAGCCACTGTAGCCAGGACGGCAAGGACAGCAAAAACGATGGCGGAGGTTGAAGCTCGGCGGGTGCAGTGGTCTAGGGGCATACTTGGTCTCCTGGGGGCGATGTGCCGCCCCAAGCATTTTTTATACCAGTTTCGCCAAATTTACCGGGCGGCATGGGCTCGGAGGGCAGCTACAGCATACAATGTCATTGAAAACGAACGACTTACGGGATGCGGCACGATGGCAGGTTTGGCCCTTAACCTGTTCTCACCATCGGTGTTGGCGGCAACGGCATCCAATGTTTTGGGCCTGACTCAGAACATTTTTTTGTGAGAGGTTGTTTTTTAGTGAGAGATGAATTCAAATTTTCTGGCACGCCCGAGTGACGTGCATTCCCAGGAGGAATTAGAAAAATGACGAATCGCATTGTAGTCGCGCTGCTGCTGGGTGGAGCCTTAGCGCTCCCGGCCGTCGCACAGCAGGATACGACCACGCCCCCGACAACGACCACGCCGTCGGCTCCGGTCGCTACACAGCAAGACAGCAATACTTCGACCGCGCCGGGTACTTCCAAATCGGGCACGTCCGCTCAGGGTACTTCCACCCCGGATGCTTCCACGTCAGGGGCTTCCAACTCCGGTAGTTCGACCGCTCCGGCAGCCACGCATGACACTATGCCGATGACGGATTCGACGGCTCCGACAGCGACTACGTCGTCACCTTCGTCAACGGGAAGCTCGTCAACCGGATCCTCGACGATGGGAACCGCGTCAACCGGAAGCTCGACGACTAACTCGACGACCTCCACCGCACCCGACGCCACGACCGCCAAGGCGCCGCTGCAACCTACGGCCCGCGAAGGCTTTTGGGGACGAGTGAATCCGATGGCGCGCAAAAAGTATGTGCAGCGCCAGACCGCTCCGATCCGCGACCGCGTCAACGAGCTGGATGAGTTGACCGCCGCCAACAGCAAGAACATCAAAGAGGTGGATGCGCGCGCGCAGCAGGCTTACGAAATGGCCTCGGCTAAGGCGACCACCGCCGATCAGCATGCGCTTGATGCTGCCGGCAAGGCTTCCATGGCGCAGCAGACCGCGCAGGAGGCGACCACTAAGTTGCAGACCGTCGAACAGACGGTCGGTAACATCGACCAGTATCATGCCGCCACCCAGACTGAAATCCGTTTCCGTCCGGGACAGACGGTGCTAAGTGCGAACGCCAAAGAGGCGCTTGACACGATGGCGACGCCGTTGAAGAGCCAGCGCGGATACGTGGTGGAGGTGCAGGGCTTCGCCTCCGGCAAAGGACAGGAAGCGATTTCGAACTCGCGCAAGATGGCGGAGTCGGTAGTGCGCTACCTGGTGCTGAATCACGACATTCCGATGTACCGGATTTACGTGGTAGGCATGGGCAACGCGCCGGTGCCGGCAGCGGCGGGCGACACCGCCAAGCCGAAGCGCACCAACGGCGGGCGGGTAGAAATCAGCCTGCTGAAGAACAACCTGGAGCAGACGTCTTCTAATAATCAGAAGTAAATTTTCATAACGCGGTAGCGGTAAAGCGAGAGGCGCGGGAGAAATTGCCCGCGCCTCCTTGCTTTTGGTGGGAGGTCGTAGCGACGGGGCTGAATATTCTTGATGCCTCATTGTTATGACTCCAAAGAGGACGCAGCGGTTAATCTTGGGACCTGCTCTGAGCTTCCGTAGCTGAACAAGTCCAATTTGCGCTCGTTTTTCCACCCATGCTCTCTTCTTATCAGGTTGTGCTGTGGAAACAAGAGAGTTTCGCGGTCCTGCGTCCGCCTTAAGTCGAATTTTTCCGCAGCCTGCTATAATTGACGGTCAAATTTTCCTTGACGACATGGCTCACAAACGGGGCGGAGTCAAGGACACACGAATACAGCTCAGCAGCCTTTGGAGAAATGAAATGGCAACGAGATCAATTCCCGGCAAAGAGACTACGGCAGTCGCACTGAAGAATTCGCAGAGCACGGTTGAGCAGGTGCTTTCTGCGATTGCGACTGGAATTAGCACGGAGCAGGCGCGCCCTCCGGTCTTTGCTGCATCGGTTGTGTCCATTGCCGCCGATCGTTCTATGGCGAAGGTGAAGCTGTGCACCGGAAGCGTCCTGGACGTGCCGATGTCGCTTCTGAAGAGAGTGACGCATCGCGGCACGGTGACGAGCGGCGACGAGAGTTTGGGCTTGGCTTCCGCTGAAATCGACGTGTCAACCGACGTTGGTGTGTTTGTTCAACAAATGGCGCGTGAAGTCGAACGACTGTCGCGCGCGCTGCAAGCTGCGAAAGAAAGATTGCGGATTGCACAAGGTGCACAAACGAACGACGCGCCGATTCCAGCAGGCGACGCTTCTGCATCGGCAACCAGCGCGATTCCCTTCGACATTGTGTTGCCGCCCACAGCGGTCAAGATCACCTTCGACGGAATCGCCGGAGATCCGTATAAGCCATACTTGGTTTTTTATCAGGCACCGCCGTTTCAGTACATTCAAGACTGGGAAGTCATCGGCATAGTGAATTGCTATTTCACGTCTCCTCCTGTAGTGGGTGGAATCGATGCGCACGGACGAGCGCTGGGCCTGCAATTTTTCCCCGCCGCCAGACACGGCACGCCGCTTGGAACTCCTTACTCTGCCTCGATCATCGTGAACGTAACATTAGTGCAGCTCACCACCTGACGTTGCCTGAATGGGGAGAAGGGACCAGCATCGGCTCAAAAGCCGCGCTCAGGTGTGATTTAGCGAGAGTACCTTGGTTTCCATTCATGATCGTCCCTCGGTGGTAGCGGAACGCGCCGGTGCCGGCGATTGGGAAGTGGACCTCATGAGTTTCAGCAAACCGGGACAGTTCTTGCTGGTGGCCCACGAACGTCGATCGCGGCGGACGCTGTGGATGCGGCAGGAAACCAGAACGGCACATTCGGTGGCCGATAATCTCAGTGCCATGGTGGTGGCGATGTTGCCACTCCATGACATTCGATAATGAAACCGAGTTCAGCAAACACTATCTCCTGACCAGACGGTTTGGTATTGCACGACCTGGTTTTGCGACACCTACTCGCCGGGCAGAAGGGCGGCATCGAAAACGCGATCGGCCGGATACGCCGCCTTTTGCCCAAAAACACCAACCTCGATGTCCTGCCTACTCACGGCCTCGCCCACATCATGCAACGCCAAAACAACACCCCCAGAAAGTGCCTCGCCTTCAATCCGCCCGGGCGGTCACCATCTCCCCTAGCCAAATCCAACTTTTGCAACTATTATGCTGGTGAGCGAATCTTAACGCGTAGAACAGGCTCTATCCGCCCCAGGCGGAGGGGCACTGGAGGATACCCGTGAGTCTCACCCCGATCGGCGAACCCCGCCACAAGATTACTTCTGCAACACTCCACGAAAAGAAACTGCAGCACGAACCCATCACTTGCCTGACCGCGTATGACTATGCCACCGCGCGGTTGGTGGATGAGGCCGCCATTGACATGATCCTGGTGGGCGATTCGCTGGCCATGACCATGCTTGGTTATGAGAACACGCTCTCGGTTACGGTGGACGAAATGCTTCACCATACGCGGGCGGCGCGGCGTGGAGTGAAGAACGCGTTGCTGGTGGCCGACATGCCCTATGGGTCGTATCACGTGGATGACGGCGAGGCGGTGCGCAATGCGGCGCGGTTTGTGAAAGAAGGCGGCGCCGAAGTGGTGAAGGTGGAAGGCGGCGAGAAGCGCGCCGAGATGATCCGGCGCATTATCGACGCGGAGATTCCAGTGGCCGGGCACATTGGGCTGACGCCGCAATCCATCCACATGATGGGCGGCTACAAGGTGCAGGGCAAGACGCTGAGCGCCATCGAACAACTGATGCGGGATGCGCAGGCGCTCGACCGAGCGGGGGTGGCGTGCATTTTTCTGGAAGGCATTCCGCGCGAAGTGGCGGCCATGATCACGGCCGAAGTGGAGACGCCGACCATTGGCATTGGGGCGGGGCCGGATTGCGACGGGCAGGTGCTGGTGATCCACGATATTCTGAATATGACGTTTGGGCCGGCGGCGAAATTTGTGCGTCGCTATGGCGATGCGGCGGCGATGATCACCAATGCGGTGCTGGAGTTTAAGGCCGACATCGGCTCGCGGCAGTTCCCGGCGGACAGCGAGAGTTATCATCTTCCGAAAGAGACGCAGCAGGCGCTGGCCACCGTGCTGCAACGCAAACGCGCACTGCGCAGATAGGGTGCGGAGAACCGAATGAGGATGTGGACGCGTCGAGTGGCGGTGATGGGATTGGCTGTGGGATTGTGGGCGGGGACAGGATGCCAGAAGTCGTCGCAGGGGGACGGCAAGGATGCGGCATCGCAACTGTTGGCCATTCCGGCGGCGGACCGCAAGGTCTATGAAAGCAAGCAGGAAAAGAAAGCGTGGCGCAATCCCTATCTGGTGATTCGCGCGGATGGAGTGGGACTGGTGGACGAACCCAACAACCTGATCCATCTGTTGAAGGCGGATGACATTCCCCAGGCGCTGGCGAACTTGCCTCGGTCGGCGTGGCCCGATGGACGGGTGGTCGCGATTGAAGAGCAGGGCAAAGATGCGCCCGAGGCGGTGCGGGCAGTGCTGCGCAAGAACCGGGCCATCCTGCTGGGTGAACTGGAAACCATGCAAGTGGCGGTGAGCTGGATGCCGCCGAGGTAAGCACCCTTCCCGAATTTTCCTTCTCTCCTCTCTCTCTTATGACCGTTGCGAATGATGGTTGCGAATGATGGTTGCGAAATGATGGTTGCGAAATGATGGATGCGAAAACGATTGGCGAGGTTCGTAGCGCGCTATTGGCGGGGCGGCAGCGGGGACGGCGCGTAGGATTGGTGCCGACCATGGGCGCGCTGCACGAAGGGCATCTGTCGCTGGTGCGCGCGGCCCGGGCAAATTGCGATTT
>JBBQVN010000061.1:0-19900 GCA_038211475.1 Terriglobales bacterium | reverse complement strand
TCCTGGCGGTTGCGCGCGCCCGAGACCGGCGTATCGACGGTCACGACCAGGGCCTTGTATCCGGCGGCTTCGGCACGCTTCACCAGTTGCTCGGTAAACCCGCGGTCTTTCTGCACGTAAAGCTGAAACCACAGCGGCCCGCTCGCCGCCTTTGCAACCTCTTCCAGTGACACGCTCGACATGGTGCTCAGGACCATGCCCGTCCCGGCAGCTCCAGCGCCTTTCACCGTAGCCAGTTCACCATCGGGATGCGCCAGCTTGTGCAGCGAAGTCGGCGCCAGCATAACGGGGAACGGCAAATCCAGGCCGAGTACCTTCACTCTGGTATCGAGCGCGCTTACGTCGTGGAGCACACGAGGGTTTAGACGAATGCGGTCATAGGCCTCGCGGTTCCAGTGCAGCGTGATCTCGTCCGCGGCGGCGCCGGATATGTACTCCCAGGCCATGTGCTCCATGCGGGTGTGGGCAATCGCTTCCAAGTCGGAAACGCTAACTGCATCATCGAAGGCTGAACCGGCGGAGGCTGTCTGGCCTGCTGCAGCGGAAACGTCCGGAAAGGAAAGGCCGTGAGTGGCTGGCGGCATGGCCGCTGCAACCGCCGCCGCGGAACCGGCCAACAATGCCTGCCTGCGCGTGAGATTCATCCATGCTCCTTGGGTTTGCGTGATAGGTAGCTATCTTGGCACTGCCTGGCCTGCGCCGCCCATGAGAATCGCTGCGGCCATGCTATACTGAAGTTGCGTCTAATACCACGGTTGTGGTGCGGTTGCTCCGGTTGAGTCTTCAAGTTGATCTGACCTTCCCGCCTTAGTTTTACTCCCGTTTGTCTTCGGCGTAATTTCAAGAAAAACTGGCCGCAGGGGTTCGCCTGGAAA
The DNA here is from genome assembly GCA_038211475.1 of Terriglobales bacterium. Taxonomy (GTDB): domain Bacteria; phylum Acidobacteriota; class Terriglobia; order Terriglobales; family Acidobacteriaceae; genus JANYBT01. The sequence goes on along the minus strand of JBBQVN010000061.1, from coordinate 19,025 downwards.
CCTTCCGTGCGCACTGCCCTGTTTCCGCCAGACAGAAAGCGAGTGTAATGCAGAGTTTCACAGAATTACTGATTTCCCCCTATACCAAAGAACGAATTGCGGCCTCCGGCTTTTCCGTGCCGACCCCTGTACAAGTAGTCGCTATTCCGCATGCCCTCGAAGGCAAAGACGTGCTGGCCACGGCTTCGACCGGAACCGGCAAGACCCTGGCGTTTCTCATTCCGATCATCGAGCGATTGATGAAGGAGAAGACTCCAGGAATCGCAGCTCTAGTGCTGGTTCCGACACGCGAACTAGCTATGCAGGTGGTGGATGTGTACGACGCCCTGCGCGGTAACAAACTCACCGCCGCGGCCCTGGTGGTCGGTGGATTGTCGGAAGGCCAGCAGTTGCGGGCGATTCGTCATGGCGCGCGACTTGTGGTCGCCACTCCCGGACGCCTGGAAGATTTCCTCGACCGCAAGCTGTTCAACTTCGTCAACCTGAAAGTGCTGGTTCTGGACGAGGCGGACCGCATGTTGGATATGGGCTTCTTGCCCGCCATTCGACGCATTGCGTCGATCCTGCCCAAGCAGCGCCAGACCATGTGCTTCTCCGCAACACTCGAAGCCTCGGTGGCTCACTTGGTAAACGATTACATGAAAAACCCGGTCCGAGTCGCTCTAGGCAATACCTTGAAGCCATCCGAAAATGTCCGCGTGCAAGCTTTTGAAGTTTCTGCCGATCGCAAGCAGGAAATGCTGCACCGCCTGCTGTCGAACGAAACCGGGCGTTGCCTGGTATTCGCACGCACCAAACGCGGCACCGAGCGCCTGGCCAAGAACCTTGCCAAGGAAGGCTTTAAAGCGGCCATGATTCACGGCGACCGCTCGCAGTCGCAACGAACCGCGGCGCTGTCTGGCTTTCAGGACGGTCGCTATCGCGTGCTGGTCGCTACCGACCTGGCTTCGCGCGGCATTCATGTGGACGACATCGCCCACGTCATCAACTACGATCTGCCCGACCTTGCGGAGAACTTCATCCACCGCGTGGGACGGACTGGACGCGCCGGCGAACGAGGCATCGCTTCCACTCTGTTTGCCCGTGAGCAGCGGGCCGAGATGTTCCAGTTGGAAAAGACGTTGGGCATCAAAATGGAGCGATTGCGTCCCGACGACGATTTCACGGCGCCTCGGGCGGCTCTCAAACGCCCCTCTCAGCACCGCGTCGAAACCAGCGCCGAGCCCAGAATGACCAAGCTACCGGGAGAGGTTTTGCAGGTCCAACTCGAGGGCTAGGCTGACTGAGGCCTGAACTAGAGTCCACAAATCCAGCCCCGCGCCGGGAGTTTGAATTCCCGCGCGGCGCTTTTTTGCCTGGGTCTACTACTCTTGTCTGCTGCCATGATTCGGATGACTAGGTCTGCTGGCCTATGTCCGCTGACCTGAGTCTGCTTGCCATAGTGGCAGGTCATTCCCATCCGCCTCCTTGGCTGAGCCGGTACCAGTAGATGGCAACGTCGTCATCTTTTCCCCAGCAAGCGTGACATCATCCTCCCCGCAGAAACGGCGCTCAGCTTCAAGGGTGAGCACGCTCTGCCTCTGGGCCCCGTAACTCCATTCATCTCAAGGAATGTGCTTCGGGAGGGCTGCTATCCTCCACTCGCCCTCCCTGCCTCCGTAGCTCCAGGTGGACTTGCTGCTACACTACCTTCCGGCTGAAAGACAGACTGGAACCATGAACCCCAAACCTTCCCTGGCAGCGGAACTAATCGCAGAGTTTCTCGGGACCCTGGTGCTAATTCTGTTCGGCCTCGGCGTGGTGGCCATGGTCACTTTGTTTCCGTCCAAGACTCCGGGCGAAGTGGTTCACGGCGGCTTCACCAATATCACCTTAGGTTGGGGACTCGGTGTCACTATGGGCATCTACATCGCCGGCAGAGTCTCCGGAGCTCATCTCAATCCAGCGGTCACACTCACTCTGGCCGTCTTCCGGGGCTTTCCGTGGCGCAGGGTCGTGCCCTACTCACTGGCGCAGACCGCCGGAGCATTTGTGGCTGCGGCGTTGGTCTATTGGAACTACTTGCCAGCCTTCCGCGTGGCGGATCCCGGACTGGAACATACCGCAGGCGTCTTCACGACATTTCCCGCTTTCCCTGCGATCTTGCGAGCCGGGTTCCTTGACCAGGTGATCGGCACTGCTCTGTTGCTGCTGCTGGTGTTCGCCATCACCGATGAATACAACGCTCCTCCGGGCGCCAACCTTGCACCGCTCATGATTGGACTAGTGGTCGTCGCCATCGGCGTGAGCTTCGGCGGATTGCACGGCTACGCTATCAACCCTGCCCGTGACTTCGGGCCGCGCCTGTTCACCGTTCTGGTGGGCTTTCACAACAATGGTCTGACGGATGGCATCCGCGTGTGGTGGGTGCCCGTGGTCGCCCCGCTGGTGGGCGGGCTGATCGGCGGTGCAGTCTATGATTTCGGAATCCGCCGCTTTCTCCCGCGTCCCTAAATCGGCGGTTCAATAATCGCTGGGTTCAAAAAGATTGGAGTGACGGAGGTCGCTTGCCATACATCCTAGCGTTGGACCAGGGTACGACGAGCTCGCGCGCCATCGTGTTCGACCACGACGGGTCCATCAAGGCCGCGGCGCAACGCGAGTTCGAACAAATCTATCCCCAGCCAGGATGGGTTGAGCACAATCCCGACGAGATTTGGGCCTCGCAAGTGAGTGTTGCGGTAGAAGCCATGACTCGCGCCGGGACCGAGCCCCGCGACATCGCTGCCATCGGCATTACCAACCAGCGCGAAACCGCCCTGGTGTGGGACCGCGAGACCGGCGTACCGGTTTGTAATGCAATCGTTTGGCAAGACCGCCGCACTGCCGCCTTCTGCGACCAACTCAAAGCCGAAGGCCACGAAACCCTGATCCAACAACGCACCGGCCTGCTAATCGACGCCTACTTCTCAGCCAGCAAGCTGGCTTGGATTCTCGACCACATCGCCGGTACGCGTGCGCTGGCCGAAGCAGGACGGCTCGCCTTTGGCACGGTCGACACCTGGCTGCTGTGGAAGCTCACCGGCGGCGCAGTCCATGCCACCGACGCCAGCAATGCTTCGCGCACCGTGCTGTTCAACATCCACACCGGACAGTGGGATGCTGACTTGCTGCGCCTGTTTCGGATTCCGGCTGCGCTGCTGCCGTCGGTTCGCGCCTCCAGCGAAGTGTATGGGGAAGCCACCACCGCGGGGCTCGCCGGGATTCCCATCGCGGGCATCGCCGGCGATCAGCAGGCGTCACTGTTTGGACAACGCTGCATTTCTCCCGGCCTTACCAAGAACACCTATGGCACTGGATGCTTCGCTCTGCAGAATACCGGCACCCGCGCGGTCTCGTCCTCCAATCGCTTGCTTACGACCGTGGCCTGGCAAATCGGCGCCTCGATCGAATACGCGCTGGAGGGCAGCGTGTTCGTGGGAGGCGCGGTGGTGCAGTGGTTGCGCGACGGCCTGGGTCTGATTCGCACTTCCGCAGAAGTCCAACCTCTCGCCGCATCCGTGGCTGACAATGGCGGCGTGTACTTTGTGCCTGCGTTCGTGGGGCTAGGCGCTCCCCATTGGGACCAATACGCGCGGGGCTCCATCTTTGGCTTGACCCGCGGCACCACCGCTGGACACCTAGCCCGCGCCGCTCTGGAGAGCATCGCCTATCAAGTGGCCGATCTGCTGGATGCGATGCAACGCGATGCCGCAACTGCGCTGCCGGAGTTGCGCGTGGATGGGGGCGCTTCCGCCAACGACTCCCTCATGCAGTTTCAAGCCGACATCATGGGAATCCCGGTGGTCCGTCCGCAGGTCACTGAGACCACTGCGCTTGGGGCTGCGTACTTTGCCGGCCTCGGCGTGGGATTCTGGAGGGACGCACAAGACCTGGCCCGCGCTGCGCGAGACGAAAGACGTTTTGACCCGCAGATGCCGCGCTCTCAAGCTCACGATTTGCGCGCGCGCTGGAACGAAGCCGTTTCGCGCGCCAGGTCATGGGAGACGAAGTAATTCTGGACGGAGCCAAGAACGGCGAGGCGTGAAGAACTTTGATCGTGCCGAGTGTCTAGCCAAGGCTAGACAACTAGGGGGGAGACGAATCGGGGCGTAGACGATTCTAGACTCGACAGCCTAGAAATGATTGAAAGCTCAAGCAGGGCAGGCTAAGGAACCTGCCCCCGACTTGGAGTTTACAGATGCTTGTCGAGCGCCTTCTGGATGGTTTCTTTGGATACGTAACCCACGATCTGCTCTTTTACTTCGCCGCCCTTAAACACGAGCAGCGTGGGGATGCCGCGCACGCCGTAGCGTTGGGGGGTTGCTGGATTCGAGTCTATATCCATCTTGCCGACCTTCACCTTGCCCTGATACTCAGTTGCGAGTTCGTCGACGATGGGCGCAATGGCCTTGCACGGACCGCACCAGACTGCCCAGAAATCTACTAGAAACGGATGCTCTGACTTCAGAACGTTCGCGTCAAAATTAGCATCACTCACTTCAATAATTGCATTGCTTGCCATAAGCCTCCTGAGCCTTGGTTGGGCGGGCGACGAGCTTTCCGCCAACTCAAACGAAGGCGATTTTACCACTTCATATAGATGCAAAGCGGTGAGGGAAGTCGCATGGCCGAGCGGAGTTGCAAAAAGCGCCTCGAATCATCTCGAATCATATGGTCCGAGGCGCTTAGCCGGCAGCCCTCCCCAGAACTGCCATGGATGAGTTCATCGTAGGATGGTGGAGTGGGCGTGTAAACGTGACCACGGTAATCAACACGCGACGAAAAATCCTTGCCAATACTCACAGAGCTCTGGCGCGAAATTTGATAACGTCTAAGCGGGACGGAAAACTCCGCCAGCATTCTTGTTGCGAATCTCCAATCCAAAACGTGTAGCGCTGATTTTAGTGGCGGCGTGCCTGGCCGGCCTTCCGGGCTGCAAGCGCGTGCGCCAGGCCAAAGCGGCGGAAGTGGCCTATGTATCTGCGCCGCAAGCTACTTTGCGCGACCGCGTGGCCGTGGTTTACAACAAGATCGCCACGCTCAAGAACGGGGACCGCGTCGAGGTGTTGGCCAAGCAGCGGCGCTTCCTGCAAGTGCGTCTGGCTAACGGACAGGAAGGGTGGCTGGAGCAGCGCGGGTTGGCGTCGCAGGAAGTCTTCGATGGATTTGAGAAACTGGCGGCGGGCGCCAAGAATGCTCCGGTGCAAGCGACGGGCGCAACCCGCAACGAAACTAATCTCCACGTAGAGCCGGGACGCGAGACCGAGCACCTTTATCAACTGGCCTCAGGCGAGAAATTGGAAGTCCTGCGGCGGGCCTTCGTGGACAAATCTGTGCCTGCGCCGACGCACTATCCGGTTGCCGGCGACAAGCTGCAACTGCCCAAGCCGCAGTCGGCGAAGGCCGCGCCCAAGCCTGCTGCACCTGCCGCAGCCGCGATCCAGCCACCCCCTAAGCCGGAAGCCCCTAAGACGGCTGCGGTCGCCGCGCCGCCGCCCAAGCCGGTGCTCGAAGACTGGTCGCTGGTTCGTGATCCTCGCGGACGGGTCGGTTGGGTGCTGGCCCGCATGGTGGACCTCAATGTGCCGCTCGAAATCGCGCAATATGCGGAGGGCCAACGCTTTGTGGCTTTCTTTGCCCTGAACCGGGTGCGGGACGAAGACAAGGAAGTTCCGCAATATCTTGCCGCCATGACCGAGTCCAAAGATGGTGCGCCGGATGACTTCGATCAAATCCGCGTATTCACCTGGAACGTGCGCAGGCATCGCTATGAGACGGCGTATCGCGAGCGTAGCCTCGAAGGTATGCTCCCCGTCACGGTCGGCCAGGAGGATTTTGGCAAAGATGGCAAGCTGCCGGTATTCGTGGTGCGCACGAAAGACGACACCGGCAAGCTATTTGAAAAGAAATACAAGTTGATCACGCCCATCGTGCGCCGGGTGTATGCGCCGGGAGAAGAACCTGCCAAGCCTTCCATCCACGCCAAGACGAAACGCGAACACGCGCGAAGTACGCCCCGGCGCAGTAGAGGCAAACGCAAGAAAAAAGGTTGAGCTCGACCGTCGTCCACTACGAATAAAAATCGCCGATCGCCGCAACTACTCTTGTAATTTCTTCGTCCGTCAGCTCCGGAAACATGGGGAGCGCCAGTACTTCCTTCGCTGCCCGCTCCGACTCGGGAAAGTCGCCTTCACGATGCCTCAGATATGCAAAGCACGTTTGTAAGTGCAGCGGCACCGGATAATACACTTCCGACCCAATCTTCCGATCCGCCAAATGCTGCCGCAGTGCATCACGGTTTCTTGCGCATACCACATACTGGTGAAAAATATGGGTGGCCTCTGGCGCGCGATTCAAAATGCGCAGCGGTGGCGCGGTTCCGCCCGTCAATCCGGCCGCTTCCAGAAGATGGTCATACCCGTGCGCGTGTTGCCGTCGGGCTTCATTCCACTCCATGACATGCGGCAATTTCACTCGCAGCACCGCCGCCTGGATTGCGTCCATCCGCCCGTTCCAGCCGAGTTCGTCGTGGTAGTAGCGCCGCGGGCTGCCGTGATTGCGCAAGCGGCGCATGTGCTCTGCCCGCTCCCGCGAGTTGGTCGTCACCATGCCAGCGTCGCCGTAAGCGCTCAAATTTTTGGTGGGATAAAAGCTGAACGCCGCCGCCGCTCCCATCGACCCGGCAGGCCGTCCGCTCCACGCCGCACCGATGGCTTGCGCCGCATCTTCGATGACCGGTAGGCCATGCTGCTTGCCGATTCGGAGAAATTCGTCCATGTTGGCGCACTGCCCGTAAAGATGGACCGGAAGAATGGCGCACGCATTGGGTGGAGGACTCTCCGTCAGCAATTCCCCCACTTTGGATGGATCCAGGTTCAAGGTGCCGGGGTCGATGTCCACGAACACCGGCCGCGCTCCGGTCCGCGCTATAGAGCTGGCCGAAGCAAAAAAACTGAAGGGAGTAGTGATCACGCTCTTCCCAACGCCCGCACCGATGGACATCAAAGCCAGCCACAGCGCCTCGGTGCCGGAGGAACATCCCACGGCATCGGCCGACCCGGTGAAGGCCGCAATCTCACGCTCCAGCGCTTCCACTTCCGGCCCTAAAATAAAAGTTTGCGAATCACACACGCGAGTGATGGTAGCCACAATATCTTCCCGCAGGCCGGCATACTGGCGGCGCAGGTCAAGCAAGGGCACGGGCTCAGGGGGGGCGCTCACAGAAAAGAAATTCTAGCAGGAGTGCTGCTACTCAGAATGGGGCCCGGGTGCTACTGTCCGCCTCTGCTAATGGTTTCGCCGACAAAGCGCGCAAACTCCCGCACATCCTGTTCGGTCGTATCAAACGAGCACATCCAGCGCACTACGTTTTCTTCTTCGTTCCACACATAGAAGAAATATCGCTTCTGAATAGCCGCGATGGCCCTGCGCGGAATCTGCGCAAACACTCCGTTGCCTTCGACGGGATAAACAATGCGCACTTCGGGGATCGCCCCCAGTTCTTTTTCCAGGAGGCGGGCCATCTGGTTCGCATGTTCCGCATTGCGCCGCCAGAGGTCGTTGGTCAGCAGCGCCTCCATCTGCGCCGAGAGAAAGCGCATCTTCGAAGCAAGTTGCATGCTCTGTTTCCGCCGAAACAGGAAGTGCTGCGCCAGCGCGGCATCGAAGAACACAACCGCCTCGGCGCCCATCAGTCCATTCTTGGTCCCGCCGAATGAGAGCACATCCACGCCGCAGTTGCGGCTCACCTGTCGTAGCCCCAACCCCAGGCTGGCGGCTGCATTCGAGATGCGGGCGCCGTCCATATGCAGGTACATTTTGCGTTGGTGTGTCCAATCCGCCAGCGCCCTCACCTCCGCAGGTTTGTAGACGGTTCCCATTTCGGTGGCCTGGGTGATTGAAAGCAGACGCGGCTGCACATGGTGCTGGTCGCCGATGCCGTGATACGCGTGGGCCACGGCATCAGCGGTGAGCTTGCCGTCGGCCGTAGGGATGCCCAACAGTTTGCAGCCGGTGAATTTCTCTGGCGCGCCGCATTCATCGGTGCTGATGTGAGCGGCCTCGGCGCAGATCACCGCATGATACGGCTGCGCCAGCGCGCTCAGGCTCAGCACATTGGCCGCAGTGCCGTTGAACACGAAAAACACAGCAATGCCCTCGCCAAAGTGCTCTTCAAACTTGCGCACGGCAGACGCCGTGTAGGGGTCGTCCCCATAGCCCACCACATGGCCTTCATTGGCGCGCGTCAGGGCTTCCATCACTTCTGGATGAACAATCGCGTTATTATCACTGGCGAAGCTGCGCTTCGGTGTCATAGGGAAAATGTAACAGAAGCAATATTTTTAGCAGCGTGGACGGTGGCAGGGGAATCTACTAATCATCTTGTGAATGCAAATGTTAGTGACGGCTGGCGGCATCAAGGTCGATGCCTGGATTTTGATGAGCTTTGGCGGCGCCTCTGAAGTCAGCGCTCAAGAGCCGTTAGAGACGCTCCTAGCAGTATTACGAAATCGTTTCAGGTAGCCTGTGGCGCTATCGTATAGCGCATCGTTAGAATCAAACGACATTGTTGAGGATCCAATTTTTGTCGCTTCGAGGCAATTTTATGAGCAGGCAAGAGCTGTCGGGATGGACAGCTACAATTCTGGCGTGCGCAGCGCTCAGCATGGCCGGTTGCGGCGCCAAAAAAGCCGCCGCGCCAACGGGACCCCAGGCGGTGCCGGTTAAGGTTGTCACTATTCAGCCGTCGAGGGTTGACGAGTCCACCCAATACGTCGCGACCCTGAAGTCGCGCGATTCGGCGGTGCTGATGCCGCAGGTCGAAGGGCAGATTACCCAGATCTATGTCCACTCCGGCGACCGCGTGGCGGCGGGCTCGCCCATCATGCAGATCGACCCATCGCGACAGCAAGCCACGCTGCGCACCCAGCAAGACATGCAGTCCGCCAAGCAGGCCGACGTCAAGCTGGCCCAGCAACAATATGAACGGGTGCAGGGGTTGTACTCCGCTCAAGTGGTCAGCAAGCAGGAGCTTGACCAGGCCAAGGCGAGCCTGGATTCCGCGCAGGCCCAAATGCAAGCATCGCAAGCCACGGTGCGGCAGGAATCTGTGCAGCTCCGCTACTACAAGGTTGTCGCGCCTCGCGCCGGCCAGGTGGGTGACATTCCAGTGAGGGTGGGCGACCGTGTCACTACTTCTACGCTGCTCACCACCGTGGATCGGCCCGGTGCGCTCGAAGCCTACATCTACGTACCCATTGAAATTGCTCCCCGCTTGAAAATGAATCTTCCGGTGCAGTTAGTGGACGGCGCGGGTAAGGTACTGGCCAACAGCCGCATTACCTTCGTTTCTCCGCAGGTGGATAACACTACCCAGTCGGTATTGGCGAAGGCATCGGTCGCGAACCAGAAGGACGCGCTGCGTACTGCGCAATTTATCCGCGCCCGCGTGATCTGGGGAAGCAACGACCAACCCACCGTGCCCGTGCTCTCAGTGAACCGCATTGGAGCCCTCTACTTTGTGTTTGTCGCCGAAGCGGACGCTAAGGGCGGAGTAGTGGCCCACCAGAAAGCGATCCAGGTCGGACAGATTGTCGGCAATGACTATGTTGTACTAGGCGGCGTGAAAGCCGGCGACAAGGTCGTCGTCGGAGGCACGCAGTTTCTAGTAGACGGCGCACCGGTCTCGATCCAGGAACAGAGCGCACCGGCCGGTACTTAATCACGAAGCGGAGCACGACGAGCCACGATCTACACCATTACCAGTAAACAAGAAAGCACTGAGCAACCCCCATGTTCGTTGATTTCTTTATCCGCAGGCCGGTATTCGCCACGGTAAGCGCGCTGCTGATTATTCTGGCGGGCGCGGTGGTCATTCCTTCGCTTCCCATTGCCCAATTCCCCCAGTTGGCGCCGCCCCAAGTCTCGGTTACCAGCTTCTATACCGGCGCCAGCGCCCAGACCGTGGAATCTGCGGTGACCACTCCGCTGGAGCAGCAGATCAATGGTGCGCAGGGGATGAAGTACATCAGTTCCTCCAGCGCGAACGACGGACTGAGCCAGATCACGGCCACTTTTGATTTAAGCCGCGACGCCGATCTGGCCGCGGTGGATATCCAAAACCGGGTCAATACCGCGCAGGGGCGGCTGCCCGGCGCCGTCAAGGCGGTGGGCGTCACCGTCGCCAAGAGTTCCAACAATTTTGTTTTCGGTGCTGCCGTATATTCGCCCGATGGACGCTACTCGCCGCTGTTCATGAGCAACTACCTTGACGTGTATGTGAAGGACGCTCTGAAGCGAGTGCCCGGCGTGGCCGATGTCATCATTTTCGGCGAACGCAAATACTCCATGCGATTGTGGCTTGATCCGGTGCGCATGGCCAGCCGCTCTCTGACTGCCTCCGATGTAGTAAGCGCCCTGCAAGAGCAGAACGTGGAAGTTGCCGCCGGGCAAGTGGGCCAGCCCCCCACTCAATCCGGACAGCAGTACCAGATCAGCGTCCGCGCCGTGGGCCGGCTCTCCGAGGCAAATCAGTTCGAAAGCGTCATCCTAAAAAGCAATGCTGACGGAACCCTGGTGCGGTTGAAGGACGTTGGACGCGCGGAGTTGGGCGCGGAAGATTATAGTTCCGACCTCCGCTACAACGGTCGCGACTCAGTGGGGCTCGGCATCACGCAGCTTTCTGACGCCAACGCGCTCGACGTCCGCCGCCATGCCCTCGCCGAGCTCGACCGTCTATCCAAGCACTTCCCGCCCGGCATGCAGTATGAAAACGCTTTCGATACTACCGAGGCGGTAAGCGAATCCATCCAGGAAGTGCTGAGCACTCTTGGCATTGCCATTGTGCTGGTCATCCTGGTGATTTTCGTTTTTCTGGAAGACTGGCGCAGCACCATCATTCCGGCGGTCACCATCCCGGTTTCGCTGATCGGGACATTCGCCTTCATCAAGCTTCTGGGATTTTCCATCAATACTCTCACTTTGTTTGGCATCACCCTGGCTACCGGGCTGGTGGTGGATGACGCCATTGTGGTGATTGAAAACATCGAGCGCCACCTGCAGGAGGGTGAGACTGATCCCCACAAGGCCTCGTCCGACGCCATGAGAGAAGTTGCGGGTGCAGTCATCGCGACCTCGCTGGTGCTGGTCGCCGTCTTCGTGCCGGTGGCGTTCTTTCCGGGCACTACCGGAATCCTCTTCCGCCAGTTCGCTTTGACCATTGCATTCTCCATCGCGATTTCCGCGTTCAACGCGCTAACCCTCACGCCGTCGCTCTCGGCCATCCTCTTGGGTCGCCAACACGGCAAGAAAGGTGCGTTTTTCCGGGGAGTGGACCGCGTCATCAACGCAGTGATTGAGGGCTATCGGCGCGCCCTGACTGCGTTCCTGAAGCTCCGCGTACTTGCGGTGATCTTATTTCTGGTGGGCTTGGGCCTGACCTACTTCGTGTTTGGCCGCGTGCCCAAGGGATTCGTGCCCACTGAAGACCAGGGCTACTTGATTATCGCGGTGCAATCGCCCTCGGGCGCGTCATTGCAATACACAAACCAAATCAATCAACAGGTGGAGAAAGTGCTTCGTGGAGTTCCGGAAATCCAGAACATCTTTGCCATTTCCGGATTCAGCTTTGCCGGCAGCGCGCCCAATCGGGGCATCATTTTCGCCACGTTGCAACCCTACTCCAAGCGTAAGGGCGGCTCGCACAATGCCAGTGCGGTTTTGAATAAAATTCGCGGCCCTTTGTTCGGCGTGAATGGCGCACTGGTCTTTCCCTTCGAGCCACCCGCGCGGTCAACGGTCTAGGTCAGTTCGGCGGTTTCCAGTTCCAGGTCCAGGACCAGGGCGGACATACGCTCGAAGAATTGTCCAAGGTTACCCAGGACATGAGCGCGCAAGGCAATCAGCGCAAGGACCTGACCGGAGTGTTTTCCAGCTACACCGCCAATGATCCTCAATACCTGATCACCATCGACCGCGAGAAGGCCAAAAGCCTGCACGTTTCCTTGCAACAAATCACCGAGACGCTGGGCGTGAACATGGGCTCCACCTACGTCAATGATTTCGACTTCAACAACCGGTCGTATCGTGTGTATGTACAGGCCGACCAGCAATTCCGCTCCAATGCGGATGACATCAAGCAGTATTACGTCCGCTCGGATTCTGGCGCGATGATCCCGCTGGGCAATCTGCTGACGATTACGCAGACCACTACGCCCCAAGTCATCAGCCACTACAACCTGTTCCGGTCAGCGGAAATCGACGGCTCGGCGGCCCCCGGTTTCAGTTCGGGCCAGGCCATTACGGCAATGGAAGACTTGAGTAAGAAGGTATTCCCGCAGGGCTACACCTACGAGTGGACGGGCCTTTCTCTGGAAGAATTGCAATCGGGCGGCACCGCTTTCATCTTGTTCGGGCTGGGCATTCTGGTGGTTTACCTGACGCTCTCGGCGCAGTACGAGAGTTTCGTGCTGCCCTTCATTGTGCTGTTGGCGGTTCCCATGGCATTGCTGGGCGCACTGGTTGCGGTATGGGGGCGCGGCCTGGAGAACGACGTCTATTGCCAGATCGGACTGGTGATGTTGGTGGGCCTGTCGAGCAAGAATGCGATTCTGATCGTAGAGTTCGCCGAACAGTTGCGGCATCGCGGCTTGAGCATCGCCGAGGCCGCAGTGGAATCGGCCCGCATCCGCTTGCGCCCCATCCTAATGACCTCGCTGGCGTTTATTCTGGGCGTAGTGCCGCTGGTCTTTGCCTCGGGCGCCGGAGAAAAAGGCCGTCACTCGGTCGGCACCACCGTCTTCGGCGGCATGATTATGTCCACCATCTTGAATTTGTTCTTTATCCCGGTGCTCTATCTGCTCATTGAAGGCTGGCGGGAACGAGGCAAGGCAAAGACAGCGCCAGAAATCACATAACTCGCAAATGGCTTGCTTGACCTAGCCCGAATCATTGAACGAAGAAGTTAGGCGGACTTCGCATCGGGCTTGCTGTCTTTGGCACGCTGCTTCGCCTGTTTGCGCAAGAAGCTGAGCGAGTACATGCTGCCGCGACAGCGCTTTGCGCCGCAGAAGCAGGGCGCGTCATCATCCCCGTCATACAGGTTGTAGTCGTAGGTTAGTTCCTCGCCGGGTTGGATGTCGCGCCGGGCTGAAATCCAAACCTTGCCGCCAATCTGGTCAGTCTCGCAGTTGGGCGCGCATGAGTGATTCAAAAACGCCGCCACCCCAAAGCCGTCAATCACGTGCTTACCATCATCCAGGCCGAACAAATACGTCTCCGCCACTTCGTCATACAATTCGTCGGCTTCCTCTTTGGTGATGCGCTGCCCCACATATTCCACGATGCGGGCGCCGCTCTTGATGGGCTCGGTGGTATAGCAGCCATTCGAATGGATTCGGGATTGGCGGATGATAACGCTCATTGGAAACGTGGCGGACTCCCCTGTTCAAATCGCGCGAGTGCAAAGTTCGCACCGCGTTACTGAGTATAACGACTCGGAAGAATCTGCCTCCAAGGCGGGAAGGTTTTTCTCGCGCTTCGATCGCCTAGGGCGCCACCACGCTTGCCTGCTCGAGTTCGAGCAGCGCCTGCTTCCGCCCCACGCCCCAACGGTATCCCCCCATGTCGCCATTCTGGCGCACCACGCGATGACAAGGGATGACGATGGCCAGCGGATTGGTGGCGCAGGCGCGGGCCACAGCGCGGCTGGCTTTCGCGTTGCCCGAGTTCTTCGCAATTTCCTTGTACGAGCGCGTGCTGCCGTAGGGGATTTTCTGCAAACAGCTCCACACCCGGCGCTGGAAGGCAGTCGCGCGAATGTCGAGAGGCAGTGACTTTGCCGGAGAATGGCCGTTCATCTGTTGCAGCAGGGCAACCGTCCATTCTTTCATCGCCGCATCGTCCTGGCGGCGGGTGGCGAATGGAAATTCATGAGTCAGGCCCCTTAGCAGGTCTTCGTCATTGTCATCAAATTGGATCGAGCAAATTCCCTTGTCCGTGGCCGCGATCAACATCCGTCCCAGCGGCGAGTCGGTCAGGGTATAGCGAATGCTGGCGGCAATCGCGCCCCTCCGATACTTGTCTGGCGTCATGCCGAGTTGGGAAGCGGTGCGCTCGTAGAGACGGCTGCTGGAGCTGTACCCCGCATCATTCATGGCGCGGGTCACATTGTGTCCGGAACGCAGGCCGTGCTTCAACAATTGCAGACGCCGGGAATCCGCGTACTGTCGCGGCGTAATGCCGAGTGCAGCCTTGAACGTCTTTTGCAGATGGAACGGGCTGCGCCGGAAGTCTCGCGCAATCGCTCCCAACGTGACTCCGTCGTCCAAATGCTGCTCAATGTAGCGGCAGACGGCGCGCACCAATGCTGCTTGCGGATTGCCATCCACAGCTTTCGGTCGGCAGCGCAAACAAGCGCGATATCCCGCTTGCTCCGCCTGTTCGGCGCCGTCATAGAACGCGACGTTGCTCCGCCGCGGATGCCGTGACGGGCAGGACGGGCGACAAAAAATGCCAGTCGAGGAGACCGCGAACACAAATTGGCCGTCGCGGCTGGCATCGCGCGCCATCAGCGCATCCCATCGTTCGTCGTCCCTGGTTGATACCTGAAGTTTTGCGGTCATCGCGGCGTCTTGGTTGAGTATCGCATTGCTTGCCATGGCTTCCAAGATAGGGGAGCGCGCTGCGGTGGGCTATCCGAATCTTGCGGTCAAAGCAATTCTTCTGCACACTGTCAGTCAGGACTTGGAAACCATGAGCGGAACCATTGTCGCAGCCCGCGTGCGAAGCCCCATTGTGGTGGATGCCGAACGTCCCAGCCCGGAGTGGACCAAAGCTGAGCCTGTTTCTTTCTGCACCGATTGGCAGGGGCAGAACGCCGCCACCGATCTAGAGACCTCCGTTCGCTGCCTGTGGTCGGCCGCCACGCTCTATCTGCGATTCGAGTGCCGCTATCGCCAGTTATTTGTGTTTCCGGATGCCGATGCCAACGGCCGTCGCGACCATTTGTGGGACCGCGATGTCGCCGAAGCCTTCTTGCAGCCCGATCCCTCGCGCTCGCGCCATTATCACGAGTTTGAAGTCAGCCCCAATGGTCAATGGATTGACCTCGCCATCTCGCCCGACGGCCTGGCAGATTTGCAGAGCCGATTAACGCGTTCGGTTTGGCTGGACGAAGCGTCGCATATCTGGACCGCAGAGCTGGCCATTCCCATGAGTAGCCTGACCGAGAGCTTTGATCCGGGCGCCGCATGGCGGGTTAACTTTTATCGAGTAGAAGGGCCCCAGGAACCCCGCCACTATCTGGCTTGGCAGCCCACTTACACTGAGCAGCCAAATTTTCACGTGCCCAGCTCGTTCGGAGAAATGCGGTTCGCGGGACTCTGAGTTGCTGCTATTCTAATCGTTCACGAACGGAGAACCCTACAATGCCCATCGCGTTTCGCAGAGCAGTACCGGCCCTTCTATTTTTGACGCTTGCTGTAGCCCAGGCCGCGACCGGCATTCTGGGGGCCGACGAAGTTAAGAAGTTGGTGCCCGCCACTTATTTTTTTGCGGGCCAGAGCGCGCCTGTACAAGTTCGCAACTCCGCTGTGTTACGAACGGCGAGTGGAAAGCTCGTGCTGGCGGGCATGGTCGATACTTCTGGCTACGCTGCCGATATCGCCGCCAAATATCAGGGCTTCTTCATCACTGAGACGAAACTTTCCGTCGATGGCCACAGTCTGCCTCCGGGCGAGTATGGTTTTGGCTTCAGCCAGGGCAAGTTCCGCATTCTCGACGTCGCCGCGGCTGATCTGATGTCGTGGATTACAAGACCGACTCGGAACTGCATCGTCCCGTGCCCTTGCAGATGATCAAGGATGGCAATGCCACCCGTCTGTACGCTGGCCGGAACTGGGTCCGCTTCAAGCCTGAATAGCGCGCAAGTGCCTGAAAACAAGAAGCTTGCGAATGGCACGGAAGTGCGGTTGCCGGATGCCGCGAAATCAGTTATCGTTAACCTAGTTGTCCCCCTAGAGGACGCTCGGGCTGGGTTTGCGTCCGGAAGATAATCCAATTGAAATATTGTGTCTGTTCCGCAGCAGGCACCGGAGGTTTCCATGTTTGACGGCTTGTTTCAGCCCATGCATTTGCTGGTGATTTTCTTTATCGCGCTATTGGTGTTCGGCCCCAAAAAGTTACCGGAGCTGGGCAAGGGCTTGGGCGAGGGCATCCGCTCACTCAAAGAGAGCATGAAAGAAGCGCCCCCAGCTGACACCAAGACCGTCAGCGTTGACCCTAAGACCGACGTAAAGTCCTAGCTACGCCAGCGGCGCCTTTCACTCATCGCCAGCGAAGACGCCGCCTTGCATCCACTTTCGCTGGTGTTGCCTGGCATCCCCGCGGCGTGAATTAGAGGTTCTGGTGGGAAATGTCTGCACAAAGTTCCCGTGCAGAATTCCCGTGTGATGACCAGCGCGGCCAATGATCACCCGCTATGCCGGTAAAATCCCAAGCAATAAATTTATTGTCTGGAGGTGTTTCTTGCGTCTTCGTAGCGTTTTCACCTTTGCATTGTTGGCTCTGCTCTCCACCAACCTGCTGGCCGACCAGATCACCCTGAAGAATGGCGACCGCCTCACCGGAACCATCGTGAAGTCGGACGGCAAAACCTTGCTGCTCCATACCGATGCCGCCGGCGACGTCACCCTGAATTTTGACGCCATCCAGAGCATACGGTCGGACAAAGATCTGCACGTCGAGCTGAAAGACGGCAAGACCATCGTCGGCCCGGTCTCCACCTCGGGCGACAATCTGGAAGTCGCCACCAAAGCTGCTGGCACCGCCGAGGCCCCTAGGGGAACGGTCACCATCATCCGGAATGATGCCGAGCAGAGCGCCTACGAGAAGACGCTGCATCCCGGCATGTTGCAAGGCTGGAACGGCGGGTTGAACGTTGGCTTTGCCCTCACTCGCGGCAACAGCGCCACCAAGAATCTGAATGTCGCATTCGTCGCCACTCGCCAGACCTTGCACGACAAACTCGGCCTGTATGCGAATTCAATTTACGCGACCAACGATGTGAAAACCGCGTCCCCCTCTACCACCGCCAACGCGGTGCAAGGCGGCGCGCGCTACGATCACGACCTCGCTCCGCGAGTCTTCGCCTTCGCCAATGCGGACTTCCAGTCCGATGACTTGCAGGGACTGAACCTCCGCTCCGTCTTCGGCGGCGGTCTCGGCCTCCACGCCATCAAGAGCGACGCCACCACGCTCGACCTGCTGGCCGGCACCAACTATACCCATGAAAACTACACCGTGTTTTCGCGCAACCTGGCAGCCCTCACTCTGGGCGAAGAGTTCATGCACAAGCTGCACGCCAGCACCGTCCTGAAGCAGAGCGTTTACTTTTATCCAGACTTGTCTCACACCGGAGAATATCGCGGGACCTTCAACTTCGGCACCGTCACCAAGCTCAATAAATGGCTGGGATGGCAGAACTCGTTTGGCGATATCTACGTCACCAACCCGCCCAATGGGACGAAGAAGAACGACCTCCTCTTCTCCACTGGCATCAACATTGCCTTCACCCATTAAATTGGCTGGCTTCGATGAGGGCGAATGGATGTGAACTTGGGTTTCCGCATCCATCCCTACCCAACGGGGTGCCCCGTTCAAGCTCCGCTTGGGCGGGGCTTTTTGACGTTCAGAAGAAGCCCGACCGATCCATCCCGCCCCGCTTGGGGGGCTTTCGACGTTCAGAATAAAACGTGACAATTCCCGATCGTTGCAGCCACTCAGGCGCGCCCCGCAAACTCCCGCGTTTCGGTGTTCACTTTCACTTTCTCGCCCTCCTGAATAAATAGGGGAACGCGGATCTCAAGCCCTGTCTCGAGTGTGGCCGCCTTGGTGACGCTGCCGCTCGACGTGTCGCCGCGCACTCCCGGTTCGGTGTAGGTGACCTTAAGCTCGACCTGAACGGGCAGTTCCACCGCGATTGGATTGCCCTTGTATTTGGGCAACTGAACCAAAGCCCCTTCCACCAGAAAATCCAGAGCGCTGCCGAGCATTTCGCTGGAAAGAGTGTGAGTCTCAAAGGTCGCTTGATCCAGGAAGTGGGCGTCCTCGCCGTCGCGATACAGGTACGAAGCTTCTACCGTCTCCAAGTCAGGCTCCGCAAACTTGTCGCTCGCCTTAAAAGTCCTATCAAAGACCGCGCGGGTGATCATGTTCCGCATCTTGAGGCGCACCAGGGTCTGGCCGCCGCGTGCGGTCGGAGTGGAGACCTCCGCTTCCAGACAGTGGAACGGAGTATTTTCATGCTCGAAAAACATCTTGCGCTTGACGCTGATAGCGTCGATCAATGCAGCCATGGTTTCCTCAGAAAGACAATTGCGGACGCCGAAGATCGCATCTCCAACCCACGTTTGCCAAATTTTTCCAGTGCAAATCTTTCAGTGCAATCTAGGATAGCAGGCCACTCCCGGAAAGGCGTGTGCGGGGGGAACGGCCCCGAACCAGTTGCGTCGCGGCGCAGCGGTTGAGAACGGTCGCGAAACCGTCGCGTATTGTCGGAACGCTCTTCTAGCCCATGACGTGAGTCATGGGTCAGAGCGTCCGCCTCCAATCCCAAGTCCCCCAAGGGACGGCACTCCTTGCTCTTCCCGAACGGGCACAACAAACCGTCGGCGTTCAGCGGGCAAGGGATTTAATATGCCTACAAATGACGAATGTCGTTTGTATTCAATGGTTTACAAATCTAAAAAATAAAGCTTGCATTATATGCAGTGTTGTAGTGAACTACAACAGTATAATGCAGGTTTGCGATTACCAGTTGGCTCTTGCCCGAAGCGTTGCCGCCAAAAAGGTTTTCGCACCTGGATTCGGAAATATCAGACAAGAAAGAAAAAAGGAGAACCAACATGAAACCACGCATCGCATTTGCATTGCCCATCGTTCTGATCGCCGCCACCGCGTTCGCTGCGGACTCGCCGACCCCCGCGCCATCTGAAGCCCAAAAGTCC
>JBBQVN010000060.1:0-20395 GCA_038211475.1 Terriglobales bacterium | reverse complement strand
AAGGGCTTGGGCGTCAAATACGTCTTCACGGATACGACAGATCCCTGGACGTCATCCACCGACAGCTGGGCTACCACCGCCAATCAAACCACCACATCCGGCTCCGCCAATATCACAGCGCGCAACGCAGCACTGCGCAACGGAACCTATGCCACTTACGATTTCTTCATCGACCAATCTCCCAATGTGGAATCTTCAGTAGGCTCGGGAAAGTGGGCGGTCAGCGGGGCGGCAAATTATGCCACCGGCGACGGGCATCACGCGTCCCCCGCAATCATTACGCTGAAAGCGGCGACAGCTGCGGCAAAGATAGCGGCAAGCATCACTATTTAACCCCCCACCGTGTTTCCGCCGAATTTTTCCGAAAATCGTCCCTCGCATTCCGCGCGGGATTTCAACCCTCAAGATGGAGTTTGCTATGAGTTCTTTTCACGACTGGGTAAAAACCGCATGGACCAACCTGTTGACCTGGTTTGGCCTTGAAGAGCAGAAAGTGGCGAGCTTCCTGTACCCGATTTTTCAGGATGCAAAGACCCTTGTTAAAGACGATCTTCTTAAAGACATCATCGACGGCATACCCGTCATCGCTACGGCTTTGGGTGGCGGCTACGCTGCGGCCCTCGCCGCTGCCACACAGTTCATCTTGCCAGTGCTGGAAAAGCAGGGCAAGCAGCTGGCCGACGAAACCATTGGCACGCTCGCCAATGCGCTGGTGGCACAGGCGAAGGCATCCATTCCGGCTTCGACTGACGCGGCTGCCTAATGCGCTGGCTCCTTTCTCTGGTGTGGCAGGGCTTTCTTGGGCTTTTCGGCATGTCCGATGCCCAGAAGCTCGGCCGCCTGGAGATCCGGCAAAAGCAAACCGAAACAAACCTTAAAGCCAAAGAGGAAGAAGCCCGTGTCATGGAAGCCCCTGCTCGTGCTGAGCTTGTTGTTGATAACGAGCTGCGCCGCCACGCCAAGTAGCGTTTGCCCCCTGCCCGTCTGGCCGGATAGCTGCACTGCCGAATGGCTGATAAACACGCCTCATCCCGCATGCGTGAGCGCATGGAAGGATAAATTCGTCCGGCAGCAGTGTTTGCTTTCCGGGGAAAAGGATTGCGAGAAATAGACTGACGATTTCGTTCTGGCGAGAAGCTGGCCCTCACCCTCGGGTGGGGGCCTTTTTTTTTGCGTTTGACGGTCGGCGGGCTCCATGAAGTATGCTGCTGTAATTGCGCGCCTTGAGGGCTTCGCTTACATGGTAGAAAAAGATCTGGTTCACGAGTACTGGTGGCTCATAGGGGTGGTTTTTGTGCTCCTGCTGGGCCTTGAGTCTTTGTTTTTAATATTCACACCCGCATGCCCGCCTTTTCGATTCGTGGCAAATCTATGCCTGGCAATCACCCCAAATCTGATAGCCAGCCTCATCGTTTTGGTGGTTGGCTACTGGGTATTCCGGCGGCTGCGGCGTGAATCCTACATAAAAACCATGCGGTCTATCCGAGAAGCTCTGCAACAAATGCCAGCCGACTTGCGACTGAGCGATAATCAGGCGCACGCGTTTATGAAGGGTATCGTCCCGATAATCTCTTCGCTCTACTTCGATACCGATGAGCCCGAGGTTGAAAAAGACAGGAAAAACGTGAACGAACTCAAACCCTCCTGTACGTCCTGTACGGGCGCACATCCTGTTGAGTGCGGGCGCTGCGGCCATTGCAAAGACTTGCCAGATGCGTTCCTTCATCGAGAGCGCGCACAGTTAACGCCAATGTAGTGGTTTACCTGGTTGCGGGCTCAGGCAATCGGCGGCTTGCCGTATTTCTCGAAAAGGAGATTGAGAGCCTCGCTGATAAATTCACCCTGATGCCGGTCCGCATCGAGCGCCAATTGGGCGATTTGCTTGCGGACCAGGGGGTCGACCCAATGCGTGATGGATACCTTTCCTTGGCGGGAGGGTGAGCGGGCGGGCGTCTCCGGCTTCTGCTCGGGTTTGATATGGCGCTGAATTGCATGGCGCTCCTCCACCTGGCGTAGACCGTCCATGAAATCGAGTTTGCTCATACGGCCTTCTTAACCGGCATGTCCACAAGCTGACATGCCCACTTGTAAAGTTTCGCAATTTCGCGGGCTGCTTTACCTTCCGGCTCATGCTCCTGGGCGGCTTGACCCGCAATGAGGCAGCGATTGAAAGCAACGCGGTCGGAGATGCGGACCGGACCTACGGCGATATCGAAGCTCTTGGTTATAGCATCGGCTGCCCCATTGGAAATGCTTTCGTGCTGCGAGACGGCATTCAAAACGGCGCGCACCGGCTTTTTGACATGATGAAGAAGCTCGGCAGTCTTGCGCATGGCGCGCAGGTCCATGATCGACGGCTGGCACGGCACGAGGATCAGGTCGGCAGCACGCGCGGCGCTCAGGGCAGAGCCTTCGCTGTGCGGGGCCGTATCGATAATTAAAATGTCCGTCCGGACTGCCTCAGCTTCCTCAAGAACCTTTTGCAGGCGTGTGGCCGGCACCGCCATCACCTTCGGCATTTCATCCCGCCTGGCATCCTTCCATTCCGCGGCGGATGCCTGAGGGTCGAGATCGAGCAGGAGCGTGTTATAGCCGCCAGTAACGAAGGCGGTCGCAAGATGGATCGCGAGCGTCGTTTTGCCGCTTCCGCCCTTTTGATTGATCAGCGCTATCACCCGCATTCATGTCCTCCGCTGACACGCATACTTGCGGGCTTGTATATTTGCAAGCTTTTCGGCTTGTGGACACGTGGACATGGCGAGCTGTCATCTTGCGCGAGAGGGGATTGCCCGGTTGCTAGGAATGTGGTGGGGGCCGCCCGCCTGCTAGGAGAAAGCCGCCCGGCAGCTAGGATTCCGACGCCCCCTTGCTAGGCGCAAAGCGCCCGGTGACTAGGAAACAGAGGCACCAAGCGCCTGAATTGACGGGCTGATTTTCCACCTAACTTGAACAGATCAGAAATTGAAGAAGAGCGGTGTGGGTAAAAGCAAAGTGCGTTTTGTCGTGCCATTCCTAGGCATCGGGCGGCAGCAAGGACAGTGCATCAGGCTCGGAGGCGCTCTCCGTGAGGAAGCGGTTTCCTAGCAAATGGGCGTGTTGCCATGTGAATGCCTTGGTGTTAACAGTCGGGCATGAGCGCATTGACCATTCTGCAGCAAAGCAACCACGACGGATTTCCGAAAGCGGCGGAGCTTATCGAAATTGAGGGCGGGCACGCGCTGGAAGCCTCAGATAGGGCCTTGTTCAATCAGCTGCTGCAGATGGCTCACGATAGCGGAAGGCTTACGGAGCCTGATGCGGAGTGGGAAGTTTCGCTCGCCAGCTTGCGGCGTGCCGTCTCAAAGCACGAGAGCAATGACCGGGTGCGGGAAAGCCTGGATCGCCTGATGGATACCAAAGTTTTCGTCTCGCACATTTCCAATAGGACGGGAAAAAGCAAGACGTTCAAAACCCATCTGCTGGAATTCACGGACACTGATGACAGGGATGCTCCCACCGCGTCGGTGGAGTTCGGCATCCCGAAGCGGCTGCGCCAGATCCTGGCTCGCTCGAACCGATGGGGCAGGGTGCGGTGTGAGATCGGCTATGCGATGTCCAGCAAATACGCCATCGCGCTGTACGAAATGATTTGCCTTCGGGCCAATCTGGACCGCTGCGTGGAAACGATAGATTTGGTCAAGTTTCGCAAGCTCGTCGGTGTGCCGCCGGACGCATACGAGCGCGGCGACAATTTCATGCGTTTCGTCATCCGGCCGGCGATGTTGGAGGTTAACGGACTGTCGGACATCGGCGTGGATATTCAAATGGTTCGCAGGCACACGCGGGCGCCGATTACTGCGGTGACAATGTGCTGGTGGAGGAAGACGGGGGAAGAATTTCGTGCAGCGGTCGCAGAGCGTTACCGGGGTAAGGAGGGCCGAAAAAAACGGCTCCGCACGTCAGCGAATGGGTCGGATATCCCGTGCAATGGCACCTTGGGAGTTAAATCCGACTGTAAATCGAATGTTTTGTCCCTCGCGAAGCAAGCTGGTGCCGGTTGAACGCCAGAAAAATGCGTCAAAATTTTGGGGAATAGCAACAACGGTCCCGGTAGCGCCGGCTATGCGCTTAATTTTTCCGTCAAAAACCATTATCCTACCGTCGGGCTGTCTCCATAGCTCACGAAACTTAGATCTCTCTTGGCCACTTATAGTGACGTTTCGTATTGAATCGAATACCTTTTTAGCGTCATCATAAGCCCCCTTGACGAACAGGTACGCGCCTAGCTCTACCACTAATGCAATGTCACCCTTATTATGGCGTATTGCTGCATCGTAGTGTCCACGTACCGACTGAAGGGAGCCGTCCAGCGTCTTGCGCAGTCTAGCCAGGGTGCGTTGCACGCGCCATGAGGTGGGGTCAAGCTTCGCCGCCTCCACAGCGACCTTCAGCGCCTCCTCTGTTTGACCTTGATCAGCAGAGAATCTGATGAGCAAGTGCTTAATCCGCATATCAGTGGGACTCTTTTTGGAGGCCCGTTTAACAATAGTGATGGCATCGTTGAGAGATCCAAGTTGCTCCTTAAGCTTGGCAAGCTCCCCGGCAATTATTGGAGATTCGTTCGTGGCCTCGAATGCCTCTTCGAGCATTGACAATGAAGAAACGAGCAACTCTTCGCGCTCTTCTGGGTCCCTGGTCCGCCCAATCTTATGCCTGATGATATGGAGCCTACCGATGTAGCCGTATGCATCAGCGCGGTTATGCTCGATACTATCCTCGAACAGTCTGGAAGCCTCCGAAAGCATAGCTTGACGCTTTAATGAATCGCGTTGATCATCCCGGGCGGCTAGTTCCAGAGCTAGGCCGAGGGTATTTTGAAAAGAAGGGTTGCTGGAGTCAACTTTCAGGGCCATACGCGCGAATCTTACCGCTTCATCGGCGTCTTTCATCTCACGCTCTATAATTGACCTGTGTTGATAAACATGACCGCTGCCCGGCAGGATGGCAGCAATCCGGTCGTACAAGGCGCGCCGAAGCGCATATTGAGAAAACGTATTGACCAATTCCCGCCGCCGAGTTATTTCATTCAAAAGCCTTAGATCCTCGGGAAATCCAGGGTCTAGATTGGTAAGCAGAGCGTTTAGAACGGCGAATTTCCTAGCATCATCGGGAGCCGCCATTGCAAAAATAATCGATGCAATGATCGGGTGTCTTGCCCGAAGCCGATAGCCGATGTTATGGCGGGATGCGCCAGTTTCCTCCCCGCTTATCAAAATTCCCTCAGTCGGCGTGAGCAGGTCGATTCCTAATTGGTTGTAACGAAGATTAAGAACGCGGAGCAGTGTTTCATACCGCAGTGATAGATCGAGCTGTCCGACAGCAGATACGTGGAGATAGGCTTCCTTCGCAATAGCCGAGGGAATTTTATCAAACTCATTTCGCACGATGTCGTCAAACGTACTGGCCGTCGTGAGTTCTCTGAGGGCAACTAGCAAATCCTGGTGCGCCAGTGCGGTGAAATGTTGTATCTGTTCGTCCCGCGCGGTACGCCAGTCAGCCTACCCAAGGCATCGTACTTAGCAAGCGCATCAAGAATTAAGATAATTTCTCGCTCGGAGAGCGTGCCCAGTTCAAATTCATTCGGATTAAGCCGCGTAGGAAATGATTCTTTCGATACCAGCCACTGGTTCTTGCGTTCCTCCAGGAGCAAGGTGATGGGCAGGTTCCTCTGTCTTACCTCTTCCCAAAAAAGGCTTAGTGGCTTTATGTGTTCAGCAGCAAAGTTAACCAGGACGATGAACCGCGTAGGTTGTCCGGCGTCAAGGAGAGGTGTTAACACCCGGACGTCCAGAGGTGTGCCGGCGATATGAATGAAAACTGGAAATCCAAATCCGGCAGCAACATCATACGCAAACGTCCTTAGAAGGGCGGTCTTCCCGGTCCCTGCGGATCCTGTAATCAAGTGTGCGCTGGGACCCAGTGTGGGATCTGAAAGTTCCGGAAAAACGCTTTCCAACAGGTCATCGTAAGCGTCTCGATGTGGGACTATCCCATCCCTAATATCCGCCCACGAAGGCTCCGCGCCGTTGAAAAACGCAGCCGGACTGCTCGGGCCGGTGCAATCGCTGGGCCTCAGGAGGTAAAAGGAATCTCCAACTTTCTGGAAACGTGTCGTTGAGTCCAGGTTTAGGTACTCGACCGCTTTTCTTTCGAGAAAGGGCACCACGGCGCAATTTTGTGCAAACCACGTGTCTTTCAAGACGACGAGAAATTCCGTGGCATCAGCCTGGAGCAGCTGGATATTGTACTTTTCTCGCCAGAATGCCTCCTGAACCGCAGTGAACGTGTGCTGTACGGCATAGCTCAAGGGAAATGTCTCGACGCCAAGCTCCTCTCTGCAATCATCGAGAATTGTCCTGAAGTTTGGATCCGAAAGGCTGTAACCGATGAACAGAAAAGTTCGGCTCAGTAGGTCTGTGCGGAGTCGACGAAAAAGAGCTTTGCGGAATTCGGCGTAAAACCTGTAATCGGACTTCGCCAAAATTAGGCGGCCCTCCGGAGTATTCGCAAAGTCGATGCTGCCATGAATCTTGTAGTAGAGAATGTCCCCCTCACCAAATGATGAAAGGGGCGCTGCAGAAGTGAAAATCTGCCTGATCTCGCCCGCGGACTGGACAACTCCGGAATTCGCAGCTGTTTCGACCAAAAGGTCGAAATTGGTCGTGTAGATCACATCCCATGGCAGCTGTATGAGGGCCAGGTGGGCCGCTCCAGGAGAAAACCCCTTGAACTGGTCGTAAATAAAGTCGTTAACGGCCTTGGCACCCAATGTGTAACGGGCCATTTCGACCGCTTCGTCCAGCGTTGTCTTCGTTTCAGGACTTTTGAGGAGCTCGCTGCAAAGCAACTCGCTTAAGGCGGACCCAAGCGGAAATGTCTGGCCGGAATCGTCCTTGATGCCCGCGTTGATACCGGCTCCCAAAAAAGCGGTGGCCGCCCGTTCGACCAAATGGTCACAGATGTTCTGGATAGCGTTAAGGACTGGAATCTTGGGGTCGGCGGTCGCAGGTTTCGGTGGGACCTGATCATCCATATGGAATATGAGATTCAAACACTGGCGGCCAGCTTTTTATTGGCCCCGATCATTTTAGAACATTTCAATAAAATGATGGTTTTTTACATGCGGCGACACAATTCAGCGAGTCGGTGTGGCTGGGGAGACGACGTTTGGACGCGACGAAAAACCCGACCCACATCTCAACCCACAAAAGCTGCTGACTTGTGCGACTTGCGTGTGTTTGGCAGTCCCCGCAGGTCTTTTAAGTCGTTGAAAAACCTAATACAGCTACGCTGTCACGGCAGAGGTCGCGAGTTCGAGTCTCGTCGTCCCCGCCATTCTTTTCAAGACTTGGAAGGAATGGCAACCGAAGCGGCAGTCAGATCTTGGTTCGATACACTTCGAGAGTTCGCACGCTGTCGAACCATCTGGCGTAAATCTTCGCCACCTCTGACACACCCAAAAATGCGCTCTCAGAAACGCTATCTGGTAGTTCGCTGCACTCCACGGCCTTCTCGATTTAAATCTAGCCACGTTTGCAGGGTAAAACCTCTCTATTGGCAGCTATTCCCTCGGTAGCGTTCTGAACAAGACCTATAAGCCCTACCGCTCAAATCCCAGAAATGGTTTCTCATCATTCAGCGCCATCGGCTTGTCCTGTAGTCTGGCGCGCGCGCTTTGGATCCAGCAAAATATTTATCTCGGAGACAAGCTCCATCAGTCGATCGGGGTCGGGCTCATTCATCGCCGCTTTGCACAACTGCCGCCAATCACCATGATCCAAGATGGGTCGATCCACGATGGATCGTTCCCCAATATGTCGATTCACATGTAGATCCATGATGTGCATATCCATGAAATGTCGATCCATAATGCATCTCCCTATCCTGCGGAGATTTGTATCGCTCAAACCTGCCGCCTTCCGCTAAAGTTTATGCACGCCCGAGACCAGACGGGCGATTGCCAATCCTTGCAACGGCTTAGCCAGAAAATCGGCACTTTTTTCGGAACCATAAACCCTGGGAATCGTGAAAATTTGTCACGCCTCATGTCGCCTTTACCAATAATTTCCGAGAAATGGTCGATTTTGACCAGCTATTGGGTGCTGGACTAGATAACCTCGCCTACAAGTGGAAGTCCCGCGTTGGTCCCGGGCGCCTCGGTGAGAATGTGATCGAATCTAAAATTCTTCAGAACGCCGAAGGGAATGATCGTCCCGTTCCCATCTCGGCGGCCTCTCTGGACTCGGTTTTGTGTACAGATGAGTTGCGTCGCCGCCCGTCGCGTGCACCCGATTACAAAAAGGAGAATGCCGCTCTCGTAGCGCTATCGAGTGCGCTGGCTGAGACGCCGCGTAACATTTTTCAAACTCTGGTCAACACGATTCTCGAGAGCACGCAAAGTGACTCCGCCGGTCTCAGCCTGCTGTCAACCGACGATGGCGGAAAGCGTTTCTATTGGCCAGCCGTCGCCGGCAAATGGAATTCGCACAGTGGCGGTGGTACGCCGCGCGACTTCAGCCCCTGCGGCGACGTGCTCAATCGCGACACCCCGTTGTTGTTCCGGCATCTCGAACGCCACTACACATATTTCCAGGCGGTTCAACCTCCGGTCGAAGAGGCCCTGCTGGTGCCTTTTTACTTTGAAGGCAAAGCAGTGGGCACGCTATGGACAATCGTCCATGATGGCCGTCGCAAATTCGATGCGGAAGATGAGCGGATCATGAGTTCGGTGGGTAAATTCGCGTCCTCCGCCTATCAAACTCTGGCGTCGCTGGACGCTTTGAAAGTCGAAATTACTCAGCGCGAAATCGCGGAAGACGCGCTGCTACTAAGCAATAACAAACTGGGAGAGCTCGTCGAGAAACGAACCAGTGCTCTTCGGCGGCTGGCGATTAGTCTTCTGCGATCCCAGGATGACGAACGGCGAAGGTTTGCCCGCAATCTCCATGACAGCATCGGCCAACACCTGGCTTTGTTGAAGATGAATTTGGACTCAATGAATGGAAACGGGAAGCGTCCGTCACGACCGGAGCTTCTTTCCGAATGCTTAGTTTCCGTTGGCGAATGCCTCAGGGAAACTCGGACTATCTCCTACTTGCTGCACCCACCGCTGCTCGACGAGGCGGGGTTTGAGGCTGCCGCTCGATGGTATGTGGACGGATTCGCCGAGCGTTGTGGCATTCAGGCGAAGCTCAACCTGCCCCCGAAGATGAACCGGTTGCCAGGAGCCGTCGAACTCGCCCTGTTTCGAGTCTTGCAGGAAAGCCTCACCAATGTGCACCGCCATTCGGAAAGTCCATCCGTGGATATTGAATTAGAGGTTCTAACCGAAATGGTAATTCTCGAGGTGCGGGATGCGGGCCGGGGCATTGCAGCGGAAGTTCTGGAGCGCTTTCGAGAAACTGGCGCTGCTGGTATTGGCCTGGCCGGAATGCGGGAACGTATCGCTGATCTTGGCGGCCAGTTGAAAATTGAGTCGGATAAGAACGGTACTCTGCTGATAGCCAGTATTCCGCTATCTCCCTACCAGACAACAGGCGCTCTCACATAACGTCGGTGACCCATAGCCCTCGCGAGAGCTAGAGCTGAAAAAGCTCCACTTGGACTCCCGCTAACTTGGGTTTCCTAGACGGGTAACTTCAAGGGAAGTCACCGCACCCTCCCTAGGGTCGCTCTTGAGGAAGAGCGAGCTCGTGGGTGAACTCTGCTCCGAAAAAGAAAATCATCGACGAGTAATAAACCCAGACGACCACCACAATCAGCGATCCGGCGGTTCCGTACGCGGACGCGACACCAGCCTTGCCCATGTACAGCTCGATCAACGATTTGCCGATGGTGAAGAAGAATGCTGTGGCGATCGCTCCGATCCTCACATCTTTCCAGGTGATCGTCGTTTCGGGCACGTACTTGAAAATAAGCGCAAACAAAATCGCGGTGCCCGCAAAAGAAATGAGAAAGCTGATCGCACTCAGCACAATCTCGGGCATCGGCAGGCTTCCGCCGAAAAATTTGCCCATCCCCGCCAATGTCGCGCTCACCACCAACGAAATCAGCAGCAGAAAACCGGTGGCCAGCACCATCCCAAAAGAAAAGAGCCGCTCTTTGATGAGTCCCGCGAGACCGCTCGAACTTGCTGGTTTTACATCCCAAATTATA
Source organism: Terriglobales bacterium (assembly GCA_038211475.1). Lineage (GTDB taxonomy): Bacteria > Acidobacteriota > Terriglobia > Terriglobales > Acidobacteriaceae > JANYBT01. The sequence goes on along the minus strand of JBBQVN010000060.1, from coordinate 10,201 downwards.
TTCAGAGCCGACCGTAGCTCACCTAAAACCCCTGAGGCCCCGAATAGCAGGGTCATCACACCGATGATGAGGGCGGAAATGCTTGAAGCGGGTCTTTGAGCATGTTCGATCATGGTCCGAACGGCAGTTGCCCCATCCAAGCCGACCACCCCCTTTACCTGGCTGATGATTTGATCCTGAGCACTGGAGTGTCCGAAGGCCAGCGCCAGCACTGCGATGACCAAAATGATTAGAGGTGCGAGTGACAGAATTGTATAAAAGGCCAAAGCTGCCGCGAGTCGCTGGGCTTCATGGGCTTTCCATGCCGAGAATGTCCGGCAGACCGTGGACCAGAGATTTGTGAAAATCATTTCGCTCCCTTACTTTTTTGCTCGCTTCGCCGCCTTCGCTGAATCATAAAGTGACGCTCGCGGCCGTCGCCGCTTTTGCGTGACGTTGCATCATTCTAGCCAACTGCTATGGCCGCAGAGTGGGCGGAACTCTGCTTTTGCCAAAAAACCGCCAACATCATGGCGTCCACTCAGACGCTCGGTTGACCTTCTTTCCATGTCCCCCCAAAGGTGGCACATCGCCCCGCTTCCGCGTTAGAGTGAACTACGCGTAGGAGTTCCTCTATGGCTCGATGGCTCGCTCTCCCTCTCTCACTCGTGCTCTGGACGGCAACGTTCCCGCTATTGCATGGAGCCCAAGTCGGCAAGAACCAGGCAAGCGCGGCAACTCAACCGGATCGCCCACAAGCGAAGTCAGCCCAATCAGGCTTGAGACAAACCACCCCGCCCGGTCGCAAGGAAGCCAAGGCCGAGCCGTTATTCCAAGGATGGTGCGCCTCCCTTCCGCGCCAGGACTACCGGAAATTCCAGCGTGTTCTCGTCGGCAGCGACTGGTTCGAGGTGTACCGCATTCGCCCCGGCGTGTTCGCAATCTACGAGCCGCACCAGTATGAAGAAGTCATCTCCTATCTCATCACCGGATCCCAACGCGCGCTGCTCTTCGATACCGGACTGGGCATCGCGGACCTGCGTTCTGTCGTGGCCAAGCTCACAGAACTTCCCGTGACCGTCCTGAACTCACACACTCATTTCGACCACATCGGCGATGACTGGCAGTTCTCGGAAGTACTCGGTGTCGATACCCCTTACACCCGGCGTAATGCCAAGGGCGCTACCCGCGAAGAACTTCGCGATGTGGTGGTGCCGGAGAGATTCTGCCTGCATCCGCCAAAAGGGTTCAAGCCGGAAGACTACGCTATCCCCGCCTTCAAGATCGCGCATTTTGTGCACGACGGCGAGACCATTGCCCTGGGAGATCGCACGCTGGAGGTGCTGCTCACTCCAGGGCACACTCCAGACTCACTCTGCCTGCTCGACCGTCAGCACAAGTTGCTGTTCACCGGCGACACTTTTTATCCCGGCCCGATCTTCCTCTATGTTCCAGAAACCGATGCCAAGGCCTATAGCAAATCGGTGCACCGTCTGGCCGCGCTGGTGCCTCAGCTTGACTTGCTGTTGCCCTCGCACAACGTGCCTGCGGCAAAGCCTGAGATGCTGAACCACCTGGCCGACGCGTTTGACCAGGTGCAATTCGGGAAAGCCATTTTTACAGTTGTGGAGGGACGGCGGGAGTATAAGTTTGACGGTTTTTCGATTCTCACGGCCCAGTAGTCCCTGTGGTGGGCGGCTGCATCTGAAGAAAGCGACGCGGCGCGGATCGCGCTCGCCCGGCTTTCGGAAGAGCATATGAAATTGATAGATCGGGCAATAGAGTGGGGCTATGTCTGCAACCGGCGTGATTAAGAATTGAGTGGAGACGGAGATGCAAAAGCGCAAACTTGGAAATAGCAACCTGGAAGTTTCAGCTCTTGGCCTTGGCTGCATGGGCATGAGCTTCTCCTACGGCCCGCCCAAAGACAAGCAGGAGATGATGTCTCTTCTGCGCGCAGCCGTGGACCGCGGCATCACATTCTTCGATACGGCCGAGGTCTATGGCCCCTTCACGAATGAAGAACTGGTAGGCGAAGCGCTTGCTCCTTTCCGCGGGAAAGTGGTGATCGCCACCAAATTTGGATTCGATCTGAGTGGCAGCGATAATCGGCCAGGAGCGCCAGGTCTCAATAGCAGGCCCGAGCACATCAAGCAGGCTGTAGAAGGCTCGCTCACGCGACTCGGGCTAGAGACAATAGACCTCCTCTATCAGCATCGGGTTGACCCAAACGTGGCCATCGAAGAAGTCGCCGGCGCAGTCAAGGAACTGATTGAAGCAGGCAAGGTCAAGCACTTCGGGCTCTCCGAGGCAGGCACGCAGACGATTCGCCGCGCCCACGCTGTTCAGCCGGTCACTGCTCTCCAAAGCGAATACTCGCTCTGGACGCGGACCCCCGAGAAGGAAGTGATACCAACCCTTGAGGAACTCGGGATTGGCTTCGTGCCCTACAGTCCCCTGGGCAGGGGGTTTCTGACCGGCGCGATCAAAGAAGACGCGACCTTCGCCAGTTCCGACTTCCGCAGCAATCTCCCTCGCTTTACGCCGGAGGCTCTTAAGTCGAATCAGGCGCTGATTGAGTTGCTGGGCAGCATTGGGAAGCGGAAGAACGCGACTCCTGCTCAAATAGCTCTGGCGTGGCTGCTTGCCCAGAAGCCGTGGATTGTTCCTATCCCAGGCACGACCAAGCTGTCTCGCCTCGATGAGAACATTGGCTCGCTCGCAATCGCGCTCACAGCCGACGATCTGCGCGACATCGATAGCGCGGCCTCGAAAATCACCGTGGAGGGTGATCGATATCCGGAACACCTGCAGCGAATGACCGGTCTGTGATCGGCGGGGAACTTCTATCAAGCAAGTCACTGTAAGGCATCAAGAGGTGTACTCGCTAGGTTTTGCAGGTCGAAAGGAAATCTCCTGTGACGGGTTTTGCGATAACTCAAGCCGAGTCGTCAGTGCAAATCGAGAAAGCGCGTGAATTATTTCTCGAGTACGCGCACTCCCTCGACTTCAGCCTCTGCTTTCAAAACTTCGACCGGGAACTCGCCGGACTGCCGGGCGACTATGCCCCGCCTGATGGTCGTTTGTCACTGGCAGAGTGGGAGGGTCAACTCGCGGGCTGCGTCGCGCTTCACCGCCTAGAGACCAACGTCTGCGAAATGAAGCGGCTGTACCTGCGTCCGAACTTTCGGCGCAAGGGCATTGGCCGAGCGCTGGCCAGGCACATAATCGCGGAAGCGCGTCAAATCGGTTATCGCCACATGCGTTTGGACACCGTCGAGCCGGCGATGAAAGAGGCGGTTGCCATGTATCGCAAGCTTGGATTCATAGAGATCCCGCCTTACCGCGTGAACCCCATGGCGGGCGTGATGTACATGGAATTACAGTTGTGAGGTTCGATCGCTCCTGCTGCCGTATTTCCGGCTCAATCTTTGCAGGAAGTTGCCCTCTCACTGCACTTGAACCACGACGCTTTCTCGCGAAGTGGAATCTCGAATTTCGAAAATGGTCTGCAAGATCGCGCTGATCACCGAGAGCAGCACTGGCCCCAGAAACAAGCCAATCACTCCGAAGACATCCAGCCCGCCAAAGATGGCGAGGATCAAAAGCAGCGGATGGGTTTCGCCGCGGCCCATCAACAGAAGCGGGCGCACAATGTTGTCGGCTCCAGCGACCACTACAATTCCCCAAATCAAAATGAATACGCCTTGCCCCGGATGGCCGGTCGCGAACAGGTAAGCGGCAGCAGGGATCCATACCGCGCCAGGGCCCACCACTGGAATCACGGAGGCCACCGCCGCGGCCACGCCCAGCAGGATGGCCGACGAAAATCCTACAATCAGGAACCCGACGGAAACTAGCACGCCTTGAATCAGACCCACCGCAACCATCGCATAGACGTTCGCGACGATGGTGTCGCGGACGGTGTGGAACAGACGGGAAGCATGTTCGGGAGTCAGCGGCACGATATCGCTAAGCCGGCGGATCATGCTGGCGCCGTCGCGCAAAAAGAAAAAAACTGCGAACAGGCAGAGTAGCGTGTCCCCCAGCAGGCTAAGAGCGTTTCCCAGGACCGCGGCTCCGAAACGAAATAGCAGCACGCTGGTTTGTTCCACTTTCGACGAAATCTGTTGACGCAGATCGAAGCTCGACAGGTCAATGTAGCGGCCCGCGAAGTCAATGGGACGCTGCAACGTTTTCAGCGCAAGAGCAGTCAATCCGCCCTGCTCCGCACTGCGCTGGGAAAGGAAGTTGGCCGCCAGCACCGCTTCCGAGCTGGCCTTGAATAAGATCGCGGTGGCGGGAATGCCAGCCACCAGAACCAGCAGCAGCAAAGTCGAGACGGCGGCTCTTCCAGGCGCACCACTCTTCACGGCGATGCGTTCATAGATGGGGTAACAGGCCACGGCCAGAATCACCGCAAACGCTAGCGGCCTGAAGAAAGGCTCCGTCAACAGGTAGGCTGCCGGCGCCAGCAGCACCAGCAGGACGAAAAGAAAAATCAGGCTAGGGTTTTTCCACATAGACTGGGTCTCGGCCAGCGAGACCAATTGTATCCTTGGCGGACCTACCGCGGCGGTTTTGTGTCCTTTCGCCGTAACTTGATGATAATGTCTGTAAACCGTTGAAAACTAACAGGAAACTCTGATATCGCTGTCAAAACGGCAAAAGTATGCCTGTCCGGGCAGCGAAAAGACGACCACGCTCATCTTCTAGGATGGCCGTAGATCGCGTTCTAGAGCCCGTGGTGAGCGTTGGACGCTCCGGGTGGCACTTTGGGTCATCCCGCAAACTCGAGCGCGCTACAGCGCGTTTAAACGCGAAGTTGCAAACTTTTGCACACTTGGCTGCCGACATCAATTTCTGCCAGAGGCATCAGCGACGCTTTAGCTTTGTTGAATCTTGCCCTCAATCCAATTCCTTCCCGCCGAGCTTGCGCAGCGCAAACGCATACGCGCCGATGGCCACCGCCTGGCTCGTACCCAGGCGCGAGATGCCCACCGCAGTGCGGCGAACCGGATCGAACGTAAGCTTGCGCTGGTAACCTCTCTCAGAATCAGGGACGGAGACTTCGCGAACCTCGCCACGCAAAAAGTGGTCGAGTTGCGACGGGTCTTCAAGATTAAATACGCGCGAGGCCAGGCGCTGGAGATTGTCGCTGCGGCCGGGGTAAGGTGCATTCATGGCGTTGACGAGCGCGGGCAGGAACAGCGGCCACGCGGCGGAGATGCCGCCTCCAATGACGGCAAGGCCATCCAGAAGTGTGAGAGCTTGCGCCATGGCATCGCCCGCAACCTCGCCCAGATTGCGGAAAGCGGTCAGGGCGGCGTCGCGGTTACCGGCGGCGCGGCCCATGCCGATTTCGGAAATCTCTTTCGGTTCTGGCGCAGATTCAAAAGGGATGCCCGCTTCAGCGGCATACACCCGGCGCACGGCGCGAATGCATGCTCCTTCCTCGGCGTTGATGGCGGGATTCAGTTTGTTGCGCAGCAGCCAGGCTTCGCCGCCGGCGGAGTTGTCGCCGAGGTACAACTCGCCGTTATGCGCGATGCCAGCGCCGAATCCCGTGCCCAAAGTGACCCCAAATAAATTGTGATAGCGCTTGGGACTGCCCGCTTGTTCAAGCAGTCCGTTGACGTAGGGAAGGAATCCGGCGATGGCTTCCCCGTAAACGAAAAGGTCGCCATCGTTATTGATGAACACTGGAATGCCGAAGCGGTCTTGCAATATTGGGCCGAGCGCCACATCGCCTGCGAAGGCGGGAAAATCCTGGAGGTGGCTGATGATGCCGCGGGTGTAGTCGGCGGGGCCGGGAAAGGCGAAGCTGATGGCGACAGGAGCGGTGGGGAGTGCGTCCTGCATCTCCGCGAAGCCCGCAATGATGTTGGCGAGGCACAGGTCGAGATCTTCGGGGTTGGTGGGGCGTGACACTGGGCCGAAAACCAGCTCGCGGCCGCGTACGGCGCAGAACTTCAGGCCGGTGCGTCCGGCATCAAGCGTCATCACGATGCGAGGGTCGGTGTGAATGGTCATAACAGAAAGCGGCCCGATAAGCACGGCGCCCGCAGAGGTAGGCTATCAGTTCTCGCCGGGTGGCGGGTTGCGTAGTCGTTGGGTTCGCGGCGGAGTTGCCGCGACGAGTACCGCCGCGATTGTTCTTGGCGCGTGCCGACTACCCATGCCGTGTACTCCGCTGGAGCGGGATAGTCGCACGCCGCGGCGGGTTGGTGTAGTTTTGACATTTGCGCTTGCGGTGCGGCCGGAAGCGTAATCTTGTTCCCAGGAATCCAACTTTATGATCAAACTTATGCTGGCGCTTGGTGGTTTCGTTCTTCTGGCCGGGTTGACTCAGTTCGGCTCCGCCCAAACCAGTGTTGATGCCCGCCGGGAGCAACTCAAGGTGTTCCTAAGCCAGGAGTGGGAACACACCATGCAGGTGGCGCCCGAGTTCGCGACTTTCACGGGCGACAACCGCTTCAACGACCGGCTGAGCGACTTCTCTCCCGAAGCCGTGGCTCGCGAGCTGGATCACACCAGGGACGCGTTGAAGCGGCTGGAGGCGATTGATACCGCGGGGTTTCCCGAGGTGGAACGGCTCAATAAAGAGTTGATGCTGCGAGGCTTCCGCGACGAGCTGGACTCGGCGAAGTTCAAGCATTGGGAAATGCCGGTGACGCAGTTTGGCGGCCCGCACCAGGAGTACGCTTCGCTGGCTTCGCAAACGCCCTTCCATACCGTGAAGGACTACGAGAATTACGTGGCGCGTCTGCATCAGTTGCCGCGAGTGTTTGAGCAGGTCATGGCCAATATGCGCGCGGGGATGCGCGATCACTTGATGCCGCCGAAATACCTGCTGGAGAAAGTGACGACGCAGGTGCTGGCGATTGCAGATAGTTCGCTGGACGCCAGCCCGTTCACCGAGCCGGTACACAAGTTTCCTGCGGAAATTCCGGAGGCGGAGCAGAAGCGGCTGCGCGCAGCGGTGGACACGACGGTGAAGATGGAACTGACGCCGGCGTACAAAAAGTTTGCCGAGTTCGTCCGCAGCGAATACGCTCCCCAAGGTCGACTAGAGCCTGGAGTGTGGGCATTGCCCGATGGCGACGCGCGCTATCGTCATGCGGTGCGGCAACAGACCACTACCGATTTGACGCCGGAACAGATTCACCAGTTGGGATTGAACAGCGTCACCGAAATTGAGCGCGAGATGCTGAAGGTGGCCCAAGCCCAGGGCTTCAAGGACATTCATAGCTTCAATGAGCATATCCAGAAAGATCCGGCGCTGCACGGCAAGTCGGGCCAGCAGTTTCTCGATCTCTATACACACTACAAAGACCAGATGTACGGCAAGCTGCCGGAGCTGTTCGGGCGGCTGCCCAAGAACAAGCTGATTGTGACGCCGATGGAGTCGTACCGCAGCGCGGATGGCGTGCCCGCCGACTACTCGATCGGCGCGGGGGACGGGTCGCGGCCGGGAAAGATCAACGTCAACGAATATGCGCCGGAGAAGCGGTTGTGGCTTAACGTGGAGGCGATTGCGTATCACGAAGGAGTGCCGGGACATCACCTGCAGTTCTCCATTGCGTCGGAATTGACCGACCTGCCGCCATACCGCAAGTTTGGCGTGAACTACAACGCGTACTCGGAAGGCTGGGCGTTTTATTCGGAGCGGCTAGGCAAAGAAGTTGGCTTTTACCAGGATCCGTATAGCGAGTACGGGCGGCTGCAAAACGAAATGTGGCGCGCGGTGCGCTTCGTGGTGGATACCGGAGTGCACTCCAAGCATTGGACGCGGCAGCAGATGCTGGATTATTTTCATGCACACACCGCGATGGACGACCAGAACATCAACACCGAGATTGATCGCTACATCGCGTGGCCGGGGCAGGCGCTTTCCTACAAGGTCGGTCAGATGAAGATCCTGGAATTGCGCGCGCGGGCGCAAAAAGAGTTGGGAAGCAAGTTCGATCTGCGAAGCTTTCACGATGCAGTGCTGGACCAGGGGCCGTTGCCGCTGGATGTGCTGGAAGCGAAGATTGATCAGTGGATCGCGGTCCAAAAGGTGGGGCACGGGGGCTAAAGCCTCGCATTTTTCGCGGGTGCGGGTGGCATGGCTGAAAGCCATGCCCTTCCACGAAGACCCGCAGGGGCGAGCCCTCGTGACAAGCAGGCCGGCCGGCAGGTCGAGAAGATTCGGGCGTTCGTGGCAGACGGGTTTGTGTTCGTCGCCGATTGGGCGCAACTATGCGCTTGCTAAAAATGTCGATCAGAGCTGATGAAGCCGCGCCCGCTAGAAATCTACTGGACGGAACTGGCTACGCTGGAGAATACGGTGTTGGCGTTGGAGCCAATCAGACGGATGGTGCCGACCACGAGCACAAGGATGACGGCTAGCATGACGGCATATTCCGCAATGTCCTGACCCTGTTCTTCTTGCCACAACTTCCCGAAAAATTGCCGCATAGCTCCTCCTGGGAGAATTCGTACAACCGAGCCTTACACGATCAAGATGGTTGCAATGATGCCGTGAGACTGACCCGGTTGTCAATGGAAACCGCGTCGCAACGTAGCTTTGTGGTCAGTAATTTCGACCGGTTGAGTATGGCATCATCACCGACAATATTGTCGCCAACGGCATTTTCGCCCAGCGATAGTATAGCCACGACAGTATCGGCCAGCAACCGCCATCGTCTCCTACAGCATGGTCGCCTACAGGGTCGAGGCTGGGGGTAGGGGCGCGGGGGCGGCGGGATGCGGTTGCACCAGTTGGGCGGCGGAGCGCAGAGCAAGGTCGAGCACGCGACCGGGCAGCACGCCAAGGTAGAGGGTGGCGAGGACGCTTAGGGCCAACGCCACTCCCAAGCTGGCGGGAATGCGAGGCACGGTAATTTCGCCTTTGGGTTCGCGCATGTACATCATCACGATGATTCGCAGGTAGTAGTAAGCCCCGATGGCGCTGTTGAGTAAGGCGATGAGAGCGAGCCAGACCAGGCCCGCTTTCAGGGCCGCGCTGAAAACATAGAACTTGGCAAAGAACCCGCCGGTGATGGGAATGCCAATCAGAGAAAGCAGGAAGATGGTGAGGGTGGCGGCCAGCAGGGGAGAGCGGCGTCCCAAGCCGGCGTAGTCGGCAAGAGTGACATAGCGTTCTTCGGCGCCGGCAAAGTGGCTGACCACGGCAAATGCGCCCACGTTCATAGCGGCGTAGGACGCGGTGTAGAACATAGCGGCGGAAATGCCGGGGCCGGGCTGGGCGGCGAAGGCTACCAATAAATATCCGACGTGGGCGATGGAGGAATACGCCAGCAGGCGCTTGACGTTGTCCTGCACCAGCGCACTGAGGTTCCCCAGGGTCATGGAGAGAGCCGCCGAAACCCAGAGCAGCCAGAAACGGCCCGGCGCGTTGATCTCAAACATTACGCGCAGCAATACGGCAAAGGCGGCGGCCTTCGACCCAGTAGACATGAGGGCCACGATGGGGGCTGGCGCGCCTTCGTAAACATCGGGCGTCCACACATGGAAGGGGGCGGAGGCCACCTTGAAGCCGAGGCCGACGAACATCAGAGCCACAGCAACGTAGGCGAGCCTGGGTACTCCCCCCGCCTGCAGGGCCTGGCCGATGGCAGTGATGTTGGTGGAACCGGTCGCGCCAAACATCAGCGCGACGCCGTAGAGAAAGAACGCGGTGGCGAAAGAGCCGAGCAGGAAATATTTGAGCGAAGATTCGCTGCTGGAGGCTTCGCGGCGACGGAATCCGGCCAGGATGTAGCTGGAGATGGATGAGATTTCGAGCGCAATGAAAATCAGAACCAGTTCCACGGCGGACGACATCAGGGTCATGCCCACCGCACCGAACAGGATCAGCCCATAGTATTCGCCGGCGCGAATGCGCTGCACCGCCATGTACTCATAGGAAGTGAGGATGACTACGGCAACAATGGCAGTGATGAGCACGTGGAAGAAGACGCTGAAGCTATCCACGCGAACCATATTCCAGAAAGCGAGCCCGGGAGACTGAGCCATCAAAAGGCTGGCGCCGAGACCGCCCAACGCACCCAGCAGCGCGATTCCGCCGAGAGTCTTGCGGCTGCCCTCATCGTCCATCAGAGGGTCCAGCACCATGACGACGAGGCCGAAGAACGCGAGCACGAGTTCGGGCAGGATGCGAATGTAGTCAGCGGCTTGGGGAATGGTCTGCGTCATTGGCCGGCCACCTTGCTGA
>JBBQVN010000059.1:0-20483 GCA_038211475.1 Terriglobales bacterium | reverse complement strand
TCGACGGCCCCTTGCAGGGCGGCGCTGTCAATGTAGGAAACATGGCCGGGGAGCTTGTTTTCGATGAGCAAGGTTTGCAATGCATCGGACAAATCCGCGGAGATGGAGCCGGAGGCCGGCAACAAGCCCTGGAAGAGGGGGGACGCGCTGCTTCAGCTTGTCGAGCAAGTCGGCATCCCGAAACCACACAAAATTTTGGAAGCGAACCGGAATGAGTTTATCGCTTTCGCTCACCTGGAGTTCTACCTTGGTGCCGGTGCGATCAAAGGAATAGGTATACTGCACGTCGCTGAAGACGCCGACAGCGCCAAGGCGCTGAATGGCGGTGTCTAAAGTGGATTTCTCTACTGTGTCTCCAAGCTTCAGGCCCCAGGCAGCGACGATTTGGTCGGTGGTATAGCGGCTGTTGCCGTGGACCACAACTTCCAGCAGCTTGGTGGGAGTGGCGGGAGCGAGCTGCCGCTTAGGCTTTGCCGGTGGGGCGGCGAGCGCAAGGGTGCAAATCAAAAGCAAATACGCGAGCGATATAAGGCGAGTGAGTTTTGGCATCAGCGTTTTCCTCCCGCCAGAAGATCGACGGCCTTGAGTCTGGTAGTGATTTCAATGAAGGCACGAGCAGCACGGCTGAGGGCCTTATCCTTGCGGAAGATGAGCGCCAGGTCGCGGCGAATCGTAACATCTGAGATCAAGATAGTGGCCAAGACATTGGCGCGTACGTCCTCCTGGACGTTGGAGCGAGCGATGAAACCAACGCCGACGCCAGCGGCGACAAAACGTTTAAGCAGTTCGCTGGAGTCGAGCTCCATGGAGAACCGTGGTTTTAGCCGGCGTTCCCGGAACAATGCCTGCAACGCATCGCGGGTATGGCCGGCCTTGGGAACGACCAGTGGGAACTTGGAGACTTCCGCGACGGTTGCCGATTTGACTCGGGCCAGGGGATGAGAGGTGGGTGCGATGATGACAAGTTCGTCCCGATGGATGAGGACAACGGTGAGCCGGGGGTCCGTGATGGGAAGCGATACCACGCCGAAGTCCACTGTATTGTCGACGACGGATTCCAGGATCTTCGCATAGTCGGAACGCTGGATGTTGATGGCGACCGCTGGATGCTTTTTGCGAAACTCAGCGAAGACCTCGGGCAGTATGTGAAGACAAGTGCCTTCATTGGCGCCAACGACAATTTCGCCGCGAGGTTCGCGCTCAGTTTCGGCCATAGCAGCGATGACCGCCTTGCGGGAAGCCAACGCGTCTTCAGCGTATTGCAGGAAAAGCTTGCCCGAAGCAGTGAGTGAGACTCGCCCTCCAGAGCGATCCAGCAACTTGGCGCCGACCTCCTCCTCCAGCGTGCGAATCTGGGAGGAAATGGCTGGCTGAGTGCGGAAGCGCTTCTCCGCCGCGCGCGAGAAAGACGAACCGCGTGCGACTTCCAGGAAACTAGCTATTTGATCGAAGTCCATGGGGAAGCGGCAGCCTCAGCCAACAGCCACCAGTGAAGAACAAAGCCGATGATGGGAAGATTCTAGCAGGTGGGGATGGCGGAGGCGCTGAAGTTGAACGACGCCGAGGCGACTAGCGGCCCATGAGCCTGCGGGTGGAGTCGTCCAGGTGTTGCTGGGCCTCAATCGACCAACCGCTGTTGGGATCCAGTTGCATGTACTGACGCCAATCGGCGATGGCCTCCGGGTAAGACTGGGTTCGCTCCAAGACGAGAGCGCGATCAAACAGGGCGACAGGGTTGCGCGGATCTCGGGACAAAATTTCATTCAATAGCTGGAGCGCCGTCGCATTGCTCGTTGTATCACCCGTGGATGCTGCGCGCTCCGAGTAGGCGGTGGCCAAGTCGAGGGCTATGGTCGCGTCATTGGGGCGAGCGATGCGGGCCTTGGTCAGGGCCTCAATCGCGGCCTGATCGCTGCCTTCGAGAAGTTGGATCTTCGCATCTGCATGGAGCCACTCGGGATTGTCAGGGTTGCGGTTCAGATGGCGTTGCACCTGGGCTTCGGCCTCGAGCAAGGACGAGGGCAGATCAAGGCGCGAGGAGGTCGAACCCCGTTGTTGACGAAGCGCCGCGTAGTTGGTACCGGGCAGCCGCATCTGCAGCGAGCGATGCTCCGAATACGCCTGGGCGATGAGCATGTTGGCGGAAGCCAGGGATCGGGAATTTGCCGTCCAGAACCAGGACGAAATTGCGATGACCAACACGGCAGCGACCGGGGCAGCACCGCGCATCCAGCCGGGAAACCAGGATACTCTGGCCCGGGGATAAGTTAGAACTTTCTGGAAGAGCGGCTCAGGTTTCGCCTGTGGAGCAGACTGTGCAGCCATGCGTAAGGCCAGGTTCCGTTGCCATCCTGAGCGGGAACTCTTGAGCTGGCGAACGAAAGCATCTTCTTCGAAGGTTGTGTCGGGGGCGAAGTCGAGGGAAGCTTGCTGGAGAAGCGTGCCGCAGTCGTTGCAGGTGGAAGCATGTTGGGCCAGCGGTTCGGCCTCGGCGGGATGTAGTAGGCCAGCAGCTAAGCGCGGCCAGAGATCGGATTCAGGGCAGGTCGAAGATAGATATTGGGCCCGAGGTCGGGTCTCGGCTGTAGAGCGAAAACTGGGAGGGCGTATCCAATCGCGGGGTGAGGTGGAAGGCGTGGTGGTCCTTTCCCGCATGCCCTCGATCTCCTTTTGGGCCTGTCGGTGAGCAAGGAGAAGGGACTGACAGGCCAGGCAATTTTCGGCATGTGCTGCCGGATCAAAACCTGTTAGTGGCGGGGCTGTCGTCTCGGATCGCTCCACCAGCCATGCAAGTTCGTCCGCACTTAAGTGCCGTGCACCGGGATTAATTAAATAGTCACTCACAGTTTTATAACGGATTCTCCATCTGAAACCCTTTCGTAATATTTTGTGTAAGACGCGGCCCTGCCAGTCGTTCCCGCACTTGGCGACAGAGGCGGCTCAGCAAGGTCTCCACTCCCTTTACTGATAATCCGTGGCAACCAAGTTCGGCGATGGCCTTCGCGGTCAATCCCTGACGGTGCCGCAGCCAAAAGATGTAGCGGTCGCGATCGGCAGACGAGCTGTCGCGGATAATCCAATTCAAAGCAGTCTCGATTTCCTGGAGGAGCAGTGTCTGGTCGATCAGGTCGGGAGCACTGCAATCCGCAGGCTCGGGAATGTTGTCATCGTCCAACGATGCAAGGTTCTTGCCCGGGTGGCGCTTGTCGGCTCCGCTTGCACGGAAGTGATCATGCACCGCGTTGGCCGAAATCACCTTCAAGTAGCCGTAAATCGATTCGGGCCGCCGGGATTCGAACTGGCCAAGAACGTGCTCCAGGTCCGACAAGATCTTGAGATAAATATCCTGCACCAGATCGTCCACCAATTCCACCGTGGGGACGCAATGGTGCCCGGCGGTCCGATAAGCAGTGACAGCGATGATCTTATGAAATCGACGATCGAACACTTCCCAAGCTTCGGCGTCGCCCGCAGCGCAGGCGCGCAGAAGTTCGTCGAGTGGCAAGTCTTCCCAATGCATAAAGCGGAGGCGCAGGAAATAGATATGGGGGATTGTACATTAACGACCGGCGCGGGACGGAGGTTAGGAGCGGGGCATCGGCTCTTCGGCAGCAACAAAGAGCCCGCGCAAACCGCCGCGGGCTCCCGAAGGTGAAAGCGGTTAGTTCTAGAAGCTGATCACGCCGACCAGTTCCTTCACTGATTCCGCACTCTTGTCCAAAGCCGTTTTTTCTTCGGCGGTCAGCTTGATTTCGATGATTTGTTCAATACCCTTGGCTCCGAGCTTCACTGGCACGCCCACAAACAGACCCTTGATGCCGTACTCGCCGTCGAGGTAAGCGGCGCATGGCAGGATCTTGTGTTTGTCCTTAAGAATAGCTTCCACCATCTCGGTAGCGGCCGCGGACGGCGCATAGTAGGCCGAACCCGTCTTGAGATATTTCACGATCTCCGCACCACCGTCCCGAGTGCGCTGTACCAGCCGGTCGAGCGTTGCCTGGTCCATGAGTTCGGTGATTGGAATTCCGGCGACGGTGGAATAGCGGGGAAGGGGAACCATAGTGTCGCCGTGTCCGCCTAAAACGAAGGCGGTAACGTTTTCGACACTGACCTTCAGTTCCTGCGCGATGAAAGTGCGGAACCGCGCTGAATCGAGCACACCGGCCATACCGATCACGCGATGGCGAGGGAAGCCGCTGAGCTTGAAAGCCGCCTGGGCCATGGCATCCAGTGGATTAGAAACCACAATCAAAATGCAGTTGGGTGAGTACTTCACCACCTCACCGACTACGGCCTTCATAATGTTGGCGTTGGTATTGAGCAGATCGTCGCGGCTCATGCCCGGCTTGCGCGGGATTCCGGCCGTGATCACAACGATGTCAGAGTCGGCAGTATCGGCGTAGCTCTGCGTGCCTACGATGTAGGAGTCGCGTTTTTCGATGGGCATGGCCTCGAGCAGGTCGAGCCCTTTGCCTTGGGGAACGCCTTCGATGATGTCGATGAGAACGACGTCCGCAAGCTCTTTGGACGCGATCCAGTGGGCGGCTGTGGCCCCCACATTACCCGAGCCTACGATCGTTACTTTCTTGCGCATAAAAGTTCCTTTCTATAAATCCGATTGCAAAACTAGAAATCGCGGAGCGGCAGCGGCACGAACGCTGGTCAAGGTGGGGTTGACCAGAGGCTCGACGACCGCGTCCGTAGCGGGAATTGCGGGTTTAGCTCACACTGCTGCGAGCACGGCCGCGCCCATGTTTTCAATCATGTGGGTGGCGAACTCGCTGGTCTTGACTTTGGTCGCGCCGTCCATCAAGCGTTCGAAGTCATAGGTGACCTTCTTCTGCTCGATGGTCTGCTCCAAACTGCTCTCAATGAGGTCGGCCGCTTCGTTCCAGCCCAAAAAGCGGAACATCATGACGCCCGACAAGATTAACGAGCCAGGGTTGATGACGTCCTTGTCGGCATACTTGGGAGCGGTGCCATGGGTGGCTTCGAAGCAGGCATACCCGTCTCCCACATTGGCCCCGGGAGCGATGCCTAGTCCGCCGACCTGCGCCGCGCAAGCGTCAGAAATGTAGTCGCCGTTCAAGTTGGGGGTGGCCAAGACCTGGTATTCGTTGGCGCGGGTCACCACTTGCTGAAAAATGGAATCGGCGATGCGGTCGTTGACCATCAGTTTTTTCTTCCAGGCGCCCTTGCCATGGGAGCTGTAGATGGCGTCCAGACAAGTCTTCACCTCGAGGTACACGTCTTGGCGGAAGTCCTCGGTGGCGAACTCGAGACCGGGCTCGACCAGATGGGCATTTTGCTCTATGGTCAGGGCGGCGTTGCGGTCTTTGTTGTCGAGGATCCAGCTCTCGCGCTCAGTGACCACCTTATCGCGAAATTCCTCGGTCGCCAATTCGTATCCCCACTTGCGGAATGCGCCCTCGGTAAATTTCTGGATGTTGCCCTTGTGGACCAGCGTGACCGTCTTCTTACCATTCGCCAGAGCAAACTGAATGGCCATGCGGACCAGACGTTTGGTGCCAGTAATGGACATCGGCTTGATGCCAATACCGGAATCGAGGCGGATTTGCTTGGGGCCGCCTTTCAGCATGTCTTTGTTCAGGAACTCAATCAGGCGTGCGACTTCAGGCGTGCCTTCTTCCCACTCAATGCCGGCGTAGACATCTTCGGTGTTCTCACGATAGATGACAATGTTCATGCGCTCGGGATGCTTCACCGGCGAGGGCGTGCCGTGGTAGTACTTCACCGGCCGAATACATGCATAGAGATCGAGGATCTGACGCAGTGCGACATTGAGCGACCGGATGCCGCCGCCGACCGGCGTAGTGAGTGGACCTTTGATGGACACGCGGAACTCGCGCAAAGCGCTGATGGTGTCGTCGGGCAGCCAGTTGTTGAACTTAGCGATGGCCTTTTCGCCCGCGAACACTTCGTACCAGGCAACGTGGCGTTTGCCGCCATAGGCTTTTTCGACGGCCGCGTCGAACACCCGCACCGAGGCCTTCCAGATATCACGGCCGGTGCCATCGCCTTCGATGAAGGGGATGATGGGGTTATTGGGAACGTCGTAAATCCCGTTGCTGTAGCCGATCTTAGCGCCATTGGCGGTGACCGGGAGGCCGTTGTAAGAAGCCGGCATAGGAACATCCTCCGCGATGAATTGTTGTCGCTCTTGATTATAAGAGCATGGGGTAAACATTGAGAAATGACGTGCGTCACAGAGCGGTGTGACGCACGTCGGGTGAAGGACGTCCCTACCTTGGTGTCAAACTACACCCGCTCGATGGTGACGGACTGCAAAACGATGTCCTTCAATGGACGATCCTGCCGGTTGCGCGGTTGGCTGATGATCTTCTCGACCACATCAAAGCCCTCCACCACTTCACCAAAGATGGTGTGCTTGCCCGTGAGCCACTCAGTGGGCGCTACTGTGATGAAAAATTGCGAGCCGTTGGTGTTGGGACCGGCATTGGCCATGGCCAGTTTGCCGGCTTTGTCGAAGCGATGCTTCGAGCCTTTGGTCTCATCTTCAAATTGATAGCCGGGGCCGCCCATGCCGCTGCCCATCGGGTCGCCGCCCTGGATCATGAAGTCGGTGATGACGCGGTGAAAAATCGTGCCGTCGTACAGGCGGTCGGTGACTTTCTTGCGGCTTGTGGGATGGGTCCACTCACGCTTGCCTTCGGCAAGATCGGTAAAGTTGGCGACAGTTTTGGGTGCGTCTTTCTCGAATAGACGACACACAACAGTGCCTTCAGAAGTCTTAAAAATCGCGTAGGTGCCAGGTTCGCGTGACATAGGTAAATCCTTTCAGTATGGGATGAATGACGATGGGTGGCGGCTTCATTCCGCCGGTTCGAGGGAATGAAGCCGCTGGAGATTAAGAAGCTACTACGGCTTGGCAGTGCTGGCTGCGGGTTTGTGTACCCTTGGCTTGGCAGCGCCTGTTGGCTTGGCCGCGGTCGGCATGGCGTCGCCGCGCACGATGGTGATCTTGTTGATCTTGATGGCATGGAACGGCTTGTCGTCGCGCGGGTCGCGCGACATGCGTGCGATGGTCTTCACCAGTTCCTGACTGGGCTCGTCGCATTGTCCGAAGATGGTGTGTTTGCCGTTCAGGTGCGGCACCGCAACTTCGGTGATGAAGAATTGCGAGCCATTCGTATTGGGGCCGGAATTGGCCATCGCCAGACGGCCGGGACGATCAAAGGCGAGGGTTGATACAAATTCGTCCTTAAACTTGTATCCCGGGTCGCCCGTACCATCTCCGCGCGGGTCTCCGCCTTGAATCATGAAGTTGGGTATGACGCGATGGAAGATGGTCCCGTTGTAGAGTGGTACACCCTTCTTAGTGGCGCCGCTGACCGGGTTCTTCCACTCTTTGGTGCCGGTGGCCAAGCCGATGAAGTTCGCAACGGTCACCGGTGTTTCCTTTTCAAACAGCTTGCAGGTGAGCTTGCCCGCGGTGGTATCGAAAATAGCAGTGGGTTCGACAGAAGAAGCGCTCTTAGCCGCAGACGCGGCGTGCGTCGATGCGGTCTTTGGGGCGGCGGGCTTGGCTACGGGCGCGGTCTGCGACCAAGCCGTGAAAGACAAGCACACTAAGGTGCCCATACCGAGAAGTTGGCGCATGGATTCTCCTTGCATAAAAGCGAATGATGGATCCCGCTGAGTCTTTATTGTACGACAGGAGTCGGTCGGTCTGGTTATGGCCTATCCGCTCCCGGCTCTTACTGGTGGGTCGCCGCTTGCATCTCGTGGCTAACCCGCTCGACCTCAGCAAAAACCCGCAGCACATTGCCGCCCAAAATCTTGTGGATGTCGGCTGCGCTGTAGCCGCGATCCAGCAATGCCTGCGTGATGCGAGGCAGATCGGCCGCGGAATCCATGCCCAGTGGACTGGCGCCGCTGATGCCATCAAAATCCGATCCCAATCCAACATGATCCACCCCGGCCACCTTCGCAATGTGGTCAATGTGGTCGATCAAGGATTTAAATGGGGGGCGTGGAATTTTGGCAGACCACTCGCGTTGGATCTTGTCATAGTCCGCGTAGCTGACGGGCTTGCCCTGCGCCTTGCGCTCCTCCACAAACTTCTCCACCGCCGCGTCTGCATCTTTGCGCATCGCGGTGCTGGCCTTGAGGTAGTCTTCGTCAATGAAGCCATTGTAGAAATTAACCTGGACCACGCCGCCGTTCTTGGTGATGGCGCGCAGCATGTCGTCGGTCATGTTGCGCGGTGCGTTGGTGAGGGCGCGAGCGGACGAGTGCGAAGCAATCACCGGCGCCTTGCTCACTGCGATGGCGTCGTAGAACGTTTTGTCCGAAACGTGGGAGATGTCCACCATCATCCCCAGCCGGTTCATCTCCGCCACCACCTGTTTGCCGAAATCCGTGAGTCCGTTATGATGCTCGATCTTTGCGTCGTCAATGTCGCCGGAGGAGTCGGCCCATTCGTTGGTGTTGGACCAGGTTAGCGTCATGTAACGAACGCCGAGACGGTAGAAGTCGCGCAACAGGCGTAGATCGTTCTCGATGGCGTGCCCACCTTCAATTCCCATGAGCGCGGCGAGCCTGTGCTGCTGGCGCGCACGCTCAATGTCCTCCACCGAGAAGGCCATCGTCATGCGGTTGGAGTGGCGGGACTGCTGCTCATATACCGAGTCAATCAGGTCGAACGCGCGTTTTGCATACTGCCCTTTGAATGAGGGCTCCACCCAGATGGAAAAGAACTCCGCACTCAGATTGCCGTCGCGCGCCTTGTCGAGGCTGATGTGGCCAAGGTCTTTAGCGTCGGTGCTGCCGATGTCAAAGCCTTCGTCGAGAAAACGCTGTGGCGTGTCGGCGTGCGTGTCTACGACGATGGCGGAATCGTGAATCTGGCGGGCCCGGGCAGAAACTTCCGGAGTGGAATTCTGGGAGAACATCATGCCCGGAGCCACCAAGATCATCAAGCATAAGGGTAGGGAACGTATCATAAGTTTTTTCGCATCCACCGCTGCAAAGCCAGATTGTATATCGGCCGGACCATCTACAGGGCGGAGTCTGCCCCAATTCCACCCTGGGCTCGGGCAATGCATACGTCAAGCGGCTGGTCGCTGTCGATGAGCGTCTTGGGCTGGGAGATCGGTTCGAAGCGCGCTTTCAGAGCCTGATACAGAGCGTAATCGCGATTTCCTGCCGGGTGCTGGCCTTGCTCCGCCGCTTCGAGTCGTCGTTTCGCAGTCTCCTCAGAGCAGGTGCATTCTATGATTCGCCACGGCTGTTGTATCTCTGCTGCGAACGCGAGCACTTGGTCAATCTGATACCTGCGCGAGAACGTTCGGCCATCGAGGAAAATCCACCGCTGGGAATTCCGTCGGAGCAAGAAGGCAGCCGCCTGCAGCATCAGCGACTGGCAAAAGTCATCCTGCTGGGTGGAATATTCAATGTCGTCGGGAGAAAAGAGAGCGTGGCGGAGAGCGTCTTTGCTAATGACCGCGCCGGCCACCTTGCGGGAGAGTTCGCCGCAGAGAGTGGTTTTGCCCGTCCCGGGCAGGCCGGCCATAAGAACCATCATGGGAGCTTCGCGGGTCCGGCGATTACGGACCTAGCCGCGCTGGCTGAGCGTCCGTTGCCTGCTGAGTGTCTTCGAACGGAGCGAGATCCATGGCGGTCTGCGACTTGCGCCAATTCGCGTACTCCTTTGACACCATAATGTGGAACACCCATTCGCGCCGCTCTTCCTCCGGCTCAACCAGGCCCAGCGCCTTCAGATAGAACAGGTAGCGCTCGACGAAGTGCATCTGATCCCGCGTCATGCCGCGGCGCTGCAAGTCGAGCGTGGTGCCGGCGAGGTGAGACGATGCGTACTCGCCGCGCTCGGGGGCCGCATTGCGATTGTGGCGACGAAGCTTGTGCTGCACCAGAATCGTGCGCACAGCGGAATTGATCTGGAGCTGGTCGTGGAATCGGGCGTAGTAAGCCAGGCTGAGGTCTTCCACAAAATCGCGGGTCCAGGGACGGCAGTAGCGGCGGTCAAGGTCAAGATCGGCCTGAATGCGGAGACCGGGGCCGACTCGAAGTGGCACTAGTTCCTCGCTTGCCTTCAGCGCTTCCAGTTCATCATTGTTAGCGATGCGCGGCAGGTCGAACAGGTTGATCAGCTCATTCTGTCTCAGCAGGGAGGCCGCGCTTGGAATAAACATGCGCGTCATCAGAAGTCCGTAACGGCGCAGGCGCCCCAATTTATGGTGTCGCACCCGCGTGGGCTGGAGCCCAAACGACGGCACGGAAATCACCATCAGCAACGCCAACACAACCCAAGCTCTGTTCTTCATAACGGGGGAAGCACCTCGGGGTTTAAGGGAACCCCTGAGGAGAAAGTAAACGGATTGTAAACGAAACCTGGTGCAGCACAACAGCAAAAACAGAAAAATCTTTTCGGGTGCAGCAAATCGGCCGCCCCGATCCTTTATTTGCGGAACAGGTCTCCGATCGCTTGGACCATCACGTCGCGGCCCACTTCAGAAATGGAGCGGGTCAACGGAATGTCTTTGGGACAAATCTCCACGCAGTTCTGCACGTAGCCGCATTCTTGAATGCCGCCATCGCCCATCAGCGCGGTCAGGCGCTCGCGCTTGAGGGCTGCCCCTGTGGGGTGCGCATTGAAGAGCCGCGCCTGCGAAATGGCGGCGGCGCCCACAAAACCGGTGTCTTCGTTAAACTGCGGGCATGCTTCCATGCAGCAGCAACAGGAGATGCAGCGTGACAACGGATAGGCGGCTTCCTGTTCTACCGGCGTGATGCGCGGACCCGGCCCGAGATCGTAGGAGCCGTCAATCGGCACCCACGCCTTCAGTGTTTTCAAGTTTTCAAACAGCACGCTGCGATCGACGGCGAGGTCGCGAACCACGGGAAATTTCGAGAACGGCTCAAGCCGGATGGGCTGGTCGAGCTTGTCAACCAGCGCCGAGCAGGCCATGCGCGCCTTGCCATTGATCAACATGGCGCACGATCCGCACACTTCTTCCAGACAGTTTGAGTCGTAGGTGATGGGCGTGGTCGGCTTGCCGTCACGAGTGACGGGGTTGGCAGCGATCTCCATCAGGGCCGAAATAACGTTCAGGTTGCGCTTGTAGGGGATCTCGAACTCTTCCCAAACCGGCTTGCCGTCGGGGGTGAGTTGGCGCTTGATCTTGATGATGATGGATTTATTGTTTGCCATTTAGTTCTTAGCCTTTAGTTCTTAGCTTGAATCAAATTCGAACCGGGTCTCGATCCCTGCCGAGTGGGCGAGCATAAACTGGGAAGCTTTGGTAAAAGACAAAACAATAGAGGAAACCCTCTTCAGCAGCAACACCGTATTCAAAGACGAGCGGATTCGCGACCAACCTCCATGCGAAATTAATTTTCGACAATATTTCGCAGACATTTGCCGGGATCTGCTTGTCTGGATCCGGGTTGCCGGGGGCAAACATCAGCCCGGGCATCACAATTTCCCAGTTCGCATGTTTCTCTTCCGTTTCGCGAAAGTGAATCGCACGTGCACATGCCTCGAACACATTCTTCACTCGGGCCATATCGAGTGTAAACACACCCGTCAGTTGCCCCTCGTAGAACACGGTTTGCATCGTGCTAAACGTCGTGTTTAACAACTTGGGGCTTCTATCGAATGACCTCTTGACCTTACCCCCAAACAGTTCCAGTCCCGACGTATTGACGCCCCACAAAGTGGTGAGCGCGTTTCGAGCGTATTCCACGTCCTTTGAGTTATCTTTGGTGTGCTGCGCACAAGAAGCGACGGTTAACAATTGGTCCCGCTGTCCGTCAGAAAAAAACGACTCAGGAGGACAGTGCTCCACCGTGCACGCCGGAAGTTCGCACGCATAGCAAGTATCCATACTCAATACTTCCTCGGCCGTGGCGGAATCAACGATGCATCCACCGCCTCGAACTCAAATCTCGGACCATCGGCTGCCGACGCAAACAATGCTTTCGTGGTCTTCATCCAGTTGGCGTCGTCGCGCTCAGGGAAGTCGGGCTTGTAGTGCGAGCCGCGGGACTCGTCGCGCATGGCCGCTCCCTGCGCGATCACGCGTGACAATTCCAGCATGTTGTAGAGCTGCCGCGCGAATGCGACCGTCGTATTCGCCCACTGGGTTCGATCGCTCAAATTGATGTTGCGGAAGCGCTCCAACAGTTCGACTACTTTGGCGTCCGCCGCCAGGCACTTTTTGTTGTATCGGATGACAGTGCAGTTGGCCGTCATCACCTCGCCCAGTTCGCGCCATAGCAGGAACGGATTTTCCTTCCCCTCGGCCCGCATCAGGCTCGCATTAATTTCCTGTTGGCGCTTGCATTCCGACTCGAAATGGCCGTTGCCGGGCGCGGCTTGCAAGTTCTTTGCATACAGCATCGCCGCCGGCCCTGAGATAAAGCCGCCGTAGATGCACGACACCAGCGAATTCGCGCCCAGACGGTTGGCCCCATGGTACTGATACTCGGCTTCGCCCGCTGCGTAGATTCCCGCGAGATTGGTGGCCTGCTTGTAATCCACCCACATGCCCCCCATGGTGTAGTGCATGCCGGGAAAAATCTTCATGGGAACATCGCGCGGATCGTCGCCCACGAACTTTTCGTAAATTTCCAGAATGCCTTCGAGCTTGCGGTCGAGCACCTTGCGGTCAATGTGGGTCAGGTCGAGATAGACCATCGGCTTGCCGTCAATGCCAAGGTTGTACTCGTACACCACTTTGAAGATGGCACGGGTTGCCACATCGCGCGGCACCAGGTTGCCGTACTTCGGGTACCACTCTTCCAGAAAATACCAGCGCTCGCTGTCGGGGATGCTCTTGGGATCGCGAGTGTCGTTAGCCGTCTTCGGCACCCAGACGCGACCGCCTTCGCCGCGCGCCGACTCCGACATCAGGCGCAGCTTGTCTTCGCCCGGAATCGACGTGGGATGCACCTGAATAAACTCACCGTTGGCGTAGTAGCAGCCCTGCTGATACAGCGCCGACTGGGCCGAGCCAGTACACACCACGGAGTTGGTGGATTTTCCGAAAATCGCCCCGATTCCGCCGGTCGCCAGAATGATGGCATCGGCAGGGAAGGTGCGGATCTCCATCGTCCACAAATCCATGGCACAAATTCCGCGACACACCTGGTTGCCATCGAGCACGGCGGATAGAAACTCCCAGTGCTCGTATTTCTTGACCTTGCCTTCGGATTCGTAGCGGCGCACTTGTTCATCGAGCGCATAAAGAAGCTGCTGCCCGGTGGTCGCGCCCGCGAACGCGGTGCGGTTGTACAACGTGCCGCCAAAGCGGCGGAAGTCGAGCAGTCCTTCGGGAGTGCGATTGAAGGTTACGCCCATGCGGTCCAGCAAATCGATGATTGCCGGCGCCGCTTCGCACATCGCCTTCACCGGCGGCTGATTAGCCAGAAAGTCTCCACCATAAACGGTGTCGTCAAAATGCTGCCAGGTGGAATCGCCTTCGCCCTTTAGATTCTTGGCCGCATTGATTCCGCCCTGCGCGCACACTGAATGCGATCGCTTGACCGGGACAATGGAAAACAAATCCACCTCTCCGCCCATTTCCGCGATCTTGATGACGGCGGCCAGCCCCGCTAGCCCCCCGCCGATTACGATGATCCTTGGATTTGATGCCATGCTTTTAGAAATCCGATCTGCCGGGCCACAGACCCGGTCGCTACTTCTTGTCGCTACTTCATCACGATACTTTGCGAAACCCCGGGGTCCAGCGATTGCCGCGGAGCCTCCAGGAAGCCGTACATGCTGACTGCGCCGATGGAAACCAGCCCCAACGCCAGCGCCAGGCAAACGTACCCAAAGCGGCGACGCGCCGTTTCCCCTGTGGTAATGCCCCATTTCGCCGCGAACAGCCACAGCCCATAACTGAAGTGCCATGAGGCTGCAATGATTCCGGCCGCGTAAAACGCGATCATCCAGGGATGTTGAAATTCTCCCTGCACTTTGGCGAAGGCCTGCATGGGATGGTCTGGCAGATGCACTCCGGTGAAGCGCAAGTAGTACGTGTGTTGCGCCATGTAGACGAAAGCGACGATGCCAGTCCAGCGCTGCGAGGTGTACAGCCAGTTTCCGCTCCAGGGGTACTCGGCGACATTGCTGTCACCCCTGTACCAGATGTAGATCCCGTAGAGGCCGTGGTAAAGGATCGGAATCCAGATGCCGAACAGTTCTAGGCCGACCACAAACGGCAGACTATTAAGAAACGCAACCTGCTTGCCATAGGCCTCGGCCCCCTTGAATGCCTCGGCATTGGAAATGAAGTGTTCGAGAAGGAAGAGGCCGATGGGGACGATGCCGCTCAGCGAGTGCAAACGGCGCAAGAGGAAAGACGTACCTTCTCCGGCGCGAAGCGGAGCTACCCCAGGTTTAATTGCCGGAGCTGCGGATGACGCCACGAGACCGCTCCTTCTGACTTTCAGAGTGACAACGCAACCAATTATTATGTCGGCGCGAGCCAGTGAAGTCAAGAAACGCAGACCATCTTCGTCGCCGCTTGGAGCGAAAGGAAACAAACTAAGGGGGGAGGGTTGGCGATCGGAAAATCGCGGCCGCCAAGGCGGATTATGCGCCCGGGGTGCAGTTGATTAACCACTCCAGCGCGTCACGAAATGCCGCGCCCCGATGGCTATAGCGCGCTTTCTCTTCTGCGCTGAGTTCCGCGAATGTTTTATCGATCGCAGGAAAATAAAACAGGGGATCATATCCGAAGCCGTGGCTTCCGCGCGGCTCGCTGAGAATCATGCCCTCTGCAGTGCCGCCAAACGTGGCGAGGGTAATACCATCGCGGGCGGCGGCCATGACGCAGACAAATCGCCCCGTCCGTTGCTCGATCGGGACTGCGGTCAACTCCCTCAGCAAGCGCGCGTTGTTGTCTTCGTCGTCGGTATTCGCGCCCGCTAAGTGCGGTTGAGCGGCGGCATACCGGGCGGAATGCACTCCGGGTGCGCCGCCGAGCGCATCCACTTCCAGACCAGAGTCATCCGCCAGAACCACCTGGCCCGGCGCGAAGCGGCTGTAGTATTGCGCTTTCTTCTTGGCGTTGGCCTCGAAGGTTTCGCCGTCTTCGACAGCCAAAGGGATCTCTGCGAAACCGGGAATGCCGACGATCTCAATTCCATGAGACTTGGCCGCACCGGCAAAGTCGCGCAGTTTCCCGGGGTTGAAGGTAGCAATCAAGACTTTAAGCATGAGGGTGCGCCGTGCGCCAAAGTCCATCAGCGGTCCACAAACTTGGCGAACATCCGGCTGGGATCAATGGCAATGAACAAGCCTTGGCTGCGTGCCAAGGGTTCGCCTTTCTGGTTCAAAATCTCTGCCATGTTGATGTGTTTGCGGCCGCGGACCCGCACCTCGCGCGATTCCACCCGCAGCCCCTGGTTCAGCGGGACCGGCTTCAAATAGTCCACCGTGATTTGAGAGGTCAGCGCCACCACGTGCCGCACCTTGTTCACTTTGCCCATGGCCTCATCCAGAATGGTCGCGATGATGCCGCCATGACAGTGTCCGGGCGGGCCTGTATAGCGCTTGCCCAGCCGGAAGCGGCATACAAAGCAATCACGTTCTTCATCGTAGGTAAAGCGCAGTCGCATTCCGTCGGGATTGTTCTTACCGCAAGCAAAACAATAGTTCTTTTGCAAGCGAACGTAGCGAGTGTCGTGACCGGCGGTAGATTTGGCTTTTTGCATGGGACGAACCCGATTCTATCGCGGGAATAGCTTTCGGGCGAGCAGGGAAGTGGCGGCAACGAAAAAAATGCCCCCGACCCTTGCGGATCGCGAGGCAAGTCCGAACAGCCCTCCCCAGAACTGCTCGGGAAAAGAGTAGACTTGGACCGCGCGCGGGTAAATCCCCTTTCGGTGGTGGCCGAATGGCACTTTCAGGCCACGGAGTAACCGGAAATAGTACTTGTCCATCGAGTAGAATGTTGCTATAGTTCGGACACTCACATTTCGACTGTTCGAGCCGATTCGTGAGACGAACGAAGAGAGGGTGGCCGACCTCATTTCTTCTTGGATACCAACTGCCGGACGGGCCAGCTGGCGCAACTCTCTACCTTTAGAGTGCATACTTTTGCACCATAGGGGTCAGTCGCACGGCACGCGTATCGTTGTAAGGTATTGATTACAAACGGTATAGTGTCAACCCTGGGTGTGGCTGAAGGATTGCTTTAAAATCGATGGGCGTGTGTATCTGAAATGCGACTCCTAGTATGGGGGTCGAAACTGGAACGGATGTTTAGCGCGAGAATTTGGTTCAGGAGGGCAGCATGAAGCGAGTTGTATTGCTTGTACTGTTGGCACTAGCGATTCCTATGTTAGCAAGCGCCAGCAGCATTGACATCACCAACCTGGGAGGTACCCTTTCCGGGAGCTCGAGCGGGCTCACCGTGGGAAGCTCCACCATCATCCAGTACGGCGGGGTCGTCGGCACCAACTTGGGAAGCATCGGCTTCACCACAGGGGCTCTGACGTCCGGCAGTCTGGCAATGGGCGGAACTTTCGCGGCAGGCGGCTCCTTCACAATCACTGGCTGTGGTTGCAACGGAGTGCCTTCGGGAACGATCTTCACCGGAACCTTCGACACTCCGACGACTTGGCAGTTGGTTACCTTGGCGGATGGAACCCATAACTATGTTTTGACGGGCTCCATCAGCGGTACTTGGTACACCGGTGCTACGGTTGCCGGAGCGGTCACCCAACTCACCATCAACACTGGAAAGGGCTTTTTCAACGGCTCGACCACTATCGCCAGCGGCGACATCTCCATCAACGGAGTCGTGCCTGAACCGGGCACCCTCGGTTTGCTGGGAACTGGACTGGCAGGTATTGCCGGACTGGTTCGTCGGAAGCTGAAAGTCAGCTAGCTTTTTTCGAAAAAGGCAGAAGCCCCACCCCTTCGGTGGGGCTTTTCCTTTTGAGCCGACTCGACGATTGTAGGGATAGCCGACTCACGATTGTGGGGATTAAGGAAACCGGCAGCACCGAGTTGGGCTCGTCTCGCAAACCGGTCCCCCGTGTCGGTCAGTTCCGCTCTAGTGGGCTCAATCTAGTTCACCCGCAGGCGCGGTCGCGTTTCATCTGCGTCAATTTTTATCCGCACTAACTGACGATTCCTCAACTCTCTGGATTCCCGAACCTGACCGGACCTGCGCATTTCTGCGCGCCGATGTAAACTAGAATTTCACGGCCAAGGTCGCTGCAGCCGCAACCATCGGCTTAGTTTTTCACGAAAAAGAAAAGAGCCTTGTCATGTCACAGAATAATGGGAGTTCCAGCAGTCTTCGTCTAAAAACCGGGTTGGCGGAAATGCTGAAGGGCGGCGTCATAATGGATGTGACCAACGCCGAGCAAGCCGAGATCGCCGAAAAGGCGGGTGCCGTGGCTGTGATGGCGCTGGAGCGGGTTCCGGCCCAAATTCGCGCCGAAGGCGGCGTGGCCCGTATGGCCTCCCCCAAGAAGATTCGCGAGATCATGGCGACCGTCTCCATCCCAGTGATGGCCAAGTGCCGCATCGGACATTTTGCCGAAGCCCAGATTTTGCAGGAACTCGGCGTGGACTACATTGACGAGTCTGAAGTCCTGACTCCCGCCGACGAGGCCCACCACGTGGATAAGCACGCCTTCAAGACTCCATTCGTCTGCGGCGCCCGCAACTTGGGCGAGGCCCTGCGTCGCATTGCCGAAGGCGCCTGCATGATCCGCACCAAGGGCGAGGCTGGTACTGGCGACGTCGTCCATGCGGTAAAGCACATGCGCCAGATCGTCAGCGAGATGCGCGTGCTCACCGTCCTCAGCGAGCAGGAGTTGTACGCCCAAGCCAAGAACCTGCAGGCGCCCTATGAACTTGTCAGCATGGTCGCGAAAGCAGGGAAGTTGCCGGTGCCGAATTTCTCCGCGGGAGGAATCGCCACGCCAGCCGACGCCGCGCTAGTGATGCAACTCGGGGCCGAGGCCGTCTTCGTGGGGTCAGGTATCTTCATGGGAAAGCGAACCTCGTGTCTCCACGCGGAGGAAAAGCATACCTACGAAGACAACTGCGCAATGGCTCCCCCGGCAGAAGCCGAACGCCGGGCGCGTGCCATCGTGCGCGCCGCCACTCACTATCAGGATCCGAAAGTGCTTCTGGAAGTCAGCGAAGACTTGGCGGGCGCGATGAAAGGGCTAGCCGTCGCCGCCCTCGAGGAACATCAGTTGCTACAGACGCGCGGCTGGTAGCCTGGAAGGAATATTCCGCGATGAGCCACAGCGGGGGCTCATAGTGTCTTTAGCTTCGACTCGCACCCCCCTCTTCGTCCGCGCATCCGGTAAAATCAACCGAGCATGATCATTGGTGTTCTAGCCTTGCAGGGTGATTTCGACGCCCACCGCCGTCGCCTCGAAGAGCTTGGCGCGGAAGTCGTGCTGGTCAAGAAGCCCGAACAACTAGACCACATCGATGGCCTCGTCATCCCCGGCGGAGAATCCGGCACGTTCCTTAAGATTCTGGGCGAAGAGGGTTTCCAAAAGTTGCAGGAGTTTGTGCGCCAGAAACCCGCCTTCGGTACCTGTGCCGGTGCTATTCTGTTGGCCACTGAGGTCACCAATCCGCCGCAAGAAGGGCTGGGCGCGCTCGACATCCGCATTCGCCGCAACGCTTACGGCCGTCAGATCGACAGCTCCATTCGCGCAGGCCTCATGAATGGTGCGCCCATGGAGATGGTGTTCATCCGTGCCCCGAAAATCGAACACTGCGGCCCAGGGGTCATCGTGCTGGCCACGGAAGGGAAGGATCCGGTGGCCGTACAGCAAGGGCACACATTGGCCGCAACCTTTCATCCCGAACTCTCTGGTGACCCACGCTTTCACCAACTCTTCCTCGACTTGGTGGCTCACAGTAAAACCGAGTCATCCGTCGCGAAAGCAACGTCACCCGGGCTGCGCCAATGAAGATTCGTCAACTCCTTGGGCAGCCGGCGTCAGAGCGTTTACAGAAGTGGCTGCTTCCTCCCATTGAATGGAACCAGGTGACCTACGGCAAGCTGGTTTTGCGGCATCTGAGGTCCACTACCCAATGGCTGGATGTGGGCTGCGGATGGCGAGTGTTGGGCAAAGATCTGGATCCAATGGAAAACCTGTTGCTGGGTTCCGCGGGACGGGTGGTCGGGATCGACCCGGAATTCGCCAGCTTGTCGAAACACCGCAACCTGAAACTGAGATGTGTTTCCCATATGAAAGCCCTGCCATTCTCGGCAGGCTCGTTTGACCTGGTAACCAGCAACATGGTGGTCGAGCACTTGCCAGACCCCCGGTCCGCATTCGCGGACGTCGCTCGAGTATTGCGGCCGGGCGGCCTTTTTATCTTGCACACTCCGAACCTGGTCAACTACGCAGTCTTCTTAAATCACACCTTAGGCCGATGGTTGCCACGCGATTGGGTGCTGCGGGCCATCAAGCAGGGTGAGCGCCGTGAAGCGCAAGACGTCTTTCCGACTTTCTACCGCGCCAACTCCGCGCGCCATCTCAACGCCTTGGCAAAGTCCGTGGGACTCTCAGTCGAATCCCTGAGCGCGTTGCCCCCTCCCCAACCTTTCTCTCGGTTCTTCGCTCCGCTGGCTCTGGTGCAAATTCTGCTGATGCGGCTCATGTTGACGAAGCCTTTTCGCGGCTATGGAGCCACACTGCTGGTAGCCATTCGCAAGCCCTAGTCGCCGCGTCCGGCCATGAAATACGGGCGCCGCCACGACCTTCACTGGTCATCGTTGAGCTTGCGAAATGCAAGCCGCTTCGGAACTAATACGCACTCCGATTTCAAGCGGCTCTTTACGTGACCGTAATCCCTGAGGCACTCCCCAAGGGGCTCGTCACAGCCACTTGTGACGGGCTTTCCCGTATAATTTAGACACCGTGCTCAAATACTCGATCGTCGTACCCCTGCATAACGAAGCAGAGAACGTTACCGACCTCTACGCCCGCCTCAAGCAGGTCATGGAGATCAACGGCGAGGGCTTTGAAATCGTCCTCGTCGACGATGGCTCCAGCGATGGCACCTTTAATTTACTGCGTGAAATCGCGGCCGTGGACAGCCGGGTCACAGTGGTGAAGCTGCGACGCAATTTCGGCCAGACCGCCGGTCTGGCTGCCGGTTTCGACCACGCCCGTGGTGAGTACATAATCGCCATGGATGGCGACCTGCAGCACGACCCCGCCGACATCCCCATTTTCCTGGAGAAGATCGCTGAGGGCTACGACATCGTCAGCGGCTGGCGCAAAGTGCGGATCGACAGTTTCTGGCTGCGGCGCTTTCCCTCGCGCATCGCCAACTGGTTGATGGCCAAGCTCAGCGGCGTAGATATTCACGATTTCGGAACCACCTTCAAGGCTTATCGTCGCGAAATTCTGGAGCAGGTGCCCCTCTACGGCGAACTCCACCGTTTTATTCCGGCTCTCGCTTCGTGGCATGG